>NZ_JBJGZH010000018.1:0-98083 GCF_054050415.1 Geodermatophilus sp. SYSU D01180 | reverse complement strand
GCGCGTAGCTGGTGCAGGTGGGGCCGTCCGGCGCCAGGGGGGGGGTGCCGGGGCCCGGGGCCGCCCGGGGGTGTGGGGGGCCGCCCCGGGACGGTCAGCGCGGGAGGGGGCGCACCCCGTCGGGCGCGGCCGCGGGGAAGGACACCCCCGTCAGCTGCTCGGACAGGCGCCACATCCGCTCGGCGTCCCCGGTACCGCGCACCGGGCGGTAGGGCTCCTGCTCCGCGGGGGCGCCGGCGGCGGAGCCGGGACCGTCCGGGCCGTAGAACCGGCCGCCGGCGTCCGGCGCCGTCGCGGCGAGCAGAGCCGGCAGCGCCGCGCTCTCCGCGGTCCCGGCGAGGCCCAGCCGGGACAGCACGCGGACGAGCCGCACCCCGGTGGTGTCCCGGGCGCGGCCGACCTCCGGCCGGGCCGCGAGCAGGCTGGTCGGCGCGATCCCGGGATGCGCCAGGTTGCTGGTGACCCCCCAGCCGCCGGCGGCGCTGCGCCGGTGCAGCTCGAGGGCGAACAGGCCGACGGCGACCTTGGACTGGGCGTAGGCGCGCTGCCCGTCGTAGGACCGCTCCCGGTTCGGGTCGTCCCAGTTCACCGTCCCCCGGCGCGCCGCGACGCTGGTCTGCGAGGTCACCCGCGCCCGGCCGGCCCGCAGCAGCGGCAGCAGCGCGGCGACGAGCGCGACGTGCCCCAGGTGGTTGGTGCCGAACTGCAGCTCGAAGCCGTCGGCCGTCGTCTGCCGCTCCGGCGGCGTCATGACGCCGGCGTTGGCGACGAGCAGGTGCACCGGCCGCTCCTCGGCCCGCAGCGTCTCGCCCAGCGCCGCGACGGAGGCGAGGGAGGACAGGTCGAGGTCGCGCAGGGAGACCTCGGCGTCCGGGACCTGCGCGCGGATCCGGGCGACCGCGGCCTCGCCCTTGCGCGGGTTGCGGACCGGCAGGACCACCTCGGCGCCGGCCGCGGCGAGCCGGCGGGCCAGCACGAGGCCGACGCCGTCGCTGCCTCCCGTGACGACGGCGCGGCGGCCGGTGAGGTCGGGGATGGAGATGTCGGGTCGGGTGCGCGGCATCGGGTGCTCCTCGGGTCGTGGGGACCCCAGCCTCACCGCGCGAGGCGCCCGTGTTCAGGGACGGCCGATCCGCGGATCGCCGGTCCCCCGCTGCGGCGGCGCCCGCCGGGACGCACCCCCGCGGGCCCGCGCGGCCACCGTCCGGCGACGGCGCGGGAGCCGCCGCTGGGGCCGGACGCTACGGCTGCTCCTCCACGGGGCCGAAGACGGTCAGCAGGAGCCCTTCCGGGCCGTGGAGCCGGGAGTTGAGCGTGTCCCACGGGGTGAGGGTCGGCTCGGCGACCAGTTCCGCGCCGGCCCCGACCAGGTCCGCGGTCGCGGCGCGGGTGTCGGGTACCTCGAACGCGACGCGGATCCGGCCCGGGACGCGGTGTCCCACCTCGACCTCGTCGATGTAATCGGCGTAGGCCGGGTCGTTGATCTCCAGCGTCGCCCGCCCGGCGTCGAGGACGACGACGTGGCCGCCCCGGGCCTCGTGGGCCTCCTGCTGCGGCAGCCCCAGCACGTCGCGGAAGAAGCGGACGGCGGCCTCGTGGTCCGTCGCGGTGACCACGAGGCGGAGTTCGGTGACCCGCTGCCGTTGCTGCGTCATGGGAGCCTCCTCGGCCGCGGTGGGGGCGTGCCGCGCGAGGTCATCGTGTCGCACGCGCGCAGGTCGGCCCGGACGCCGGCGCGCATCCGGCGGTGGTGACCGGTGCCGCCGGGGCGGTCAGCCCTCCCCACCCGCCGGGCCGGCCGGCAGCTCCCCCGTCCGCGCCGGGTCGGGGGTGACGTCGCGGACCCGGCGGGCCGCGCCCGCCGACGCCCGGACCAGCGCCCGGACCGCCTGGTCGGCGGTGAGCCCGAACCGCTGCATCAGCACGCCCGCAGCCTGGTCGACCACCGCGCGGGCCTCCAGGCCGATCCGCAGGTCGTCGGCCATCGCGCGGGCGCTCTGCATCGAGTGCAGGTCACCGGCCGCCGCCGCGGCGTGCGGGCCCAGGCGGGTGGCGGCGGCCCGGGCGCCCTCGTCGAAGGCGTGGGCCTCGCGGGCGTAGATGTTCAGCGCGCCGGTGACGCCGCGGTCGGCGTCGATCACCAGCGGGACGGACAGCGAGCTCAGGGCGCCGTGGGCGACCGCTCGCGGCATGTAGTCCGGCCACCGGCTGTCGGTGCGGGTGTCGGCGACCTCGACCAGCTCACCGGTGCGCGCGGCGTGCAGGCAGGGCCCGTGGTCACGCTCGTACTGCGCCTCGTCGACGTCGACGGCCAGCCGACCGGTGGCGATCACCGTGGTGGGCACGTCGTCGACGAGCAGCGACACCGACGTCTCGGTGTCGCCGGGCACCACCGTCCTGGCCAGCGCGGCCACGGTGTGCAGCAGGTCCTCCATCGACAGCTCCGGAGCAGGGAGGCGCCCCCGGCGCCGGACTGCCCGGGCAGCGTCGTCGGGGTGGGGGTCCTGGCTGCTGTCCACGGCACGGCTCCGGTCTGCTGTACCGGGGCGGGCACCTCGGTTGCGGACTCCGCCTCGGAGCCCGCGCTGACGTGGCACGCCGGGGTCGGACGCACGGTCGGCGCGGGGTGGCTCCCACGACCGGACCCGAGCGTACGCAGCTCTCCGTCGGGGCGGGCGCATCGCCGCGTCGAGGACGGCGACGGCTGGGGCTAGAGGTCGCCGCCGCGGTCGAGCAGGCCGCTCAGGGGGATCTCTCCCGCGACGACGCGCCGGGCGAGCTCGTCGAGGTCCCCGCCGCGGGTGTAGGCGTGCGCCCGGAGCAGCGCCAGCGCGTCGGTGCTGCTGACCTCGAGGCCGGCGTTGACGAAGCCCATGGCCCGCCACACGACCGACCGCCGTCCGGCGGCCGGCGCGTCCAGCCACACCGGCCCGCCGCTCTCGCCGCGCGTCGCCTCGCTGTGCTGCTGGAACGCCGAGGTCACCTCGGCGCTGATCGCCAGCGCGTGCGCCAGGCTCAACGCCGTCACGTCGTTCGGCGGGACCGTGTACAGGTCCAGCGCCCCGATGCCGCGCAGTCCCCCGTGCAACGGCAGCGAGATGACCCCGCGGATCGGGGTGCTGGTGACCAGCCCGTCGTGGAACGCCGGCCACCGGGACCGGATCGTCGCCTCGTCGGCCACCACGGGCCTGCCCTCGGCGTGCGCCGTCAGGCACGGCCCCGCCCCGATCGTGAACTGCAGCCGCTCTGCCGTCGCCGCCGCCGCGTCACTGGAGCCCAGCGGCAGCCGTTGGCCGTCGACGAAGAAGAGCCCGATGCCCGCACCGTCGACCGGCAGCACCCGGGCGCAGGCGCGGGCCAGCCGCTCGGGCAACAGCTCGGGACCGGCCAGCTCCCCCGCCAGCTCGGCGAGCACGGCCCGGAACTCCCCGACGACCGTCACGTTCCTCCCGTCCCGACCCGTCGGTGGCGCCGGCCCCGTCCGCCGGGGCCGGGCGGCGAACCGCCCCGGGCGTCGCGCGTCGGCACGGTGGGACCGCCTGCGGTCCCTACCTCCCGCAAACGACGGGTGCCCAAACTCCGGACGCCGGGTGACCCCCCCCCGTTCGCGCGAGTGCGAGCCGGGACGGCGGGAGAGGTCGGGCCGGCGTCCGCGTGGCTGCCCGGCCCGGCCGGCGCGTGGGTGCTCGGACTCCCGCACCGTCTCCTCGCGGGTTTCGCGACGTGAGGGCGGGGCACCGATGGACATCGGCTGCGCATCCGCTCGTGCCCGCGGCTCCCCACCTGCAGGACCGTGGAAGGCCAGCCGTGGACGTCGCGACGCGCACGACCGGGACGGCGTCCGGGGACGCCCCGGCCGGTGAGCAGGCCGGCCGCGGGCGGGGTCTGCCCGCATGACCGCCGGACGGCCGGGCCACGGGAACCTCCAGGCCACGACCGGTCCGACGGTGCACTACGACGCGCGGCGCGCGATCTACTACGCCAAGCCCCTGCTGCGCGGCTGGCTGCACCTGGTGTGGTTCGCCGCCTCGCTCGTCGCCGGCCCCCTGCTGTGGGTCGCCGTCCACGGCCGCGGGCCGGTGATCGGCGTCGGGATCTACACCGGCTGCCTCAGCGGGCTGTTCGGCGTCAGTGCCCTGTACCACCGGGGCAGCTGGGGGCCGGTCGCCGCCCGGGTCCTGCAGCGGGCCGACCACGTGATGATCTTCCTGTTGATCGCCGGGACGGCGACTCCGGTGTTCCTCCACGCCGTGACCGGCACCTGGGGCCGGCTGGGCCTGGTCCTGCTGTGGACCCTCACCGCCCTGGGGATCCGGGCCCGCCTGGCCCGCATGGACGCGCCGGAGTGGCTCGTCGGAGGCGCGTTCATCGCGCTGGGAGCCGTCAACGCGCTCGCGGTCCCGGCCCTGTGGGCCGCGGCCGGGGGTCCGGCCGCGGCCCTCGTCGTCGCCGGCGGGCTGCTCTACATCACCGGCGCCGTCGCCTACCACTGCCGCCGCCCCGACCCGCTCCCGTCGGTCTTCGGCTACCACGAGGTCTTCCACGCGTTCGTGTGCGCCGCCGCCACCTGCCACTACGCCGCCATCGCACTGCTGGTCAGGTGAGCCCGCGCGGTGGAACCGGCGCACCGGCGCCGGGCCACCGGATCCACGGACCGGCCGGAGGCCCGGCGCCGGAGGAGGTCCCGTCCCTCGAGGAACCTGCACGGGGACACCGGCCGGCCGGGCCGACCACGTCCCGGCGGGGGGCGGGGTTCAGTGGGAGCGGACGGGGCGCGGCGGAGCCGAGGGGTGCTCGGCGGCCCGAGCCTCGGCCCGGGCGACCGCTCGCGCGGCCTCCTCCCGTTGGGCGGCGGCCTCGACGTCACGCTCGACGGCGCGGCGGGCGTTGGCCAGGGCACCGCGGGTCGGTGCTCCCGCGAGGACGGTCCGCACGCGCTGCCGGATCCGCCACCACCGGGACAGCAGGCTCAGGACGACGGTCATCGGCTCAGCGGTGGGGACCGTCGCCGGCCCCGTGGGTGAGGGCCAGGCAGGTCCAGCACAGCGGGTGGACGCGATCGGCGGAGTCGGGCCAGGTCCAGATCCGGGGATCCAGGGGAACGACCGGGGACGAGCAGATCGCCCGACCGGCCCGTCCGACCGCGTGCAACCGGCCGACCGCCGTCGCTCCGGCACCCGGGGACCCAGCGGCCGGGCGGGGGCCGGGGAGCACACCGTCGGCACCGACAGCCCAGCCGGCCGCGCCGGAGCACGCGGGGGCTCGCCGACGGCCGGCGTGCCGGCCGTGCGGGGCTCGCGCGCAGCTCATCGGGCGCCGTCGGCGGGAGCGTGCCCGGCCGGGTCGAGCACGGCGGGGCAGGCGTCCGCCGACGTCGGGAGGTGTCCGGCCGGGGCGGCCGTGGTCTCAGCCATGCCGCCACCGTGGCCGAGCGGTCCTGTCGGATACAGGGACCAACGCCTCTGTATCGAAACGAGGCGATCCGGATCCGCCACCGGTCCCGCTGTGTCACGCGAGGCAACGGACGTCTTCGGCGCCGCCTCCGGCGAGTGAGGTGGCCTGGTGGTGGTCGACCGCCCCGGAGAGCAGTCGGGGGCCGCGCCCGATCTCAGGGTGGAACCGACTGCGCCGGCGGGCGAGAGGCTTCGCACAGCGGGTGTCGGAGGCTACGGTCGGCGGGGCCGGCGCTGCCGGCGGCGGCCCAGCCACGGCCTTGCGGAACGCGCACCCCGGAGGCGCGTCATGCCCGTTGAGGCCGTCGAGTTGTCCATCCGGGAGCCGGACGTCGCCGAGGCCGTGCTCACCGACCTCTACCACCCGGAGCGGCCGCTCGCGTTCTCCGGCGTCCGCGGGTCGTTCACCTGCGAGATCCGGTCGGCGACGGCCGGCGACGTGAGCGCGGACCGGCTGCGGTTCACCGCGGGCATGCGCTGCGCGGTCGCTCCGCTGAGCGACCTGGTGGTGGCCAGTCCGGTGAGCGGTGGGTGCCGGTACGTGGCGGGCCGGGACCAGGTCACCACGCGACCGGGCGTGGTGTTCCGGTGCCCGACCGGCGTGCCGTTCACGAACGTGTGGGACGACGTGGACGTGGGCATCGTGCGGCTGCCGCTGGCGGTGATCGAGCGGGTGGCCGAGGAGCGGCTGGGGGTGCCCGCGGTCGACGTCCGGTTCGACGGGCTGAGTCCGGTGTCCGAGTCGATGCGCCGCACGTGGTTGGGCCTGTCGAGGTTCGTCCACCGGGAGATGGCCGACCCCGGCAGCGGGCTGGCCGAGCCGCTGGTCGCCGCGCACCTGGCCGAGCTGGTGGCGGCGGCCGCGCTGGCGGCGTTCCCGAACACCACGATGACGTCGGACCACCTGCCCGGCGCCGGCGCGGTGGCGCCGGCGGTGGTGCGCCGGGCGGTGGCGTTCATCGACGCGCACGCCTCGCTGCCGATCACCGTCACCGACGTCGCCCGGGCCGCCGGGGTGGGCCCGCGGGCGCTGCAGCTGGCCTTCGCCCGCCACGTCGGGCTGTCCCCGATGGGCTACGCGCGGCGGGTGCGGCTGGAGGGCGCGCACCGGGAGCTGCGGGCCGCCGACCCGGCGGCCGGGGACACGGTGGCGGCGATCGCGCTGCGCTGGGGATTCGCCAAGCCCGACCGGTTCGCCGCCGCCTACCGCGCCGCCTACGGGGTGGCCCCCGCCCACACCCTGCGGACCTGAACCACCGCGGCCGCACACGCCCCGAGGGGAAGGTCATGACCGCCGAGACTGCCCCGACTACCACAGCGCCCCGACGCACCGAGTTCCGCACCCGCGACCCGGCCGAGGCACGCGAAGTCCTCGACACCCTCTACAGCGGCCACCTCCAGGTGGACGCCTCCCGCGACGCCACTTGGCTGCTGGACCTGCGGACGGTCGACCCCGGTCCGTTCACCTTCTGCGACCTCACGCTGCCGGCCGACATCACCTTCGACGTCCACGGCCGAGACGACGTCGTCATCAGCACGGTCATCCGGGGCACCATCGGGCTCGAGCGTGGACAGAGCACCGACCGCTACGCGCCGGGGGACGTCTACATCGCCGTCCATCCCCAGTCCACCGACGTCAGTCGCACCCACAAGGCCCAGGCTCGCACCGTCACCCTGCCGCAGGCACTGCTCACCGACGTGGCCCGCGGCGCCGCCGCGCCCGGCGGGCGGTGGCAGTTCACGGCCATGCGGCCGGCCCCCGGTGACGCCGCACGCTGGCGTCAGACCACCCGGTTCGTCGACGACCTGCTCGCCGACCCCGAGGCGGCCGCCTCGCCGCTGCTGCTCGGGCCGGCCGCGCGGCTGCTGGCCGCCACCGCGCTGACGATCTTCCCGAACACCGCCGTGGCGCCAGCAGCCGCCGCGGACAGCGTCGACGCACACCCGGGCACGCTTCGCCGCGCGACCGAGTTCGTTGAAGCCAACTGTCATCGCGACATCTCCGTCGCCGACATCGCCCGGGCCGCCTGCGTCACCCCGCGTGCGGTGCAGCTGGCCTTCCGCCGGCACCTGGACACCACGCCCCGCGGGTACCTGCGCACGGTCCGCCTGGCACAGGCGCACCGGCAGCTACGCGACGCCACCCCCGGCAGCGGTACGACCGTGACCTCCGTCGCCGCCCGCTGGGGCTTCACGCCCAGCCGGTTCACCGAGCGCTACCGCGCCGCCTACGGCGTGCTGCCCAGCGCCACCCTGCGCACCTGAACCGCGGTCCGCGGCGGCCCGCAGCCGGCGGGCCTCCAGTCCCCGGCGCAGCGCCTCGGCCCGCTGCCGGCTGGCGCCGGCCTCGGCGACGAGCTCGGCCGCGGAGCGCCGGGCCCGCTCGGCCGCGGCGCGCCGCGCCGCCACCCCGGGCCGGGTCCCCGGCCCCGCGCGCTGCGCGTGCCCCCGGCTCTCGACCATCGCGCCCACCCCGTGCCCCTGCTGCCTGCTCCTGGGGCGCCGCGCGCGGGAACACCCCGCCTGCGCTCAGCGGCGTCCTGCTCGTCCGAGGAACCGACCGCGCGCGGCCACCCGCGAACAGCGAACCCGCCGCCCGCGGGCCCCGCCGGACGAGGGGCCCGCGGCTGCGCACCGTGGGGGTGTCGGTTCGCCTGTCCGGGAACCGCCGGTCAGCGCGCGGCGGACTCGAGCGCGTCGGCCCGCGCCCACATCCGCAGCGCCTCGCGCCGCTCCTCCTCGGCACGCCGGCGCATGCGGGCTGCCCGGTCGCGGTGCGGCCCGGACGGGTCGGCGCTGCAGACGGCCTCCGCGGCGCCCGCGACGTCGTCGTAGGTCAGCGCCGCCTCCGCGGCGGCCGCAGCGGCCGCACGGATCGCGGCGACAGCGCTGCGCGAGGCCTCGGCCCGCCGGTGGTCCAGCGGCCGCTGTACCGGTGACGCGGTCACGACGCGAGCGTGACCGGCGGATCGCCGGTCGGCTACGACCGCAGGCGAACGATCGCCCTGCGGACTCGCCCGCAGGCGAACCCGCGCCCGGCGCACCGCCCGTCCAGACGATCGTCGCGCGACACCGGGCCGGCCCTGGGAACGCGCGGGGCTCCCGTGGGTCCTCCGGGGGTGCGCAGGTGGGCCGCCCGAGGGGGTCGCTGCTTCGGGTACGCGCCGAGCCGGCCGCCGCGGCCGGCGACGGGGCCGAGGAGCTGTCCGGCTCGGACCGGGCGCGCCCACCGGCGCCCCCCGAGACCTGTCCATCGCCATCCGGGATGGGCATGCTCTCCGGACATGAGCATCGACACGGGTCGTCGGTCTCCGCCCTGCGCGCTGGTGATCTTCGGCGCCTCGGGCGACCTCACCGCCCGCAAGCTCCTGCCCGCCCTCGCCGAGCTGGCTGGCTACGGGGCGCTCCCCCCGGAGGTGACGCTCGTCGGCGTCGCCCGCACGCCGATGACCGACGCCGAGTTCGCGGACGCCTGCCGCCGCGACGCCCCCACCGCGGGGAACCCGCGGTGGCAGGACATGACGGCGACGGCCCGCTACGTGAGCGGCCACTACGACGACCCGGCCACCTACCAGCGCCTGGCCGAGGTCCTCGCGACGTGCGACGGCCGGCACGGGACCGCGGGGAACCGGGTGTACTACCTCGCCACGCCCCCGCGCCTGTTCGGGCCGATCGCGGTCAACCTCGGCAAGGCGGGGCTGTCCGTGCCGGCCGGCGACAGCGCCATCCGCGTGGTCGTCGAGAAGCCGTTCGGCTGGGACGAGGCCAGCGCCCGGGAGTTGTACGCCGACCTCTCGTCGGCGTTCGTCGAGGAACAGGTCTTCCGGATCGACCACTACCTGGCCAAGGAGACGGTGCAGAACCTGCTGGCGCTGCGGTTCGCCAACTCGATCTTCGAGCCGATCTGGAACCGGACGTGGGTCGACAACGTGCAGATCACCGTCGCCGAGACCCTGGGCGTCGGCGAACGGGGCGGTTTCTACGAGACCACCGGCGCGATGCGCGACATCGTGCAGAACCACGTCCTCCAGGTGCTCTCGCTGTTCCTCATGGAGCCACCCACGTCGTTCCACCCGGAGGCGATCCGCGACGAGAAGGTGAAGCTGCTGCGCGCGATCCGGACGCTGGACGGCGACGCGGAGATCGCCGAGAACGCGGTGCGGGGGCAGTACACCCGCGGCGGCACCCGGGAGGAGCTGATGCCGGGGTACCGGGAGGAGCCCGGGGTCGATCCGCTGAGCGCGACCGAGACCTTCGTCGCGATGCGACTGGAGGTCCAGAACTGGCGCTGGACCGGCGTCCCGGTCTACGTGCGCACCGGCAAGCGGCTCCCCGCCCGGATCACCGACGTCGCCATCGAGTTCCGCCGCCCACCGCAGCTCCCGCTGTTCCCCGGTTCGGCGGCGGGTCTCGAGCCCGACGCCCTCATCGTGCGCGTGCAGCCCGACGAGGGTCTGAGCCTGCGCTTCGGCGCCAAGGTGCCCGGCCACGCCTTCCGCGTGCAGAAGGCCTCGATGGACTTCTCCTACGAGAGCTTCGAGGAGCAGTCGCCCGACGCCTACGAGCGCGTCATCCTCGACGCCCTGATCGGCGATCCCACCCTGTTCATCCGCGCCGACGAGGTCGGCCGGTCCTGGCGCATCGTCGACCCGGTGATGCAGTTCTGGGCCCGGGACGAGCGCCCCATCCCGCTGTACCAGGCAGCCACGTGGGGTCCGCCCGAGGCGGGCTCCCTGATCGCCCGGGACGGCCGGAGCTGGCGCCACTCGTCCTGACCAGCGCCGACGTGGCGGGTGCGACGACGAGCAGTCGCGCAGGCTCCCCGCGGCCCGGCGCAGATCCGCGTCGTCGGTGGAGTGGTGCGGCGCGAACCGCAGGTCGTCGCCGCGCAGTGAGCACCGGACGCCCCGGGACAGCAGCCGGTCGTGCACCAGCGGGGATGGCGGGGTCGGGTTCCACGCGGTGCTGCCCGGCGCGACGACGGACGACGACTGGGTCCAGCGCGAGGTGCGGGTCGTGCAGCGCTGCGCGCCCAGCTCGCTCGCCGTGGGGCAGCTCTGGCGGGAGCGCGGCACGACGTTCGAGGACGTGTACGGGCACGACCTGCAGCACGACGCGGCGCACGGGGCGCGTTCCCGTCGTCGTGCCCTCCGTCGGACTGGTCGGGGCCGTGGCCGTCTCCGGCCTGCCCCAGCTGGAGGACCACCGGCCGGTCCTGCCGGCCGTCCGGAGGCACAGCTCCGCCTGAGCTCCCGGGATGGACCGGCGCGCGACCGTCCCGTCAGAGCCGCAGGCTGGTCATCCCGCCGTCGACCCGGAGGACCGTGCCCGTCGTCGAGGCGGCGAGCGGGGACGCGAGCGACACGATCGCGTGCGCGACCTCCTCGGCGGTCACCAGGCGGCCCAGCGGCTGGCGGGCCCGCAGCGCCGCGGCGGCCGCGGCCGGGTCCTCGGCGGCGTCGAGCAGCCGGCCCACCCACGGGGTGTCGGCCGTGCCCGGGGCGACGGCGTTGACCCGGATCCCCTCACCGACGTGATCGGCGGCCATGGCCAGCGTGAGCGCGAGGACCGCGCCCTTGCTCGCGCTGTAGAGCGCGCGCTGCCGGACGCCGACGAACGCGACGGCCGAGCACGTGTTCACCACGGCCGCGTGCTCCGACCGCCGCAGGTGCGGCAGCGCCGCCCGGGTCACCCGGGCGATCCCGGTGACGTTGACGTCGAGCACCCGCGCCCACTCGGCGTCGTCGTTCTCCCCCACGTGCCCGGTCGCCCCGATGCCGGCGTTGTTGACCAGCACGTCCACACCGCCCAGCTGCTCGACCACCGTCGCGACGGCCGCGTCGACGGCGGCGCTGTCGGTGACGTCGCACGGCACGGCGAGCACGCCCTCGGGTGCGCCGTCGGGGTCGCGGTCGACGACGGCGACCCGCGCGCCGCGATCCTGCAGCAGCCGGGCGGTGGCCGCCCCGATGCCGCTGCCGCCGCCGGTGACCACCGCGACCAGCCCGTCGAACTCGGCCATGTCAGGACCTCCTGGGGTCGACGTGGATCTTGGGTCCCGGGCCGGCGCCCTCGACGCGCGCCCCCGCGAGCACGGCCCCGACCTGCTCGAGACCGACCGTGGCGGCGACGAGCGGCCGGGGGTCGACCCGACCGCCCGCGTAGGCGGCGATGGTGGCGTCCAGGCCGGGCGAGGCCGAGAGGATCCCGACGGCCGTCACGTCCTTGAGCGCCAGGGTCCGGGTGTCGACGGTGCTGGGGCTGCCGGCCAGCCCGATGTAGACCACCCGGCCGGCGGGCTCCACCAGGTCCAGGGCGCGCGCGGGCAGGTGGACCGCGTTCGAGGCCTCCACCACGGCGTCGAAGGGCACGTCCGGCAGCGTCTCCTCGGTCCAGGCCTGCTCGAACCCGAGGCTCCGGGCGAAGCCGAGGGAGCTGTCCGAGCGGCCCAGCAGGTGCACCTCGGCGCCTGCGGCACGGGCGAACACCGCGACGAGCAGCCCGATGGTCCCGGGGCCGGTGACGAGGACCCGGTCGCCGGGCTGCGGGTCGGCGGCCTGCGCCGCGCGCAGGGCGTTGCCACCGGGCTCGACGAGGGCGCCGAGGACGTCGTCCACCGGGTCCGGCAGCGGGTGCAGCGACCAGGCGGGGACGGCGATCTGCTCGGCCAGCGCCCCGTGCCGCCCGCCGCGGACGCCGACCTCCTGCCGGTGCTCGCAGACGTGCTGGTGGCCCTTGCGGCAGCGGCGGCAGGTCCTGCACCCGAGCATGGTGTCGCCCATGACCCGGCGGCCGAGCCACGACCGGTCGACGCCGTCGCCGACGGCGGACACGGTGCCCGCCCACTCGTGGCCCAGCCGCAGCGGGTACGACGCGTGCCCCTGGTGCAGGTACGCCATCTCACCGGTGAAGAACTCGACGTCGGTGCCGCACACGCCGACCCGGTGGACGTCGACGACCACCTCCCCGGGCACCGCCACCGGCGCCGGGACCTCCTGCACCGACCCCTCGCCGGGCCCGGTCAGCACGAAGGCCCGCATCGTGCGTCCGCTCACCGGGGGGCGAGCACGCGCTGCCGCTGGCTGCCCAGCCCCTGGATGCCGAGCTCCACGACGTCCCCGGGCTGCAGCCAGACCTGCGGGGACATCCCCATCCCCACGCCGGGCGGGGTGCCGGTGTCGATCAGGTCCCCGGGCTCCAGGACCATGAACTGGCTCAGGTGGTGCACGACGGACCACGGGTCGAAGACCATCGTCTTCGTGTTCCCGGTCTGCCGGCGGACGCCGTTCACGTCCAGCCACATGTCCAGCGCGAGGACGTCGTCGATCTCGTCGGGGGTGACCAGCCAGGGACCGGCCGGGTTGAAGGTCTCGGCGGACTTGCCCTTGGTCCACTGGCCGCCGCGCTCCATCTGGAAGGCGCGCTCGCTGCCGTCGTTGACGACGCAGTAGCCGGCGATCGCGTCGCGGGCGTCCTCGACCGAGTCCAGGTAGCTGGTGCGCCGCCCGATGACGACGCCCAGCTCGACCTCCCAGTCGGGCTTGGTCGAGCCGCGCGGGATGCGCACGTCGTCGTCCGGTCCGATGAGCGTGTTCGGCGACTTGGTGAACAGGATCGGCTCGGCGGGCACCGCCTGGCCGGTCTCGGCGGCGTGGTCGCGGTAGTTCAGGCCGATGCACAGGATCTGGTGCGGGCGGGCGATCGGCGCGCCGATCCGCTCGCCGGCGAACCGGGACACCCGGCCGGCGGCCGCCCGCTCGGCGACGACGGGACGGATCCGGTCGAGGCCACCGCCGCCGAAGAACGCCTCGTCGAGGTCGGGGGTGACGTCGGAGAGGTCGACGTAGGTGGCGTCGTCGATGCGGGCGACGGGCTTCTCGGCGCCGGGCGCGCCGATGCGCATGAGGTGCACGGGCGGGGACTCCAGGGATCGTCGGAGGTGACCGCGGAGGTCAGGGGTGTGTCCGGGTCGCCAGGCGGACGCCGGGCACCCGGTCGGAACCGACGAGCCGGCTCTCGCCGAGCCGGGCCCCGCTGCCCGTGCCGGGTGCTGTCGTTCCCGCGGCCGGGTGGTTACCGTCCATCGGGTTCCAGAAGCTAGACCGTCGGGTCGACAGTCGGAAGGCGGACGGCCGTGGAGCTCCGGAGCGCCCAGTGGTACGCGGGGGACGACCGCAACGCCTACATCCACCGCGCGTGGATGCGCCGCGGCGTACCGGGCGACGCCTTCGACCGGCCGCAGATCGCCATCGCCAACACCGCCTCGGACCTGACGCCGTGCAACGCGCACCTGACCGAGGTCGCCGCGTCGGTGCGCAACGGCATCCACGAGGCCGGCGGCAGCCCGCTCGAGCTGCCCGTCGTCTCCCTGGGCGAGACCAACGTCCGGCCCACCGCGATGCTCTGGCGCAACATGGCCGCGATGGCCACGGAGGAGATGCTCCGGGCCAACCCGATCGACGGCGTCGTGCTGCTCGGCGGCTGCGACAAGACGATCCCGTCGCTGCTCATGGCCGCCGCCTCGGTCGACCTGCCCGCCGTCGTCGTGCCCGGCGGGCCGATGCTCACCGGGACCTTCCGCGGCGTCCCGCTCGGCTGCGGCACCGACGTGTGGCGCCTGTCCGAGGAGGTCCGGGCCGGGACGCTGTCCCAGGAGGCGTTCACCCGCTCGGAGTCGTCGATGATCCGCAGCCGCGGCCACTGCAACACGATGGGCACCGCCTCGACGATGGCGCTGGTCGCCGAGGCGCTGGGGGCCGTCGTCCCCGGCCTGGCCGGGACCCCGGCCCCGGACAGCCGGCTGCTGGAGGCCGCGCACGGCACCGGCCGGCTGGTGGTGGAGATGGTCGCCGCCGACCGCCGCCCGTCCACCCTCCTGACCAAGGCCTCGTTCGCGAACGCGATCGTGGCGCTGGCCGCGATCGGCGGGTCCACCAACGCCGTCGTCCACCTGCTGGCCATCGCCGGACGCCTCGGCGTCGACCTGACGCTGGACGACTTCGACCGGATCGGATCCGGTGTCCCGGTGCTGGTCGACCTGCTGCCCGCCGGGCGGTTCCTCATGGAGGACCTCCACCGCGCCGGCGGGTTCCTCGCCGTCCTCTCCGAGGTCCGCGACCTGCTCGACCCGACCGCGCTCACCGTCACCGGCAAGCCGCTGGTCGAGTACCTGCACGACGCGCCGATCTGGGACCCGGAGGTCATCCGGCCGCGCCGCGAGCCGCTGGTCGAGCACGGCGGCATCGCCGTGCTGCGCGGCAACCTCGCACCCTCCGGCGCGGTGATCAAGCCCGCCGCCGCCTCCCCCCACCTGCTCAGGCACCGCGGCCGGGCGGTCGTGTTCGACTCGATCGAGGACCTGCACGCCCGGCTGGACGACCCCGACCTCGACGTCGACGCCGACTCGGTCCTGGTGCTGCGCGGCTGCGGGCCCAAGGGCTACCCCGGCATGCCGGAGGTGTCCAACACGCCCATCCCGAGGAAGCTCCTGGAGCAGGGCGTGCGCGACATGGTCCGCGTCTGCGACGGCCGGATGAGCGGCACCGCCTACGGCACCGTCGTCCTGCACGTCGCCCCGGAGGCCGCCGCCGGCGGGCCGCTCGCGCTGGTGCGGACCGGGGACGTCATCAGCCTGGACGTCGAGGCCCGGCGCATCGACGTCGAGGTCCCCGACGACGAACTGGCCGCCCGCACACCCGCCCAGGCCACCGTCGACGGCTTCGCCGCCCCGCGCCGCGGCTGGGAGCGGCTCTACGTCGACCACGTCCTGCAGGCCGACACCGGCGCCGACCTCGACTTCCTCGTCGGCTCCAGCGGCTCGCGGGTCAGCCGCGAGTCACACTGACCGCCTCGGCGACCACGGCCTCGCGCCTCCGACCCTGCCGGGCGCCGACGGAGCACCGTGTCCCACCCTCACCGGCTTCCCCGAGGCCGGCCGGAGGCGGCCACCTCGCCGCCGGGGAAGAACCGGACCTGCTCACCACGGCGGTGGAGCCGCGTTCGGCGGTCTCCGTCAACCGCAGGTCCCACGTCCCTGTCGCTGAGATGTGTGCCCCGATGGACGCCCGCGCCGCGACGAAGGGGCCGCTCGTCGTCCGAGATCGCGTGCCCCAGGGCCGTCAAGCTCCGTCGAGGAGGGCGCGTGCGGCGACGAGTTGTGGGGTGTCGAAACCCTCCGTGAAACCGTCGTACGCGGCGCGGAGGTCGGCGAGTGCCTCGTCGCGACGAGGGGTCGAACGTCGTAGGGTCGCGAGTCGCGTCGCCGCGACGAGATGGATCATGCGCGCGCCGTACGCTTCCGCGGATGCCGCGGCGCGCTCGAACAGCTCATCGGCGGCGGAGACGTCGGCGACCGGGGACGCGAGGAGCAGGTCTCCCCACAGGATGTCGAGCTGCGGGTCCTGGAGGCCCTGGCTCCACACCGTGGACACCGCCTCCTCCACGAAGGCCGCGCCACGCTCCGGCTGACCCGCCATCAGGCACCCGGCCGCTCGGACCATGAGCAGGCTGCTCCAGAAGACCGGCGGGGTCGACAGTCCCTCGTAGAGGCCGAAGCCCCGCTCGACGTCGGCGAGTCCCTCGTCCAGCTCTCCGAACCCCACTCGTGCAGTTCCGCGCATGACGAAGGCCAGTGCCCGCCAGATCGGGTAGTCCTGCGCCTCGGCGATCCGCAGCAGCTCCTCGGCGTACTCGGCCACGCGCCCGAGGTCCTGCCGGCCGAGCGCCGCGAACGACGCGTGGAAGTAGGCGTAGGCCACCGAGTAGGGATGTCCGATCTGCCTGGCGAGCTCGATCCCCCGCTCGATGCGCACCTCGGCACGGTCCGGGAAGCCCGCTTCCCACAGCAGCAACCCGGAGACGACGTAGGCGACCACCCCGGGGTTCGGACCGACGCGGAACTGCACCCGGGACGTCCGCTGCTCGAGGAAGTGCTCGATGGACTCGTCGAGGTGTCGCAGGCTCCCGGTGAGGTCCTCCGTCGCGACGGCACCGACGACGAGGTGCGCATCGGCCAGCAGGGCGGGCTCCCGGTTCTGCTCGGCCAGGGCCAACAGCTCACGCCCCACGGCAGCAGCGCGCTCGAGATCGGCCCGGAGCAGGTGCAGCGTCGCCACGGACCGGAGCACCGAGAAGCGTTGAGGCACACCACCCGCAGCATCCGACCGATCGAGGGCGGCTCGGATGCGCCGCTCGACCTCGGCCGTGTAGCCGCTGACGGCGATCATCGACCGAGCCAGGCTCGTCTCCACGGCGATCTCGTCCCGGATCCGCTCCGGCGTCTCCGGCTGGACGGACAGCACAGCGAGGAGGTCGCTCCCCAGCTCCACCGCCCCTCGGTAGTTGCCACGCGCGTCGTAGTAACCCCACAGCGGTTCCAGCAGGTCGTTGAGCCGCGCGACGGCGCCCTCGCGGACCCAGTAGGACCAGGCCGCCCGGACGTTGCCGAGCTCCAGGGACAGCGCCGCGAGCACCTCGGCGCGATCGGCATGACCGGACGGGCTCCCCCACGCGCGCGCCTGCTCCGTGTAGTGCTCGGCATGAGCGCGACGTGCGGCCGCCGCGACGTCGGGCCGGGACCCGAGCTGCTCGGCCGCGTAGGTGCGGATGGTGTTGAGCATGGACAGACGGGGCCGGCCATCGCCTGCCTGGGTGCTGCGCACGAGGTTCTTGTCCACCAGCGAGCCCAGGCTCTCGACGACGTCGAGCCCGTCGAGGCCCGGCACACGCCCGATGACCGCCTCCACATCGGCCAGGCGGGCCCCGGCGAACACCGACAGCACGCCCAGCACGGCACGGTCCGCATCACGGAGCAGTTCGGTGCTCCACTCGATGGCGCGACGAAGCGTCTGCTGGCGCTCCGGGAGGTCACGCGGCCCGCCCCGGAGCTCGTCCAGCCGCAGCTCGAGGCGTGCACGCAACTCGTCGACCGCGAAGAGCTTCACCCGCGCCGCGGCGAGCTCGATGGCCAGGGGCAGGCCGTTCAGCAGCCTGCACACGGCCGCCACGTCGGTGACGTTCCCGTCGGTCAGTCCGAACCCCGCGACCACGGCAGCAGCTCGCTGGACGAACAGGCGCACGGCCTCGGATGCCTCCGCCTCCCCGACCGTCACCGTCTCTCGCTCCGGTAGTGACAGAGGAGGGACCGCGAAGAGGACCTCACCGCGCACCCGCAGCGACTCCCTGCTCGTGACCAGCGCCGTGAGGTGCGGACAGTGCTGGAGCAGATCACTGAGATCGGTAGCCGCCTCGGCCACCTGCTCGAAGTTGTCCAGCACCAGCAGCATCCGGGCGGTGCGCAGACCGCGCCGGAGCGCCTCCAGCGGTTCGTCCTCGGTCACGCCGGGAAGCGACACGGTCCGGACGATGGCGGCAAGGACCTGTCCCGGTTCGTGCTCCATGCTCAGGTCCACGAAGAACACGCCGTCACGGAAGGCGGCGACGACGTCGGAGGATGCCTCGAGCGCCAATCGTGTCTTGCCGATGCCTCCTGGGCCGGTGAGGGTCACGAGCCGTGTCTCGACATCGGTCAGCAGGGACGTGAGGGCCGCGAGTTCACGACCGCGGCCCAGCAGCGTTCCGGTCGGGGACGGCAGCCGCTGACCCACCTCCAGGGTGTGCAGCGGCGGGAAGTCGGTGGGCAGCCCGGCGATGTCGAGCTGGTACAGCACCTCTGGCTGAGGGAAGTCCTTCAACCGGTAGCCGCCGAGCCGGCGCAGGGCGCTGCCTCCGGGAAGCGCCCCAGCGAGGAGAGCCGCGGTCGCCTCCGACAGCACCACCTGTCCGCCCGAAGCGGCCGCCGCGATCCGCGCCGCCTGGTGCACGGAGAGGCCCACGTACCCGTCCTCGGTGGCCATGACCTCGCCGGTGTGCAGCCCCATCCGCACCAGGACGCGTCGGCGGTCAGGCCACGGGTGCGCCGCCAGCGACCGTTGGCCCTGGGCCGCCGCCGCCGCTGCCTGTCCGGCCGTGGCGAAGGCGACGAAGAACCCATCTCCCTGGGTGTCCACCTCGTGGCCACCGTGCGCGGTGAAGGCCGCCCGGAGCAGGGACCGGTACTCCGCGAGCGCATCCGCATAGCCCAGCGCGTCCTCGCGCAGCAGCCTCGTCGACCCGGCGATGTCCGTGAAGAGAAAGGTGACCGTTCCCGTGGGAAGCACATCGACCTCCGGCCGCGTCCCCGTACCCGAAGTCAAACACGGGTGTCACTCGCCGAGGAAGGTCTCGGCGCCAGCGACACCGAGGGCGGCTCCTGCCACCGAGGCGCCCGAAGGACCCACTCGAACCGGTGCCGTCCCGGCCCGACCCGCTCCGGCCGCGCCCCCTCCTGCGGCAGGGTGATGACGGCGGTGGTCCCGGTCAGGACGGCGACGTCGACGGTGAGCCGCCCGCCCTTCCGACGCCACGCGACCGCCGCGCGCCCGTACGACGTGAGGTGGGCGGTGGACGCGGAGGTCAGCCGGCCGCCGGACGGGAGCTGTACCCCGTGACCGTGGGGGCCCCGACGATCCCCGAGTGCCCTCGATGAAGTGTCAGGGATCCTCGGCCACGCGTCGATCGCCACCGCCCGCGACGTCTCCGAGCACGTCGCCCCTGGCGTCGCGCGCGAGGCGATGGACGTCCTCGGCGGCGTCTCCGGCGAGCGAGGGTGGCCTGGTGCTCAACCGCCTCAGGAAGCAGTCAGGGGCCGGTCCGGATCTCTCCGGACACGGCCCCTGACCTGCGCTGTCGGGCTGACAGGACCCGAACCTGCGACCCCTCGAGCCCAGACCTGCGCAGCGCACGGGCCGCTCGGCGTGGCCGGTCGGCGGAGCGACTCCCGCCCGTGACCCCCGACCTGCCCAGGGTGTCCGCCGCAGTTCGGTGTCGTGCGTCTGTGCAGCCCGACCGGCCCGCGGAGCGCGCGCACCACGGTGGAGGACACCGTCCGAGGGACGACGGTGGCCGGGACGGTGGTCGACCGTGTGCCACGGACATCGCCAGAGCACGTCGTGCAGGAGCCGGGACCGCCGTCAGACGAGAGCGCGCACCCGGCTGAGCGCGAACCTCGGTTCCGCTCGCGCTTCACCGAGGGCGAGGTCGGCCGCCATCCTCCCGACCAGGGCGGCGAACTTGGCGCCGTGTCCGGAGCAGGGCGAGGCGACGACGACGGGGCCGATCCGGTCGAGCACGAAGTCCTCGTCCGGGGTGACGGTGTACAGGCAGCTGCCCTGGGCGACCGGCTCCGGGTCCAGGCCGGGCAGCCACGCCCGGACGAACGCGGTCACCCGCTCGCGCGCGGCCGGGTCGATGACGCCGTCCCGGGTGGACGCCGTCGTGGGCCGCCCGCCGTCGTGCTGGGCGACCTTCACCGCCGGGCGCGGGCCGCCATCGGCGCCGGAGGGCAGGCCGAACAGCTGCAGGTCGCCCTTGTGCACGAAGGTCGGCCAGCCGGCGGCGGGGTCGCGCTGCCGGAAGTGGAAGACCTGCTGCTGGGTCACCGTGAACGGCGGCAGCGGGAGGTCGAGCGGCAACTCCGGCAGCCACGGTCCGGCCGCGACGACGACGCTGCGCGCGCTCAGCTCCGGTCCGTCGGTGACCACGCGCGCGCCGTCCCCGTCCGGTGCGACGGCGAGCACCCGGGTGCGCTCGAGCACGGCGCCGCCGAACTCGTGCACGCGCCGCACCCAGGCGGCGACCGCGGCGTCGGCGTCGAGCACCGCGCCCTCGGGGTGGAACAGCACGGGGCCGTCGAAGCGCATCCCCGGCCAGCGGGCCTCCGCCTCCCCCGCCGTCAGCAGCTCGTGGGGCACCCCCTCGGCGGCCATCAGCCGGGCCAGTCCCACGGGGTCGCGGCGGGCGCCGGTGTCGAGGCCGCCGGTGGTGCGCAGCAGCGCCGTCCCGGTGTCGTCCTGGGCGTCGGCCCAGGCGCCGTACGCGCGCCCGGTCAGCCGCACCCAGAACGGGTCGGCGTAGGCGCGGCGCACGATGCGGGAGGTGCCGTGCGAGCTGCCGTGGACGTGCCCGGCGTCGAACGCCTCGACCAGCGCCACCGACACCCCGCGCCGGGCCAGCTGCCACGCCGTCGCGGAACCCATGAGCCCCGCGCCGACGACGACGACGTCGACCCTCACAGCCCGCCCTGCCCGGGGATCCACGACGTGCCGGCGAGCGGCACGCGGGCCATCGCGGCGGCCTCGATGGTGAGCGCCACCAGGTCCTCGGGCTCCAGCGAGTGCAGGTGCGCCTTGCCGCAGGCGCGGGCGATGACCTGCGCCTCCATCGTCATCACGCGGATGAGGTTGGCCACCCGCCGGCCACCGGCGACCGGGTCCAGGCGGGCCGCGAGCTCCTCGTCCTGCGTGGTGATGCCCGCCGGGTCGCGGCCGGCCTGCCAGTCGTCGTAGAACCCGGCAGCCGAGCCCAGCGCCCGGTACTCCTCGTCGAGGTGCGGGGCGTTGTCACCCAGGGCGACCAGCGCCGCGGTCCCGATCGCGACGGCGTCGGCACCGAGCGCCATGCACTTGGCGAGGTCGGCGCCGTTGCGGATCCCACCGGACACGACCAGCTGCACCTGCCGGTGCAGCCCCTCCTCCTGCAGCGCCTGCACCGCCTGCGGGAGGGCGGCCAGCGTCGGGATGCCGACGTGCTCGATGAACACCTCCTGCGTCGCCGCGGTGCCGCCCTGCATGCCGTCGAGCACGATGACGTCGGCGCCGGCCTTCGCCGCCAGCTTCACGTCGTAGTAGGTGCGGCTGGCGCCGATCTTGACGTAGATCGGCTTCTCCCAGTCGGTGATCTCCCGGAGCTCACCGATCTTGATCTCCAGGTCGTCGGGGCCGGTCCAGTCCGGGTGGCGGCAGGCGCTGCGCTGGTCGACCCCCATGGGCAGCGTGCGCATGCCGGCCACGCGCTCGGTGATCTTCTGGCCGAGCAGCATCCCGCCGCCGCCGGGCTTGGCGCCCTGGCCGAGGACGACCTCGATCGCGTCGGCGGCCCGCAGGTGGTCGGGGTTCATGCCGTAGCGGGAGGGCAGGTACTGGTAGACCAAGTGCTTGGACTGGCCGCGCTCCTCCGGGGTCATGCCGCCGTCGCCGGTGGTGGTGCTCGTGCCGACCTCGCTGGCGCCGCGGCCCAGCGCCTCCTTGGCCCGGCCCGACAGCGCGCCGAAGCTCATCCCGGCGACGGTCACCGGGGTGGACAGGTGCAGCGGGTAGGTGGCGTGGCGGTCGCCGAGGACGACGTCGGTGTCGCAGCGCTCCCGGTACCCCTCCAGCGGGTAGCGGGACATGCTCGCGCCGAGGAAGAGCAGGTCGTCGAAGTGCGGCACCCGGCGCTTGGCGCCGCCGCCGCGGATGTCGTAGATGCCGGTCTCGGCGGCACGCTGGATCTCGGCGATGGTGGCGCGGTCGAAGGTCGCGGACTCGCGGAGCATGGGGGTCTCCTCAGTACGCCGAGGCGTTGTCGACGTGGAAGTTGTAGAGACGGCGGGCCGAGCCGTAGCGCCGGAAGTCCCGCGGGTCGGCGTCGATGCCGGCCGCACGGAGCAGGCCGGTGAGCTCGGCCAGGTGCTCGGGTCGCACCTCCTTCTCCACGCAGTCCGCCCCGAGGCTCCTGACCGATCCGGCCACGTAGATCCGGGCCTCGTAGACGGAGTCGCCGAGCGCGTCGCCGGCGTCGCCGCACACGACCAGCCGCCCGGCCTGTCCCATGAAGGCGCTCATGTGCCCGACGTCGCCGCCGACGACGATGTCCACGCCCTTCATCGAGATCCCGCAGCGGGCCGACGCCGAGCCCTCGACGACCAGCAGGCCGCCGTGCGCCGTCGCCCCGGCCGACTGGGAGGCGTTGCCGCGGACCCGCACCGTGCCGCTCATCATGTTCTCGGCGAGCCCGACCCCGGCGTTGCCCTCGACGGTCACCGTCGCGAGCTGGTTCATCCCGGCGCAGTAGTAGCCGACGTGTCCCTCGATGCGGACGTCGACGGCCGCGTCGAGCCCCACGGCGATGTTGTGCCGCCCGGCGGGTGAGGTGACCCGCCAGGCGGACGCCTTGTCCGCGACGTCCGGGGCGTGCAGGGCCGCGTTGAGCTCGCGCACGCCGGTGAGGGACAGGTCGACGACGGCGGGCTCCACCGGGGTGTCCACCGTGACGTCGGTCGTGCTCAGCGCTGCCATGCGTAGACCTCTTCCGGCTCGGGCTCGAAGATGCGGGCGGCCTCGACGCCGGGCAGGCCGGCCAGGGCGCGGTACTCCGACGCCATGGCGACCCACTGCGGGGTCTCGGCGACGACGGCGGGCTTGCAGGCGATGGCGTCGCGGACGACGGCGAAGCTGTCGCGGGTGCTGACCAGCAGCGTGTAGAAGCCGTCGAAGCGCTCGCACAGCAGCTTCAGCGACTTCTCCAGGGAGTGGCCGGCGGCCAGCTGGGCGGCGACGAAGCGGGCGCCGACCTCGGAGTCGTTGTCGCTGTCGAAGACCGCGCCCGCGGCGCGCAGCTCGCGGCGGATGGTGGCGTGGTTGGCGAAGGAGCCGTTGTGCACCAGGCACTGGTCGGTCCCGACGGAGAAGGGGTGGCAGTGCGCGGGGGTGACCGCCGACTCCGTGGCCATCCGGGTGTGCGCCACGCCCTGCCAGCCCTGCGCGGCCGCCAGGCCGAACTCGGCGGCCAGGGCCTGCGGGTGCCCGACGCCCTTGAGGACGGCGACCTCCTCCCCGGCGCCGATGACCACGGCACCCGGGACGGTCTCGCGGACGGCGGCGGCGAGCGCGCCGGGGTCGGTCGCCGCGTGGACGACCAGCGTCTGGCCGGCGTCCACCACCTCCGCCTCGGGGAGGACGGCGCGGACGGCTGTGGCGACGTCGTCGGCGGTCCGGTCACCGGTGAGCAGCGAGACCGACGCCTCACCCGGCGGTGACCAGCGCGGGTCGCCGTAGACGGCGACCCCGGCGGAGTCCGGGCCGCGCTCGGTGACCTGGCAGAGCATGCCGGTCAGCAGCTCGCCGAGCCGGGGGTACAGGGAGGGCTCCCGCAGGTGGAGCCCGACGATCCCGCACATCGCAGGACGGTTCCTCTCGTCGGTCGGTCGGGTCAGAACGCGGTCACGTAGCGGTCGACCTCCCAGGGGGTCACCTGCCCGTGCCACTCGAAGAACTCCTCGCGCTTGAGGCCGGCGAAGTACTCGCAGACACCGGGCCCGGCCGCGTCCAGGGCCGCGGCGACCACCGGGTCGGCCTGCAGCGCCTCGACCGCGTGCAGCAGCGTCGGCGGCAGCGGGCTGCTGGTGGTGGCGCCGGGATCGCCGGGGTCCAGGCCGCGGCGGACCCCGTCGAGGCCGGCGGCCAGCGCCGCCGCGGCGGCGAGGTAGGGGTTGGCCGAGCCGTCACCGCCGCGCAACTCGACGCGGTTGCCGTCGGGGACGCGGAGCAGGTGGGTGCGGTCGTTGCCGCCGTAGGACGCCGTGCGCGGGGACCAGGTCGCGCCGGACCGGGTGGAGCTGGCGCCGGTGCGCTTGTAGGCGTTCACCGTCGGGGCGAGCACCGCCTGCAGGCCGCAGGCGTGCTCGATCAGGCCGGCCACGAAGGAGTAGGCCAGCGGGGACAGGCCCAGGCCGCGGGGATCGGCGTCGTCCGGGAACGCCGGCTCGCCGTCCCGCCACAGCGACAGGTGCATGTGCAGCCCGCTGCCGGTCCGGTCGGTGAAGGGCTTGCCCATGAAGGTGGCGGTCATGCCGCGCTGCTCGGCGAGCACCGACAGCAGGTAGCGCAGGGTGACCACCCGGTCGGCGGTGGTCAGCGCGTCGGCGTAGGCGAAGTTCTGCTCGAACTGGCCGTTGCCGTCCTCGTGGTCGTTGGCGTAGTTGCCCCAGCCCAGGGAGTTGATCGCCTTGGACACCTCGGTCAGGTGGTCGTACATGCGGGTCAGCCCGCGGGCGTCGTAGCAGGGCCGGGCCGCGGTGTCCTTCGGGTCGGCGGGCCGCAGCGCGCCGTCCGGGCCGCGCTCGACGAGGAAGTACTCGACCTCGGCACCGACCTTGAGCTCCAGTCCCAGCTCCGCGGCGCGGGCCAGCTGCGCCTTGAGCAGCACCCGGGGCGCGTACGGCCAGGGGCGGCCCTCGACGTGCGGGTCGCAGTGCACGATGGCCAGGCCGGGCCGGATGAACGGGACCGGCATGTAGGACGACGGGTCGGGGACGGCCATGAGGTCGGGGTCCCGCGGCTCCTGCCCCATCGCGCCGACCGCGTAGCCGGCGAAGCCCACGCCCTCGGTCTCCAGCTCCTCGACCGCCTCGACCGGTACCAGCTTGGCGCAGGGCTTGCCGGTCAGGTCGACGAACAGCGCCATGACGAACTCGATCCCGTCGGCGCGGGCGCAGCGCGCCAGCTCTCCTCCGGTGGGCAGCTCGACGGGCGCCGGCGGGGCCTCGGGGCGGGTGGCGGTGAGCGACACGGGTCCTCCCGGACGGTCGAGGTGTTCACTGTTGTGAACCTCTGTCGCCCCGGAGTGAACAGGCTGCGTGTTTCCGCGGCGTGACCGTCCGGGGAGATCCCTGTTTCCTCCCGTCCCCGGGCGCCGGGCACCCGGGCCACACGGCGGCGGCCCGCCGTCCCGGAGCAGGACGACGGGCCGCCGGTCGGCCGGTCCGGGGTCAGCCGCCGGCCAGCCAGGCGGCCGCGGCGTGCCGGTAGCGCTCGATGCCCTTGTAGGCGGCCACGTCGTCGGGCAGTTCGGCGAGCACGGCGGCCGTCCTCCGCCGCCACGCGGGGACGGCCGCGAGCTCGCGGAGGGACAGCAGGTGGGTGCGGATGAGGAAGCAGACGGCGTTCGAGACGCCGAGGCGCAGCAGGTGCTGCACCTCCACCCGCAGGTGCAGCCGATCGGGCAGCGCGGGGTCGTCCACCACGAGCCGGCGGTCCCGGCCCCACTCCGGATAGGTCTCCGTGGAGGTGTCCAGGCGCCGGTCCACGGTCATCGTCCAGTTGGTCCGGCGGTAGGCGTCGCCCGGCTGCAGGCGCATGAGGAACTGCTCGGCGCGGGCGACCACCCCGGTCTCGTGCACCCGCGGCACCGGCCCGTGGACCTCGAGGAAGCGCATGCCGACGTCGAACCCCAGGGACCAGTCGGCGGCGAAGGTGACCAGCCCGGCGTCGGCCCACAGCGAGCCCTCGCGCTGGTCGAGCAGGACGACGTCCTCCTGCACCTGGCTGCCGAGGAAGGCCAGCGGACCGCCGAGCAGCGAGTCGTCGTCGCCGAGGACGAAGGACGACGACGTCCCGAGCAGGTCGTTGCGCCAGTGCCACCGGTCGCCGCGCCGGTGCAGCGCCATCACGTCGGGACGGGTCGCCGCGAGCTCCGTCAGCAGCGTGGCCAGCGCGTCCCAGGCGGCGACGCGCATGTGCGGCAGCTGCGCGCACCGGGAGGGATCGGCGGCCAGCACGTCGCGGCGGACGACGAGCTCGAGCGCGTAGTCGTCGTCGACGTCGATCACGTGCTCCCCCCACGAGCCCGCCGCGGTTGCCACGGGACGGCGGGCCGGCTCGACGTTGGTGGCATAGCGGTAGGCGTCGGCCGGGAAGGGGAACGGGAAGCGGGTCACCCGCGGCGGCAGCGTCGTGGTCACAGGTCCAGCTCCAGGTCGTCGTCGAGGCTGCGCGAGACGCAGCACATGACCGCGTCGCCGGCGGCACGCTCGGCGCCGGACAGGTACAGGTCGCGGTGCAGCGGCCGGCCGGAGACGACCGGGACACGGCACTCGCCGCACACGCCCTGGCGGCACATGCTCGGGACGGCGACGCCGGCGCCCTCCAGCGCCGCGAGCAGGCTGACGCCGGCAGGTACCGGCACCCGGACGCCGGAGCGGGTGAGGTGTGCGGTGAACGGCTCCCCCGGGTCGAGGTCGGCGGCGGAGAACCGCTCGGCGTGCACGCGCTCGGGCGGCCACCCCAGCTCGGTCGCCGTCCGCTCGACGAACTCGATGAGCGGCGCCGGGCCGCAGACGTAGGCGTGCGTGCCGATCGGCCGGTCGGCGAGGACTGCGGCGACGGCGTCGAGCAGGGCCGGCGTGGACTCGTGCACGGTGAGGCGCTCCCCGCACAGCGCCGCCAGCTCCTCACGGTGGGCGCCCGCGCCGGGCCGGTGGCCGTAGAGCAGCTCGAACGAGCGTCCCCAGCGGACCGCGGCCCGCGCGTGGGACAGCATCGGGGTGATCCCGATGCCCCCGGCGACCAGCACGTGGTGCCGCGCGGTCCCGACCGGGGCGAAGGCGCTGCGCGGCCGGGAGACGGCCACCCGGTCGCCGACGGCGAGCCCGTGCACGAACGCGGAGCCACCCCGGCCGTCGGGGCACAGCAGCACCGAGACCCGGTACTCCTGCCCCGGCGCACCGTCCCCGGTGAGCGAGTAGGCGTTGCGCCGCTCCCCGCAGGTGAGCACCACGTGGCTCCCGGGCGCATACCCCGGGAGGAGGGCGTCGTCCGGGTGGCGCAGGACGAGCGTCCGGATGCCGGGAGCGGCATCGGTGACGGCGGCGACCTCGAGCTCCAGCGGCGGGGCCTCCCCCGGCGCAGCCGTCGGCGGCGCGGGCAGGACGGCGGTCACGCGACCTCCTCCGCGTCGGCCATGAAGCCCAGGTAGGCGCCGGTGCGCCGGGAGACGTGCGCGTACACGTGCAGCCGGCGGGCGCAGCCCCGGCAGGGCACCTCCGCCCCGACCGGCACCTCCGCCTCGGTCGTGGTGCGGCAGTGGGGGCAGTGGACCCGCTTGCGGTCCGTACCGGTCACCGCCGTCCTGATCTCCGCGTCGAGCAGGCCGAGGCCCGTCGCGACCGCGCGCGCGGCGAGGACGTCCACCTCGGGTCCGGCGAGCATCAGCCGCCAGCCGACCCGGGCGGCGCGCACCTGCTCGGCGAGGGCCGCCAGCGTCGCGTCGTCGGCCCGCTCGGCGACGAGGGTCCAGACCAGCCGCCCGGCCGGCGTGGCGGCGAGCCAGTCCTCGACGATCACCCGTCCGCGGTCCCCGAAGCCCAGCACGGAGACGGTGCGGCCGGTGGGGTCCACCGGAGGCACGCTCGCCGGCCAGCGCGGGACGCTCGTGTGTTCGGCTCCCACGGCCGGTCAGGGGGCGAAGGAGCGGTGGCCGGTGTAGAAGCCCAGAGCCCGATCCGGCGTCTCGAAGCGGATCCGGGAGCCGGCCGGGAAGAACAGGACGTCCTTCGGACGCGCGACGACCCGCTGACCGGAGTCGAGGTCGGTGAGGTGGAACTCGCCCTCGACGACGACCTTCATCTCGTCGTAGGTGTACTCGTAGTCGAGCGGCGCCCCGGCGAAGAGCTCGAAGAAGCCGCTGCAGATCGCCGCCCCGCCGGGGTTGGCGAAGACGTCGCCGATGTGGGCGCGGACGCCCTCCACCTCCATGCTCGGCAGCCCGAGCGAGCCTCCGGTGACGTGGCCGATGGTGCCGGTGACGGGCATGGGTCCTCCTGGGGATCGTCCACTGGTGTGAAACGGAGGCTACGAGTGGTGGACCCTCCTTCGGGTTACCCGTCCGTTACGTTCTCGTCGCCGGGCGGTTCGGACGAGCGCACGCGACCTAGGCTCGCCGGGTGGAGGTCTCCCCCGGTCCGGGCGCGCACGACGACGCGCCGAGCGGTCATCTCGAGGACGTCATCGCACTGCGCGTGCGGGAGTTCCGGCTCGCGCAGGGCATCTCGCTCGCGGAACTGGCCCGGCTGACCGGCATGAGCAAGGCCATGCTCTCCAAGATCGAGAATGCGCAGACCTCCTGCAGCCTGTCCAGCCTCGCCCGCCTCGCCGAGGCACTCGCCGTGCCGGTCACCGCCCTGTTCCGGGGCGTCGACGCCGAGCGGGAGGCCGTCTTCACCCCCGCCGGACACGGATCGCAGATCGTCCGCCGCGGCAGCAACGTCGGCCACCTCTACCAGCTGCTGGGGTCCCTGCGGGGCGAGCACAAGCGGCTGGAGCCGCTCCTGGTCACCCTCACCGAGGCCAGCGAGGTGTTCCCCCTGTTCCAGCACCCGGGGACGGAGTTCCTGCACATGCTGGAGGGTGTCCTGGTCTACGGGCACGGTGAGGCGCGGTACGAGATGCACGCCGGGGACTCCCTCGTCTTCGACGGCGAGGGGCCGCACGGTCCGGTCGGGCTCGTCGAGCTGCCGGTCCGCTTCCTCAGCGTCACGGCCTACGGCCACCTGACCTGATCCTCCTCACCCCGGACACACCGGAGGCCGGTCCCGCGGCGCGGGACCGGCCTCCGTCGTCCGTGGACGGTCAGTGCGGCGTGCCGCTCCCGGCGCGCGGGGCCGGCGCGGAGCCCGCGACCAGCCGCTCGGCCGAGGCGACGACGGCCTCGGGGGTCGGGCCGCTCCCCGGGGTGTGCACGGCGCCCTCGAGGTCGTAGGCGACCTCGGCGTGCTCGGTCAGGTCGAGACCGGCCGACTCGCCCTCCTTCGACACCCGCAGGCCCACCGTGTGCTTGACGACCAGGGCGATCAGCAGGCTGACGACGAACGAGTAGGCGACCACCGCCACGACGGCGACGGCCTGGGTGCCGAGGAGCCCGAACCCGCCGCCGTAGAACAGGCCGGCCCGACCGCTGGGCGCCTCGGCGGAGCCGAACAGGCCGACCAGCAGGGTGCCGACGACACCGCCGACGAGGTGGACGCCGACGACGTCCAGGGCGTCGTCGTAGCCGAAGCGGTACTTCAGCGCGATGGCCAGCGGGCAGACCGCGCCGGCGACGGCGCCCACGGCCAGGGCGCCGAGCGGCGTGACGGCGCCGCAGGCCGGGGTGATGGCCACCAGCCCGGCGATGGCGCCGGACATCCCACCGAGGGTGGTGGCGTGACCGTCGCGCAGCCGCTCCACCAGGAGCCAGGCGAGGATCGCCGCGCAGGTGGCGTTGAACGTCGTGAGCATGACGACCGAGGCGCTGTTGCCCGCGGCCAGGGCCGACCCGCCGTTGAAGCCGAACCACCCGAACCACAGGATCCCGGCGCCGAGGGCGACGAAGGGCAGGTTGTTCGGCCGGGCCTGCCGGGGCCAGCCGGTGCGCTTGCCGACCACCAGCACCAGGGCCAGGGCGGCCACACCCGCGTTGATGTGGACGGCCGTGCCGCCGGCGAAGTCGACCGCGCCGAGCGTGTTGGCGATCCAGCCGCCCTGGACGCCGCCGTCGGCGGAGTCGAAGGCGAACACCCAGTGCGCGACCGGGAAGTACACCAGCGCCGCCCAGAGCCCGGTGAACAGCAGCCACGGGCCGAACCGGACGCGGTCGGACACCGCGCCGGCGATGAGGGCGGTGGTGATGACGGCGAACAGGGCCTGGAACACCGCGACCAGGGCCGGCGGCAGGGCGGCCGTCTCGTCACCGGCCACGAGGTCACCGAGACCCAGGTACTCGGTCACGTTCCCCAGCAGACCCAGGCCGCCGTAGCTGTCGCCGAAGACCGCGGAGAAGCCGAAGAGGGTCCACAGGACGCCGACGACCGCGACGGCTCCGAACACCATCATGATCATGTTCAGGACCGAGCGGGACCCGACCATGCCGCCGTAGAAGAGCGCGAGGCCCGGGACCATGAGCGCGACCGCCATCGTGGCCGCGAGGATGAATGCAGTGCTGCCGACGTCCACGGCACACCTTTCGTCTACTGACAGTGGTCACTGTTCGGCTGCAGTAGACGGCCCGCGTGTTGCCCCCGCGGTCACTCCCAGATGACTTCCATGTGACATGAACGGCGCCCGGGCGCCACGCACCTCGTCAGCTGCACGCACGGCCGAGAGGTGTCGACCGAGACCTCGCGCACCACTGCAGAACCGCCGGAGGAAGTGCCACACCTCATGCACTCGGCGTTCCGCGATCCGTTGTGACGGGTCCATCCGGCCCCGACCCGCCGGGACTGGCCGGTCGGGCTCACCGGGCTCGCCCGGCAGCTCGACGACGGTCGCATCCACGACCGCGACCTCCCCGGCCTCGCCCGAGAACTGGAGCCCGTACTGCAGGCCTACCGGCGACGGGCACGCAGGACTCGCGCTCCCGCCCTGGCCGGAGCTCCGCCTCCGGGCCCCCTCCAGTAGCCACGGACGGGCCGGTGGCGCCGTTCACCAGACGGGCGGGAGTCGCCGCCGACGCGACTGGAGAACGGCGGAGGCCCCGCCCCCACCGTTGATCGAGGGCGAGCTGACTGTGCGCGCGGGGTCGGCCGTGCCCCAAGGTCTCCTTTCAGCCGACGCACTCCTGCCGCACGACACCGAAGCGGAGGAGTGGCACGACGACGCCGGCGATCTCCGGTCCAGTCACAGCGGCACACCCGCCGATGGCCGGTCAGACGATGCGCAGATCGATGTGCACGTCCTGGCGGGCGGCGTGGGTCATGGCGACGACCAGCTCGAGTGCCATCTCCTCGAGGTCCTCGACCGTGTCGGCCTCGGCGGTACCGACACCCGGCACGTCGATCACCCAGTGGTCGCCCTCGCTGATGGCGGTCGCGGTGAAGTCGGCCATCCGTCCTCCCGATCGCTGCCAGCGGCCGGGGTGTCGCGTCAGCCGACCGTCAACTGCCCGCGTCGTCTGGGCAGCCGGAGCCTGGACGGGCCGAGCTCGTGTCGAGGCGGGACCCGGCCGCCGACCCCGCCTGCCCAGTGGACAGCGTGACGTCCCGCGGCCGAAACCCAGCCGGCCCCGGGACGGCGGTGATCCATGGCGTCAGGGTTTCACCGCCCGACCCACGGACACCGGAGGACCTGCAGGGGCGGATCCTTCGGCGAGGGAGCGGGCGATGATGACCGTGCTCACCACCAGCACGCTGCGGCCTGGAGGTCAGCAGGAGTGGGACGCAGTGATGCGGGATCGTCTCGAGGCCGCACGACGCATGCCGGGCTGGGTCTCCGGCCAGGTGCTGATCCCCGAGGACGACCCGCTGTCGCGGGTGATCGTCGGCACCTGGAACAGCCGCGAGGACTGGATGGCCTGGCACGACGATCCGGCGTTCCTCGACAAGCGCACAGTGCTCGAGGGCCTGGAGTCAGCGCCCAACGTGACCCGGTGGTTCTCCGTCGTGGCCGATGCCGGGGTGGGCGGCTGACCGACCTGCCCTGAGCTCGGGATCGGTCCGCCTCCCGCTGGGTCGAGCTGCCGGTCTCGGCGGCAGCTGCGCCCGCGCCCGTCACCGACGACGGCCGCTCCGCCCCTCAGCGCGAGGCCGGGCCGGCCGGATGACGAGCGCCTCGCCTCCCCAGGCGACGACCACCGCAGGACCGGCAGGCTCCTCATGGGCCCTCATCGCGGCCACCACGTCAGGGCGGCTGGAGCGCTCGGGATGGCGCGGCCGCCACACGGCGTCGGGGCTCAGCTGCTGCGGGGAGGGACCGGTGCGGCTCGGCGGGCGGTGAACCTGTCGAACAGCGAGCCGGCGTTGAGGGTCTCGACGTACTCGAGCATGTACTCCTGGCCGACGTCGACCGGGCCGAGCTTCGGGAACTTGACCCGTTCCTGGGTCTCCTCCCTGGTCCAGCCGGCGGCCACGGCCTCGGCGACGGCCGCCTTCCAGCTGAGCAGCGCCGCCCGCTGCTTGTCGACGTAGGACAGGTCCGTGACCGGCCCGTGGCCGGGCACGACGACGTCGACGTCGAGCGAGCGGATGATCTCCAGCGACGCCAGCCACTGGTCGACGTCGCTGGTCATCAGCCACGTCTGGCACTCGCAGAAGACGCTGTCCCCGGTGAAGACCATCCGCTCCTGCGGCACGTACACGGCCAGCTGGCCGGGTGTGTGCCCGGGGGTGTGCAGGAGGTGGAAGTCGTGGTCGCCGACGCGTAGTGACAGGTCGCCGGTGAAGACGACCTGCCCCTTGTTCGGGTCCTCGTAGTACTCGTCCCGGTCCGGGAACAGTTCGATGCCGTCGGGGTCGTCGGTGGCGAGGGCTTCCCGGGCGTACTCGAACGGGTCGAGCTCCGGGTAGACGGTCATGAAGTTGTCGTAGAGCCCCTTGTGGTTGACCACCGTGCCGGCGCCGCGGAAGTAGTAGTTGCCGAAGATGTGGTCGACGTGGTGCTCCGTGTTGATCAGGTACTGGACCCGACCGAAGGACTCGACGAAGCGGCGCATCTCCACCGCCCGGGTCGGCAGCTGGGGCGTGTCGACGACGACCGGGCCGGCCGAGGTGACGACGAAGCTGGGGTTGCACCCCCGCACCTTCGTCTCGGTGAAGACACGGTCGTTGAGCTGCTGCATCGAAGCCTCCGTCGGCTCGGGTCGGTGCTCGGAGAGGGAGGACGGGTCGGTCAGTCGTCCTGCGACGCGGTGATGCGCTGCACCACGGAGGCGCCGAAGAACTCGATGTGGGCGCGCATCTCCTTGCCCGCCAGGTCAGGGTCGCGGAACTGCACGGCCATGAGGACCGGGCGGTGGAGCTCGGCGATCGCGTGCAGGTCGGAGTGGCCGCGCAGGACGCTCACCACGGTCCGGGCTTCCACCCGCAGGGAACGCCAGACCTCGAGCAGCACCTGGTTGCCCGATGCCTCCACGATGAGCTCGTGGAACCGCGTGTCGTGGACCAGGAGCGCGTGGAGGTCGTCGTCGGCGGCGGCCTGCCGCATCCCGGCGAGCTGTTCCTCCAGTGCCTGCAGCTGCGCCTCGGTCATGCGCGTCGCGGCCTCGCGGCCGGCGACCTCCTCGAGGGCCGCCCGGACGGGGTAGATCTGGCCGAGCTCCTCGACGGTCACCTCCCGGACCCGGGCACCCTTGTGCGGCTGTGACTCGATGAACCGCATGGCCTCGAGGTCGCGCAGCGCCTCCCGGACCGGAGCCTGACTCACGCCGAACTCGGCGGCCAGGACGCTCTCCTTGACCCGGTCCCCCGGGCCGTAGGTGCCGTCGAGGATGCGCTCGACGATGCGGTCCTTGATCTGTTCACGCAGGGCACCGTTGCGGTGCAGTGGCCGGTCCACTCGTTCTCCCTGGGCTGCGGACCGCCCCCGGCGGCCTGTCTGGTCATCGATAGTACGGGCGTGGACCGTGCTGTCAATCACGGTCATCGAGAGCCATGCCGGCGCTTCATGCGGTCCACGTCACGAAAAATCACGTCCAGGGGTTGACGTGCATCACACCCGTCCGCCAGATTATCGATAGTTCGGCCGACCCCAGAGAGGTAGCCGACGTACCGCCCCTCACCGATCCCGACACCCCTACACCGGAGTGGGCATGAGCGACGACAACGTCCTGGCGACCTTCTTCGGGGACGACGAGTTCCCCGTGCAGTGGGAGGCCGGCCAGAAGGAACTGTTCTGGGTGCACGACGACCTGCACATCCCGAACCCGGTCTCCCCCATGTACGCCGACATCGGCGGGTGGTGGCTGAAGTGCGACTACATGTTCCGGCGCTTCGGTACCCCGTTCGCCTCCGACTGGATCTCCAAGATCGTCAACGGCTACGTCTACACCGCGGCGATCCCGGCGACGCCGGGTCTGTCGGCCGAGGCCTCCGAGTACGGCGCCCGCTACACCCCGCGCGTCCCGCTGGACCCGCAGGACCCCGCCGAGCTCGGCGGCTACATGGGCTGGACGCTCCCGTACTACGCGGAGAACTTCCTCGTCTGGTGGCGCACGCGCCTGCGGCCGGAGATGGAGCGCAACTTCGTCCGCTTCGACGAGTACGACTACGCCGGCGCCAGCCTGGTGGAGCTCGCGATCCTGCTCGAGGACGCGATCGACGTGCACGACCGGCACTGGCAGATCCACTGGGTGCTGAACTTCGCCCAGTTCTCCTCCACCCTGGCCCTCAACGCCGCGATCGCCGCGGCCAAGGGCGAGGGCGACCACTCGGCACTGATGGGCCGGCTGCAGAGCTCCACGGAGAACCGCAACTGGGACTCCATCGAGGAGCTCTGGAACATCAAGGAGTGGGTCAAGAAGGAGCAGGGCGAGGTCGCCAAGGCCTTCACCCGCGCCACCGCCGGTGACGTGATCCGCGCCCTGGAGGCCACCGACGCCGGCCGCGCGTTCCTCGCCGAACACATCGAGCCGTACCAGAAGGTCTTCGGCTACAAGTCGATGTACGCCCACGAGTTCTCCTTCAAGACCTGGCGGGAGAACCCGGCGCCGATCGTCGAGGCCGTCCGCGGCTACCTGGAGTCCGACTACGACTACCCGGCCGAGCTCAAGGCCGTCGCCGAGGACCTGGAGAGGGCGAAGGCAGAGGTGTTCGAGGGCGTGGAGCCCGGCCCGGCGCGGGACGAGCTGGAGCGTGCGCTCGACCTCAGCCTGCGGATGAACCCCCTCACCCCGGACCACCACTTCTACATCGACCAGGGCACCAACGCCCGGGTGCGGCTGGTGCTCATCGCGATCGGCGAGAAGCTGGTCGGCGACGGCAGGCTCGCCGACCCCGAGGACGTCATGTACCTCAAGTACAACGAGCTGCGCCGCCTCATGGCCGGCACCAACTCCTTCGACGCCCACGAGCTGGTCGGCGACCGCCGCGACGCCCGCGAGGACGCCTACGAGCTGCGCCCCCGCGACTGGGTCGGCACCGCCACCCGGGAGGCCGTCGCCTTCCCCTACCTGTCGCTGTGGGCCTTCCCCGAGAAGCTCGAGCGCCCTGCCCCGTCGCACGCCGGCGAGATCCCGGGCCTGCCCGCGTCGGCCGGCGTCGTGGAGGGGACCGCGCGGGTCGTGCTCTCCCCCGAGCAGTTCAGCGAGGTCGAGCGCGACGAGATCGTCGTCTGCCGGATGACCAGCCCCGCCTGGGTGGTGCTGTTCACCAAGATCTCCGGCCTCGTCACCGACGCCGGCGGGATGGCCTCGCACCCGGCCGTCGTCTCCCGCGAGTTCGGCATCCCGGCCGTCGTCGGCACCTCCGACGCCACCCGGCGCATCTCGACCGGAGACCGCATCCGGGTCAACGGCTCCACCGGCCGCGTCGAGGTCGTCGGCGCCGTCCCGGCCGCGCCCGCCCCGGCCCTCTGAGGAGAACCCGATGACCGCGATCCTCCCGCCCCCGACCTCGCAGCAGCCCGCCGCCGTGTCGACGCACGACCAGCCGCTCGTCCTGCCCTTCAGCGACCCTCGCTGCCGCGTGGTGGAGCTGACCGGCGGCAAGGGCGCCAGCCTCGCGACCATGACCGCCGAGGAGCTCCCGGTGCCCCCGGGCTTCGTCATCACCTCGGCGGCGTTCTCCGCCGCGGTGGACGAGGAGGCACTCCGCGAGGCCATGCGCCGCAAGGACCTCGACGCCGCCCGGGCCCTCGTCGCCGCGGCGAGGCCCCCGCGCGAGCTCATCGAGCGCGAGTACGCGAAACTGCAGGGCCTGGTCGCCGTGCGCTCCTCGGCCTGCGCCGAGGACTCCGAGGGCGCCAGCTACGCCGGCCAGCAGGAGACCTTCCTCAACACCGACGGCCTCCAGGCGGTGCTGCACAACGTCGTCGAGTGCTGGCTGTCCTTCTTCACCGACCGCGCCGTCTTCTACCGGCAGGAGAAGGGGTCGCTGGAGGACGTCGCGATGGCCGTCGTCGTCCAGCAGATGATCGACAGCCAGAAGTCCGGCGTCATGTTCACCGTCGACCCGGTGCACGGCCGCAAGGACCGGATGGTCGTCGAGGCCGCCCGCGGCCTCGGCGAGGCCGTCGTCTCCGGCGAGGTCACGCCCGACAACTACACGCTGTCCCGCCAGGGTGTCGTGAAGAAGTCGAAGGTGGTCGACGCCGAACGGGTCCTCTCCGACGACGAGTGCGTCGCCCTGGCGCAGATGGGTCAGAAGCTGGCCGACCTGCACGGGGTCCCCCAGGACATCGAGTGGGCCTTCGACGCCGCCGGGGACCTCTACCTGCTGCAGTCCCGGCCGATCACCACCGTCTGAGCGGCGGCTGCGCCGGAGGCGCGGCGACCCGACCGCCGCGCCTCCGGTGCAGCCCTGCCCGCCGACGTCCCCGAACCACGATCAGGAGCACACGACGTGACCTGGATGGCGCCCCGCACCGTCGCCGAGGCGGTGGAGCTCAAGGCCGCCCACCCCGACGCCACCGTGGTGGCCGGCGGGACCTTCGTCGGCATCCTCACCCGACAGGGCCTGCTCGCCAGTGAGGACTGGATCTCGCTGCAGAACGTCCGCGAGCTGCGGCTGGTCTCGACCAGCGCGGAGCTGGCCCTGGGCGCGATGGTCACCCACCGGCAGATCGAGCTCCACCCCGAGATCGCCGCCGGGTGGCCGGGCATCCAGCGGGTCTTCGCCGTCGTCGCCAGCCCCCGGGTCCGCAACGCCGCCACCATCGGCGGCGTCCTCGGCGACGCCGACTACGCGTCCGATCCGCCGGCCATGCTCGTCGCCTGCGCCGCCTGGGTGGAGGCGCTGAGCGTCCGCGGCCTGCGCCGGATCCCCGTCGCCGACCTCATCGTCGACCACTACGAGACCAGCCTCGAGGAGGACGAGCTCATCACCCGGGTGCTCGTCCCGCGCGGCCGCCACCACACCACCTATCGCAAGCTGCTCACCCGCAGCCGGGAGGACCGGCCGAGCGTCTCGGTCGCCGCCGCCCTGCACGAGGGAGCGGTCACGGTGGCCGTCGGTGCGGTCACCGGGCGCCCGCAGGTGTTCCCCGACCTGTGCGCGACCTGGGTGCCCGGCAGCGAGGACAGCGTCCGCGACATCGCCCGGGGCTACGCCGAGCGCATCGACCCGATCAGCGACAACCGCGGATCGGCCGCCTACCGCACCCGCGCCATCGCCGTCGAGGTCCGCCGCGCGCTGGAGGACCTCACGCCGGCCGCCCTGAGCTCGCGCAAGGCCACCATCCAGGAGCACGTGGCATGACCGATCCCCGCATCCGCGCCCAGATCCGCTACCCCAACGACCTCACCGTCCCCGGCATGTGGCACGCCCGGCTGGTCCGCTCCCCGCACGCCGCCGCCCGCGTCACCGGCGTGGACACGTCCTCCGTCCCGGAGGGCGTCGTCGTCCTCACCCCGGCCGACGTCGAGCACCTCGGCCGCTACGGCGCGCAGATCGCCGACCAGCACGTGCTGGCCGGGATCGCCCGGCACGTCGGCGACCCGGTCGCCGTGGTCGCCGCCCCCGACGAGGCCACCGCCCGCGAGGCGGCCGCGCTCGTCGACGTCAGCTACGAGGAACTGCCCGCGGTCTTCGACGAGCGCGACGCCCTGCGCCCCGGGGCCCCGCTGGTGCACGAGACCATCCCGGTCAGCCGCAGCGACTCCGCCTACTTCGGCATGCGCCCCCTGGACGGGACCAACATCTGCCACCGGTTCCGGATCCGCACCGAGGGCATCCCGCAGGGCGAGCCCTACACCGCCGACCCGGTGCCCGACGACGTCGCCGAGGGCTTCGGGGCCGCGGACGTGATCGTCGACGAGACCTTCGCCATGCCGGCGGTGCAGCACGTGGCCATGGAGCCGCACGCCTGCATCGCCACCTGGACCGACGGGCGCCTGGAGCTGGTCACCGGCACCCAGACGCCGTTCAACATGCGGCAGGACCTCGCCGGGCTGTTCGACCTGCCCGAGACCGACGTCCGCATCGTCGTCCCGCCCATGGGCGGATCGTTCGGCGCCAAGACCTTCGTCCGCACCGAGGCCATCGCCGCCGCCGTCGCCCAGCGGCTGGACCGGCCGGTACGGCTGGCCCTCGACCGGGACGAGGAGTTCGTCACCCTGACCCGCCACGCGGCGACCGTGCGGATCCGGCTCGGCGCCACCCGCGACGGGCGGTTCGTGGCCAAGCGGGTGTGGTGCTGGGTCAACACCGGCGCCTACGCAGACTGCGGGCCCGGCGTCGCGATGAAGATGGGCTACGCCGGCGTCGGCCCCTACCGGTTCGACGCCGTCGCCGTCGACTCCTACTGCACCTACACCAACCTGCCCCCGGCCGGCGCCTACCGCGGCTACGGAGCCACCCAGTCGGTGTGGGCCTCCGAGCGGGTCACCGACCTCATGGCCGAGCGGCTCGGGATGGACCCGGTCGAGCTGCGCCGCCGCAACCTGCTGGTCGACGGGGACGTCTACTGCACCGGCGAGACCATGCACGACGTCCACTTCGAGGAGCTGCTCGACGACGCGGCCCGGGCCGTGGACTGGCAGCCCGGCGGGCCGAACCCCGGCAAGGGCATCGCCGTGATGCTCAAGGGGATGCAGACCCCGAGCCGGGCCGAGGTCGGCATCCGGCGCACCGGCCCCGACCGCTACGAGGTGCTCAGCGCCACCACCGAGATGGGACAGGGCTCGGCCAGGGCGATCGCCCAGCTCGCCGCCGACCTCCTCGGCGTGGACGCCGACCGGGTCGACGTGCCGCCCCCGGACACCGACCGCGTCCCCTACGACACCCGCACGACCTCCAGCCGGTCGACGCACATGATGAGCCGCGCGCTCGAGGTCGCCGTCGCCGACATGAAGGACAACGGCACCGACTCCGGGCACGGGCGCATCGCCAACGACGGCGGCCTCGACGTCGACACCGGCCAGGGCGTGGCCTCCTCGCACTGGCACCAGGGCGCCGCCGCCGCCCAGGTGGACGTCGACGAGGAGACCGGCGTCCTGACCCTCCGGCGGCTGCACGCCGCCTCCTACGCCGGGCGGGTGGTGAACAGGGCCGCCGCCGAGCTCCAGCAGGGGGGGTCGATGGTCATGGCGATCGGCACCACCCTGTTCGAGGAGATCGTCTTCGACGAGGGCCAGGTCGTCGGCCCCAACCTGTCGGACTACAACATCCCGTCCGCGCTGGACTGCGCCGCGATCAGCCAGACCATCCTCGAGATCGAGGGCGCCGAGGTGCACGGACTCGGCGAGACGGCCCTGCCCCCGGTGCCGCCGGCGATCGGCAACGCCCTGGCCAGCCTGGGCTACCGCCCCACCCAGCTGCCGCTGACCCCGGAACGGGTGCTCGCGGCGGCTCACGAGACGGTGAAGGAGAAGCAGCCCGCGTGAACATCACCCTGCAGGTCAACGGTGCTCCGGTCGACCTCGACGTCGACGAGGGCGTGATGCTGCTCGAGGTCCTGCGCGACCAGCTCGGCCTGCTGGGCGCCCGCGGCACCTGCGGCGTGGGCCTGTGCGGCGCCTGCACGGTGCTGCTGGACGGTCAGCCGATCTCCTCCTGCATCCTGCTGGCCCCGCTCGCCCAGGGCCGGGCCATCACCACCGTGGAGGGCCTCCCCGACGACGACCCGGTGGTGCAGGCCTTCGACCGGCACCACGCCTTCCAGTGCGGGTACTGCATCCCCGGGATGGTGCTCACCTCCAAGGCCTTCCTCGGCGAGTGCTCGGCCGCCCGCACCTGCCCGTCCCGCGAGCAGATCGCCGAGGCCCTCGGCGGCAACCTCTGCCGCTGCGGCTGCTACGTCAAGATCATCGACGCGGTGCAGGAGGTCGGGTCGTGAAGTTCGTGACCTACACGTCCCCGGACGGCGCGGCGAGGGTCGGCCGCCTCGACCGCGGGACCGTCCTCGACGTCGGCTTCGACGGCGACATGATCGCCTTCATCGAGGCCGGCGCCCCGATCGGGGCCGAGCACCCGGTGCCGGACGCGCGCCTGCTCGCCCCGCTGCAGCCCCGCTCGTTCCGGGACTTCCTCGCCTTCGAGGGACACCTGAAGAACGCGTTCAAGAACCTCGGCCGGGACATCCCCGCCGAGTGGTACGAGGTGCCGGCCTTCTACCGCAGCGTGGGCACCACCGTCACCGGCCCGGACACCGAGCTGACCTGGCCCTCCTACACCCGCCAGCTCGACCACGAGCTCGAGCTCGCCGCCGTCATCGGCCGGCCGTGCAAGGACGTCGACGCCACCGAGGCGCTGGAGTACGTCTTCGGCTTCACCATCTGGAACGACGTGTCCGCCCGCGACGTCCAGCGCCGCGAGCTGCCGGTCGGGATGGGCCCGGCCAAGGCCAAGGAGTGGGACGGCTCCAACGTCCTCGGCCCCTGCATCGTCACCCCCGACGAGATCGACCTCAGCACCCTCGAGCTCGAGGTCCGCGTCAACGGGGAACGCTGGGGCGGCGACAGCACCGCCGCCATGCACCACAGCTTCGGTGACCTCATCGCCTACGCCGCCCAGGACCAGACCCTGCTCCCCGGGGAGGTGCTCGGCTCGGGCACCGCCACCGGCGGCTCGGGACTGGAGCTCGACCGGTGGCTGCAGCCCGGCGACGTCATCGAGATGGAGGCCGGCCCGATCGGCGTCCTGCGCAACACCGTCGGAACACCCCACAGGAAGGACCACTGACATGGCGTTCGTCGTCGCGGCGATCTGGAAGGCCAAGCCCGGAGAGGCCGATCGGGTCCGCGAGGTCATCGAGAAGATGACCCCGCTGTCCCGCGCGGAGCCGGGCAACCTCTACTACCAGGCGCAGGTCAGCCCCGAGGACCCCGAGACGTTCTTCCTCTACGAGCAGTACACCGACGCGCAGGCCTACGAGGACCACAAGAACACGCAGCACTTCCAGGAGAACGTGTTCGGCTACATCCTCGAGTACCTGGCCGAGCGCAACGTGAAGACCTACGAAACGATCGATGCCTGAGCGCAGCGACGTCGCGGTGGCGCACCGGCTCCTGCTGGTGCGCCACAGCGCGATCGCCTCCCACCGCGGCGACGTCCCCCTGACCGACGAGGGGGTGCAGATCGCCCTGCGCGCCGGCCGCGAGCTGGGCAAGGAGAACTCCGCCTTCCGGGTGCTCACCGGTGGCACCCTGCGCACCCGGCAGACCGCCGACGCCGTGGCCGAGGGCGCCCGCAGCGAGGGCGCGCAGGTCGACGGGCCGCGGGTGGCGTTCGCCCTGCGCAATCCCGACGTCTACGTCGCCGGCGAGCGGGTCGACATGGTCAGCAGCGCCGCCGCCCTCGCCGAGCAGGTGCCCGGCATGAGCGAGGACGAGGCAGCCGCCAATCCGTTCTTCACCGGGTTCTTCGACCACCCCGACCGGATCGGCTGGTGGCTGCGGCTGTCCGCCGTCCCCGGCGACGACGCGGCCACCCTCGCCCGCCGCATCGACGCGTTCGCCGGCAGCCTCGCCGACCCCGGCGGGCCCGCCGGCGGGCTGACCGTCGCGGTCACCCACTCCCCCGTCCTGCGGGCCTGCGCGCTGGCCCACCTCGGCGACGACCCCGGCGAGCCGCCGTGGGTGGGCGGCCTGGAGTACGCCGTCCTCCCCGACCGCACGCTGCGGGTCAGCTCCTTCGCCGTCGACCCCACCTGACGTCGCCGGTACCCGGCACGACGCCCCGGAAGCAGACATGGAACTCCAGCAGACCTTCACCGTCCCCGTTCCCCTCGACATCGCGTGGAAGGCGCTCAACGACCCCGAGCGCATCGCACCCTGCATGCCCGGCGCCACCCTCGAGGCGGTCGAGGGCGACGCCTTCACCGGCAGCGTCAAGGTCAAGCTGGGCCCCATCGGGCTCACCTACCGGGGCAGGGCCCGGTTCGTCGAGGCCGACCCCGCGACCAGCACGGTGGTCATCGAGGGCACGGGCAAGGACGCCAAGGGCAACGGCACCGCCAGCGCCACCGTCACCGCCGTCCTCACCGAGGACGCCGGGAGCACCACCGTCACCACCACGACCGACCTGGCCATCACCGGCAAGCCCGCCCAGTTCGGCCGCGGGGTCATGAACGACGTCGCCAACAAGATCGTCGGCCAGTTCGCGGCCAACCTCGCCGCCCTGCTGACCTCGGACACCGGCGCCGCCACGGGCTCGGCCGAGCGGGCCCCGGCGCCGGCTCCCTCGACCGCGGACTCGGCCGGACCGACCCCGGCACCGGCTCCCCGGACCGTCGCGGCCGTACCCGCGGCCGCCGAACTCGACGCCTTCGCCCTGCTCGGCATCACCCCCGCGGTCCGCCGGCGCCTGGCCGCCGCACTCGTCCTCGCCGACGTCTTCGTCCTGGGCTGGGCCCTCGGCCGGCTCGGCAACCGTCGCTGACCCGCCCACCCCAGGGAGCTCCCCGTGCCCTCCACCGTCACCACGGTCGACCCGGCCACCGGCCAGACGCTGCGCACCTACCCCGGCGGCGACGTCGACACGGTGTTGTCGGTCCTGGCCTCTGTCGCCGCGGCCCAGCCCGCCTGGGCCGCCACACCCGTCACCGAGCGAGCCGAGACCGTCCGGGCGATCGGCGCCCGGCTGCGCAAGCAGGCCGACGAGCTCGCCGCCCTGATGACCGCCGAGATGGGCAAGCCCATCGGAGAGGCGCGCGCGGAGGTGGAGAAGTCCGCCACCGCCTGCGACTACTACGCCGACCACGGGCCCGCGGCGCTCGCACCCATCGAGGTGGACACCGGCGACCAGCGCAGCTGGGTGGCCCACGAGCCGCTCGGCGTGGTGCTCGCCGTGATGCCGTGGAACTTCCCGTTCTGGCAGGTGCTGCGCTTCGCCGCGCCGACGCTGCTCGCCGGGAACAGCGCGGTCCTCAAGCACTCCCCCAACGTCACCGGCTGCGCGCTGGCCATCGAGCAGCTGTTCCGGGAGGCGGGCCTGCCGGAGGACGTCTTCCGCAGCATCGTGGTCGCGGAGGAGGACGTCCCGGCGGTCACGCAGGCCCTCGTCGAGGACGACCGGATCGCCGCGGTCAGCCTCACCGGCAGCGAGCGGGCCGGCGCCGCCGTGGCCGCTGCCGCGGGGCGGGCGGTCAAGAAGAGCCTCCTGGAGCTCGGCGGCTCGGATCCGTTCGTCGTCCTCGACGACGCCGACCTCGATGCCGCGGTCGCCGGAGCCGTGAAGAGCCGCTTCATCAACTCCGGGCAGAGCTGCCTGGCGGCCAAGCGGTTCGTCGTGCACCGGGCCGTCGCCGAGCAGTTCACCCGCCGCTTCGCCGAGGCCGTCGCCGGCCTGCGCGTCGGGAACCCCGCGGACGAGGCCACCGCCATCGGCCCGATGGCCCGCGCCGACCTCGTCGACGGCCTCGAGCGGCAGGTCCGCGAGTCGGTCGACGCCGGCGCCACGGTCCTCGTCGGCGGCCGGCGCCTGGACCGTCCCGGCGCCTGGTTCCCGCCGACGGTCCTGGCCGACGTCACCCTCGACATGCCGGTCATGGCCGAGGAGACCTTCGGCCCGGTCGCCGCCGTCGTCACCGTCGCCGACGACGACGAGGCCGCCCGCGTCGCCAACGCCACCCGCTACGGCCTGGCCGCCAGCGTGTGGAGTGCGGACCCCCCGCGCGCCCTGGCCGTCGGCCGGCGCATCACCTCCGGGGCGCTGTTCGTCAACGCCGTGGTGGCCTCCGACCCCCGCCTGCCCTTCGGGGGCACCAAGCGCAGCGGTTACGGCCGCGAGCTCGGTGAGGTCGGCGCGGTCGAGTTCACCAACGCCCGCACCTACGTCATCGGCACCGGCTCAGTGCCGGCCGGCCCGGCCACGGAGTGAGGTGCGCGGCTGGCCGGGAGCCGCGGTCACTGCCCCAGGACCAGCTGCATCAGCAGCGCCTCGACGGGACGCCGATCCCTCAACCAGGGTCAACCCTCCGAGGATCCGCGGAGGCAGCCATCGGCTCCGTCTCGGGAGCACTCACCGCCTTCGGCGAACGGGATGGGCCGGGTCCTCGTCGGCCTCGGGCACCGTGGGGCGGCCCGGCCGCACGGTAGGAGCTCGGCCCGCACCTCGGCCAGCGTGGTGGTAGCCCACTCGCGGACGGCGGCGGCCTCGCCGCGCGGCGGTTGAAGGCGTAGACGCAGTGGCGGGCCCGCTCACCCTCGTCAATGGTGTCGAACCGGCGGCCGAGGAAGCCGAGCAGCTCGGACGTCCGGTGCGGTCACCGCGCGGATCCCTGGCGGCCGTCCACGGCGTCCATGGACAGCGGAGGTCATCGGGGACAGGCTGGGCGTTCCCCGACCACGGTCGGACAGTCGACCCGAGAGGAGGGCACCTCATGACCGGTGACATCAGGCAGACCGTGATCTCCGGCGTTCCCTACGTCGTGACGTCCGTCGCGGACGGCACCCCGGCGACGCTGGACGCGTTGATCGACGACGCGGAGTTCACCATCGCCCGGAAGGACCAGCACCACCTGGTGCGCGGCCACGGACGCGGGCTGGACGGCAAGGTGGTCTTCTTCGAGAAGGACCACCTCGGGGGCAAAGACGTGAGGGTCTGGCATGTCACGGTTGATGACTCAGGAACCTTGAAGGCTGAGGCGGTCGCGGCGTTCTGAGCCGCCGTGCGTGAACGACCGACGCCACAGCGACTTCACTAGGCAGCCGACCGCGACGCATTCGACGCCGACGTCGGGCCGCTGACCGAGGCCCGCGTGGAGGAGACGCCGGCCTGACGGGCGGTTGGCGGTGGGCGACGTGCGCACGGCCGAACGTCACACGCGCCCCTCGCTCCTGGCCTTGATTCCGCCGGCCTCGGCGGTCAGGTAGCGATCGGTGAGACGGCGGTAGAACCGCCCCACCACCACACCCACGGGCCCGGCCTGCTCCACCGCCAGCGTCACACGCGTGCCCCCGGTGCCGGGTTCCTTGTGCAGGTGCCGAGCGGTGGTGCGGACTCCCGGGCCGGTGGCCACCCAGGTGAACGAGCGGCTCGGCTCGAGCTCGGCCACCACGTACTCGGCCGGGGGAATCCGGGGGTGCGCCACCCGGACTCGGGACCCCATGGCCAGGGGCCCGTCGTCGAGGCGGCGCACCGAGGTGATCGTCGGCATCCACTCCGGCCGTCCTCGCGGCCGCATTGCTCGCGTTGCTGTACTCACGCGAGAGGCGGGCCCCCCTCGTCGGGCGACCCGCCTCTGACCTGCGGTTTCGCTGTCGGGCTGACAGGATTTGAACCTGCGACCCCTTGACCCCCAGTCAAGTGCGCTACCAAGCTGCGCTACAGCCCGAGCGCCGGGCGGCTCGCACCGCCCGATCGCTGCGTAGAGCAGGTTACCGCACCCGCTCCCCCGCTCCGCCCAGTGGTCAGCCGCGTGCCGTGGTCAGTCGCTCGCTCACCTCCCACAGCCGCAGCCCGGCGGCCGGGTCGCGCCCCTGGCCGGGCGTGGGCAGCTCCCGGCGCCCCGCCCACAGCTTCCCCGTCACGGTCGCCGTCTCCGGCGCGGTCGCCAGCCACAGCACCGTGTCCGCGCCCTGCTCGGGCGTGCGGCCGAAGCGGTCGGTGACCCACCGGAACGGACCGCCGACGTCGGCCAGCAGCCCGGTGCCGGCGACCAGCCCCGGGTGCACCGCGTTGGCGACGACGCCGGTGCCGGCCAGCCGGCGCGCGAGCTCCTGGGTGAACAGCACCCGCGCCAGCATCGTGGGCGGCGTGGACCGCAGGTAGGAGTACCGCCCGCGCAGCCGCTGCGGGTCGTCGAGGTCGATCGTCGCGCGGCCGTACCGCGACGCCACGTTGACCACCCGCGCCGGCGCACCGGCCCGCAGGAGCGGCAGCAGCTCCCGGGTGAGCAGGAAGTACGCCAGGTGGTTGGTGGCGAAGGTCAGCTCCACGCCGTCAGGGGTCAGCCGCCGCTCCTTCACGAACACCCCGGCCGCGTTCACCAGCACGTCGAGCCGGTCGTGGCCGGCGCGGAACCGCCGCGCCGCCTCGCGGATCGACGCCTGGACGGCGAGGTCGCAGACCAGCACCTCGAGCCGCGCGCCCGGCACCGCCGCCCCGACGTCGCCGAGCGCCCGCTCGCCCCTCTCCGCGCTGCGCACCAGCAGCACGACAGCGGCGCTCTCCCGGGCCAGACCGGTCGCCGTCGCCCGGCCGATGCCCGACGCCGCGCCGGTCACGAGCGCGACCTTCCCGTCCATGCGCGCCATGCGGCACATCCTCCCGCCGCCCCGGCGCCCGCCGGGGCGCTCGCCCCGCCCCTCCGTGCCGGGAATGCGCGACGACGACCGGCGTTGGTGGTTGTCCGTGACAACCGTGACCCGGGCCTCGGTCGGGCTCCGTTCCGAGCGCGGCCCCGTGCTCGGGGCGGTCATGCTCAGCACCGCGCTGATCGCCCTCGACAGCACGATCATCGCCACCGCCGTCCCCGCCGTCGTCGACGACCTCGGCGGGTTCAGCCAGTTCCCCTGGCTGTTCAGCGTCTACCTGCTGACCCAGGCGGTGACCGTGCCGGTCTACGGCAAGCTCGCCGACGTCCTCGGGCGCAAGCCGGTGCTCCTGTTCGGCATCGCGGTGTTCGTCGCCGCCTCGCTGTTCTGCGGCCTGGCCTGGTCGATGCCGGCGCTGATCGTCGGACGGGCGCTCCAGGGCATCGGCGCCGGCGCCATCCAGCCGATCGGCATGACCGTCATCGGCGACATCTACACCGTCGAGGAGCGCGCCCGGGTGCAGGGCTACCTCGCCTCGGTGTGGGGCGTCTCGTCGGTGCTCGGGCCCACCCTCGGCGGCGTCTTCAGCGACTACCTGTCCTGGCGGTGGATCTTCCTCGTGAACCTGCCGCTGGGCGCGCTGGCGTTCGTCGCGCTGCTGCGCCGGTGGCACGAGCGGGTCGAGCGCCGCACCCACCGCTTCGACGTCGCCGGCGCCGTCCTGCTGTCGGCCGGCTTCGCGCTGCTCATCCTCGGGCTGCTGCAGGGCGGCAGCGCGTGGGCGTGGACGTCGGGGACCTCGATCGCGGTCCTCGCGACGGCGGTCGTCCTGCTCGTGGTCTTCGCACTGGTCGAGCGGCGGGCCGCGGAGCCGGTGCTGCCGCCGTGGGTGCTGCGCCGCCGCATCCTGCTGTCCGGCAACGTGGCCGCGCTCGGCCTGGGCGCGCTGCTGGTCGGGCTCAGCTCCTACCTGCCGACCTGGGCGCAGGGCGTCCTCGGCGCCGGCGCGCTCGAGGCGGGCTTCGCCCTCGCCGCGCTGACCCTCGGCTGGCCGATCGCGGCGAGCCTCGCCGGCCGGCTCTACCTGCGGATCGGCTTCCGGAACACCGCGCTCATCGGCGTCGCGCTCGCCGTCGCCGGGACCGCCGGGACGGCGCTGCTCGGCGCCGACGCCCGGTTGTGGCAGGTCGGCGCGTGGATGTTCGTCACCGGCGCGGGTCTCGGGCTGTCGTCGTCGCCACTGATCGTCGCGGTGCAGTCGGTGGTCGGCTGGGACCGGCGCGGCGTCGTCACCGCCACCAACATGTTCGCCCGGTCGATGGGGTCCGCGGTCGGCGCGGCGGTGTTCGGCGCGATCGCCAACACCACGCTGGCCGCCCGGTTCGCCGCGCCGCCGCCGGGCCTGGACGGCGAGGTCCCCACCGACGTCGACAGCACCACCGCGGCGCTGTCCCAGGGCGGGGCCGTCGCGGAGTTCGCGCGGGAGAGCCTGCACGCGGCCTCGCACGGCGTGTTCGTGGCGACCGCCGTGACCGCCGTCGTCATCGCGCTGGCGGTGCTGGCGATGCCCCGCCGGACCGAGCCGCTGCGCTTCGACGACGACCCGGTCGCGGCGGGCTGACGCGGTCAGCCGCGCCTGTCGTTCCCCCGGCCCTCGCGGACCTTCACCGAGATGTCCAGCGGCGTGCCGCCGAAGCCGAACCGCTCGCGCAGCTTCCGCTCGAGGAACCGGCGGTAGCCGGCCTCGAGGAAGCCGGTGGAGAAGACGACGAACCGGGGCGGCCGGACGTCGGCCTGCGTCACGTACTTGATCTTCGGGGCGCGCCCGCCGCGGGCCGGCGGCGGCGTCTCCTGCACCAGCTGCCGGACGTAGGCGTTGAGCTCCGCCGTCGGCACCCGGGTCTCCCAGGAGGCGAGCGCAGCGTGCAGGTGGGCGGGCAGCTTGCCGATCCCGCGGCCGCTGGCCGCGGAGATGTTGACCCGGCTCGCCCACTTGACCCGGGCCAGGTCCCGCTCGATCTCGCGCTCGAGCTGGGCGTGCCGGTCCTCGTCGAGGGTGTCCCACTTGTTGAACGCGATGACCAGCGCGCGGCCGGCCTCGATGACCTGGGTGATCACCCGCTGGTCCTGCTCGCTGATCACCTCGTCGGCGGCCAGCAGCACGACGGCGACCTCGGCGGCCTGGATGGCGGCCTCGGTGCGCAGGCTGGCGTAGTACTCGGTGCCGCTGGCGGTGTTCACCTTGCGGCGCAGCCCCGCGGTGTCGACGAACCGCCACTCCTCGCCGCCGAGGGTGATGATCGAGTCGACCGGGTCCACGGTGGTGCCGGCGACCGAGTCGACGACCGACCGCTCCTCCTTGGCCAGCCGGTTGAGCAGGCTGGACTTGCCCACGTTGGGCCGCCCGACCAGCGCCACCCGCCGCGGGCCGCCCTCCTCGGGCTGCTCCCGCGGCGCCTCGGGCAGCGCGTCGAGCACCAGGTCGAGCAGGTCACCGCTCCCCCGGCCGTGCAGCGCGCTGACCGGCTGCGGCTCCCCCAGGCCCAGCGACCACAGCTCCGCGACGTTGGCCTCGCTGCGCTCGTCGTCGACCTTGTTGGCGACGACGATCACCGGCCGGTCGCTGCGGCGCAGGATGCGCGCGGCGGCCAGGTCGGTGTCGGTGGCGCCCACCTGGCTGTCGACGACGAACACGATGACGTCGGCGGTGCGCATCGCGAACTCCGCCTGCCGGCTGATCGACGCGCCCAGCCCCTCGGCCTTCGGGTCCCAGCCGCCGGTGTCGGTGACGGTGAACCGCCGGCCGTTCCACAGCGCCTCGTAGGAGATGCGGTCGCGGGTGACCCCGGGGATGTCCTGCACCACCGCGGCGCGCCGGCCCAGGACGCGGTTGACCAGCGTCGACTTGCCCACGTTGGGCCGGCCGACGATCGCCACCACCGGCAGCGGACCGCCGGTGCCCTCCTCGCTCATGCCCTCTCCCCCGCACCGACCGCCGAGAGCGCCAGCTCGACGATGCGGTCGACGACGCCCTCCCGGTCCAGGTCGGTGCTGTCGACGACCACCGCGTCGGCGGCCGGCCGCAGCGGGCTGTCCGCGCGGCTGCTGTCGTACTCGTCCCGGCGGCGCAGGTCGGCGGCCAGGTCGGCGATCTCGTCCGGGGTGCTCAGGCCCAGCTGGGCGGCCCGCCGCTGCGCGCGCGCCTCCGGCGCGGCGGTCAGGTAGACCTTCACGGTCGCGTCGGGCAGCACCACGGTGCCGATGTCCCGGCCCTCGACGACGACGGCGTCGGCCGCGGCCACCAGCGCGCGCTGCTGGTCGACCAGCTGCCGGCGCACCGCGGGCACCGCCGAGACCGCCGAGACGTTGCGGGTCACCTCGGCGCCACGGATCCGCACCGCGACGTCGGTGCCGTCGACCTCGACCCGCTCGGTGTCCGCCGCCGTCCCCACCTCGATGCGCGCGCCGGCGACCACGCGGGCCACCGCCTCGGCGTCCTCGGGGTCGACGCCGGCGTCCAGGACGGCCACGGTCGCGGCCCGGTACATCGCGCCGGTGTCGAGGTAGGCCGCGCCCAGCCGGGTCGCCGCCGCGCGCGCGACGCTGGACTTGCCCGTGCCCGACGGCCCGTCGAGGGTCACCTGCCCCCGGAACCCCTGCTCGCTCACTGGGCTGTCGCTCCGCGCAGTGGTCGCCGCTCGCTGGCGCTCGCTCACTGCGCGATGTCCCGTCGCAGCGCCACGGCACCCCGCAGGTACACGTGCTGGATGTCCCCGCGCGGCCGCTCGGTCTCCACGTGCGCCATGAGCCGCAGCACCCGCGGCAGCGCGTGCTGCACGCCGATCTCGGTGGCGCACATCAGCGGCACGTCGCCCATCCCGAGCTCGCGGGCGGCCAGCGCCGGGAACTCCGAGACCAGGTCCGGCGTCGCGGTGAACAGGATGCTGATGATGTCGTCGTGGTGGAGGCCGTTGCGCTCGACCACGGTGCTCACCAGCTCCCGGGTGGCCTCGAGGACCTGCTCGCGTTCGTCGGCGTCCACCTGTGTCGCGCCCCGGATGGCCCGTACGGCCACGTGCACCCTCCTCGTTCGGTCCCGGCTCCCGGATCAGGGGTGCCCGGTCGAGTCTAGGTACCCCGCGCCACCTCCCGGTCGCCGGTGACCGGACCGGCCGGGACCGGCGGGGCCCGGGAGGCCCGTGCCGCCATACGAGTCGTAGGTGAGTTGGGGATAACGGTTCCCTCTCCGGCCGGGACGGCGGAGGGCCGGGAGCCACGACCGGGAGCCGTGCGTGACGGAGCGCTTCCCGCCCGTACCGGTCCGCGACGGGTCGCCGTCCGCCGGGACGGGCAGGGACCTAGGGCCCTGGGTAGTTCCGGACGGATTCGTCACGGTCGGGGTGTGAGTCGAGAAGAGGCCCACCGCCGCACCCCTGCCCGCCGACGGCGAACCCCCTCGGGTCCGCCCCGGCCCACGCGGGCGCCCGAGGACGAGGCCCGCCCGCTGCCCCCGCTGTCCACCGCGCGCACCGACCGGACCGCCGGCGTCATCCGCGTCCGCGGCCGTCTCGACCTGATCGGCGCCGAGGCGCTGTGCCGGACCGTGACCGGGTTGCTGCGGCTGGGCCACCGGCAGGTCGTCGTGCGGCTGGACTCGGCCACCGTCGCCGACGACGCCCGCGCGCTGCTCGCCGACCTCGCCCGCCGGATGCCCGCAGGCGAGCGGCTCGTGCTCCGGTGAACGCGGACACCCGGCGCCGCGAGCACTGGACGATGGGCGCCGACGCGGTGCACCCCCTCGAGTGCGGCGGGGAGTCGCTGGACCTGCCCGTGGGCCGCCTGCACGCGGTGAGCGGCGACGGCCTGCTGGTCGGCCGGTCGGTGTGCCTGGCGCCGGTGACGCTGCTCGACCCCGCGGTGTGGTCCTGGCCCGAGGACCGGGACGAGGCCGGCGACCCGCTGTGCTGGATCTGCCTCGCGCTGACCGCCTGACCCGCGGCGGCGGCCGTCAGAGCGGGCGGATGCCCCAGGCGCCGGTCGTGGACTCCCCCGGCGCCAGCCGGCGCACCGCCTCGCCGGAGCGGAACGCGTCCGGCGGGCAGGTCATCGGCTCGACGGCGAGGCCGTGCCGGCGGCGCGACGGCGGCCCGACGACGTCGCCGGTGAACACCTGCAGGTGGCCGTAGGCGGCGTCCATCCAGACCGCGGCGCCGCTGCCGTCCGGGCGGACCAGCCGCACCTCGGCGAGGCCGTCGTCGTCCCGGATCAGGTCGGTGAAGCAGTCGTCGACCACCAGGTCGCCGACCCGCCGGCCGGCGCGCAGGTCGAACGGCGTCCCCACCACCGGCTCGCTGCCGACCGGCAGCAGCCGGTCGTCGGTCAGCAGCCGGGTGGCCGCGGGCAGGGTGAGGGTGCAGTCGTCGACCCGCAGCCCCGGGCCGGCGGCGAGGTAGGGGTGGTGGCCCTCGCCGTAGGGCAGGTCGGTGGCGCCCTCGTTGGTGGCGGTGGTGGTCACCCGCAGGCCGTCGTCGGTGAGCTCCCACGCCACCTGCAGCCGCAGGGTGAACGGGTAGCCCGGCTGCGGGTGCAGCAGGTACCCGAGGACGACGCGGTCCTCCGCCCGGTCGAGCACCCGCCAGGGCACGTGCCGGACCAGGCCGTGGATCGCCGTCCCGCGCTCGGGCTCGGTCACCGGGGTGACGTGCCGGACGCCGTCCCAGGACCAGACGCCGTCGCGCAGCCGGTTGGGCCAGGGCGCGAGCACGTGCCCGCGCACGTCCGCGGCCATCTCCGCCGCGTCGTAGCCGTCGACGACGTCGCGGCCCCCGGCCCGGTAGGTGCGCAGGCCGCCGCCGACCTCGACGACGACGGCCTCGGCGTCCCCGCGGCGGAGGACGTGCTGCTCGCCGGTGGGCGGGAGGCTCACCCGAGCCGCTCGCCGTCGACGGTGGAGAACAGGTGCACGTGCCCGGACAGCGGGCGGACGTGCAGCCGGTCGCCCTTCATCGGCGGACGGCGGCCGTCGACCCGCACGGTGATCGAACGCCGCTGGTCGTCGAGGTCGGCGTGCCCGTACACGTAGGCGTCCGCGCCGAGCTCCTCGACGACGTCGACCTCCACGGGCAGGCCGTGCTCGGCGAGCTCGAGGTCCTCGGGGCGGACGCCGAGCACCACCCGGTCCCCGGCCCGGCCGAGCACCTCCCGCTCCACCGGGTGGACGGCGTCGCCGAGGCGCACCCCGCCGTCGACGACGGGCAGCTCGACGAGGTTCATCGCCGGCGACCCGAGGAAGCCCGCGACGAAGACGTTGCGGGGCCGGTCGTAGAGGTCCCGCGGCCGGCCCGCCTGCATGAGCAGCCCGTCCTTGAGGACGGCGACCCGGTCGCCCATCGTCATGGCCTCGACCTGGTCGTGGGTGACGTAGACGGTGGTGATGCCCAGGCGCCGCTGCAGCGCGGCGATCTGGGTCCGGGTCTGCACGCGCAGCTTGGCGTCGAGGTTGGACAGCGGCTCGTCCATCAGGAAGACCTGCGGCTGGCGCACGATCGCCCGGCCCATCGCCACGCGCTGCCGCTGCCCCCCGGAGAGGGCCTTGGGCTTGCGGTCGAGGTACTGCTCGAGGTCGAGCAGCCTCGCCGCCTCGCGCACCCGCTCGCCGATCTCGGCCTTGCCGACCTTGGCCATCTTGAGCGCGAAGGCCATGTTGTCGGCGACGGTCATGTGCGGGTACAGCGCGTAGTTCTGGAACACCATCGCGATGTCGCGGTCCTTGGCCGGCAGGTCGGTGACGTCGCGGTCGCCGATGAGGATGCGGCCGCCGTCGACGTCCTCGAGGCCGGCGAGCATCCGCAGCGACGTGGACTTGCCGCACCCGGACGGGCCGACGAGGACGAGGAACTCGCCGTCCTCGACCTGCAGGTCCAGCGCGTCGACGGCGGGCCGCTCGGCGCCGGGGTAGACGCGGGTCGCGGAGTCGTAGGTGACAGTGGCCATGGAGGTGCTCCTCGGGAGTACGGCGACGGTGCCGGCGGTGCGGGGTGGATCAGAGACGGTGTGCGGTGAGGTCGCGGACCTCGGCGTAGCGCTCGCGGACGGCGGGTGTCGGGTCGGCCTCGTGCACCTCGGTGCCCGGCCGCGGCCACTCGGGTGCGGCGTCCTCGCCGGACAGCACCCAGGCGGCCTGGCGGGCGGCGCCGTCGGCCACGTACTCCCCCGGCGGCGGCACGAGCACCGGCACGCCGAGGACGGCGGGGGCGATCCGGCGGACCGCCTCCGAGCGGGCGCCGCCGCCGACCAGGAACACCCGGCGCACCTCCGCGCCGGTGGCGCGGACGGCGTCGAGGCCGTCGGCGAGGCCGCACAGCAGCCCCTCGACGGCGGCGCGGGCCAGCGAGGCCGGGGTGGAGGTGGCGAGCGTCAGGCCGTGCAGCGCGCCGGTCGAGTCGGGGCGGTCCGGCGTCCGCTCGCCCTCCAGGTAGGGCACGAGCACCAGGCCGCCGGCGCCGGCCGGGGCCGACAGCGCCAGCCGGGACAGCTCGTCGTGGCCGACACCGAGCAGCCGCGCGGTGGCGTCGAGGACGCGGGCGGCGTTGAGCGTGGCCACCAGCGGCAGGTAGTTGCCGGTGGCGTCGGCGAACCCGGCCACGGCGCCGCTGGCGTCGGCGGCCGGCGTGGTGGAGACGATCGAGACGACGCCGGAGGTGCCGATCGAGCAGACGACGTCGCCGGGCTCGGCCGCCAGGCCCAGCGCCGCCGCGGCGTTGTCGCCGGTGCCGGGGCCGAGGACGGCGCCGGTGGTGGACGTCCCCGCCGACTCGGCCGGGCCGAGCACCTTCGGCAGCACCGGGGTGCTGCCGAAGGCGCGCTGCAGCAGGTCGGGCCGGTACTCCCCCGTGGCCGCCGACCAGTAGCCGGTGCCGCTGGCGTCGCCGCGGTCGGTGACCAGCGCGTCGATACCCGGCTGCCCGGCCAGCACCCAGGTCAGCCAGTCGTGCGGCAGGCAGACGGCGGCGGTGCGCTGCGCGTTGGCCGGCTCGTGCTCGGCCAGCCAGCGCAGCTTGGTGACGGTGAACGACGCCACCGGCACCAGGCCGACGGCGTCGGCCCACGCCTGCGGGCCGCCGAGCTCACGGGTGAGGTCGGCGGCCGCGCCGGCGGAGCGGGTGTCGTTCCAGAGCAGGGCGTCGCGCACGACCCGGCCGTCCTCGTCGAGGCAGACCATGCCGTGCTGCTGGCCGCCGACGGCGACGGCGGCGACGTCGTCGAGCCCGCCGGCCTGCGCCACCGCCTGCTCCAGGGCGGCCGCCCAGGCCGCGGGGGCCACCTCGGTGCCCTCGGGGTGCGGCGCCCGGCCCTCGCGCACGAGGGCACCGGACGCCGCGTCCCGGACGACGACCTTGCAGGCCTGGGTCGAGGTGTCGACCCCCGCGACCAGCGTCATCAGCGGGCGCCGAGCAGGTGCTCGAGGGCCAGCTGCGACAGGCGGACCTGACCGCCGCGACGGGCGCCGGCGGCCGCGGCGTCGAAGTCCTCGAACGCCGAGCGGTCGGCCAGCAGCTGCTCGTAGGTCTCGCCGTCGCCGAGGGTCGGCTGGGCGAGCTCGGGCACGGCGGCGTCGGCGAGGGCCTCCTGCACCTCCGGGTCGGCGCGGAACGCGGCGGCCCGCTCCTTGAGCAGCAGGTAGGTGCGCATGTTGGCCGCGGCCGACTCCCACACGCCCTTGCCGTCCTCGGTGCGCAGCGGCTTGTAGTCGAAGTGGCGGGGACCCTCGTAGCGGGCGCCGCCGGACGGGAAGCCGTTCTCCAGCAGGTCGACGGTGGCGAAGGCCGACAGCAGGTCGCCGTGACCGAAGACGAAGTCCTGGTCGTAGCGCGGGCCCTTCTGACCGTTGAGGTCGATGTGGAAGAGCTTGCCCTGCCACAGCGCCTGGGCGATGCCGTGCGTGTAGTTGAGGCCGGCCATCTGCTCGTGCCCGACCTCGGGGTTCACGCCCACCAGGTCGGCGTGCTCGAGGCTGTTGATGAAGGCGATGGCGTGGCCGATGGTCGGCAGGAAGATGTCGCCGCGCGGCTCGTTGGGCTTGGGCTCCAGCGCGAAGCGCAGGCCGTAGCCGCGGTCCTCGGAGTACTGGGCCAGGGTGTCGATGCCCTCGCGGTAGCGGTCGAGCGCGGCCTTGAGGTCCTTGGCGCTGTCGACCTCGGCGCCCTCGCGGCCGCCCCACAGCACGTAGGTCTGGGCGCCGAGCTCGGCGGCGAGGTCCATGTTGCGCATGATCTTGCGCATCGCGAACCGGCGGACGCCGCGGTCGTTGGCGGTGAGCCCGCCCTCCTTGAACACCGGGTGGGTGAACAGGTTGGTGGTCACCATCGGCACGACCAGGCCGGTGTCGGCCAGCGCCTTCTTGAACGCGTCGATCCGCTGGGTGCGGGCGGTGTCGTCGCTGCCGAACGGGATGAGGTCGTCGTCGTGGAAGGTGACGCCGTAGGCGCCGAGGTCGGCGAGCTTGTGGACGCTCTCGACCGGGTCCAGCTCGGGCCGGGTGGCCTCGCCGAACGGGTCGCGCGCCGTCCAGCCGACCGTCCAGAGGCCGAACGAGAACCTGTCCTCGCGGGTGGGCTGAGGTGTCGACACGGTGGTTCCTCTCATGGGTGGGGTGGAGCGGGAGCCTGCGGTCAGTGGAGGGAGACGGCTGTCCAGGAGACCGGGGGCAGGCCGACCCGGAGCATGCCCTCGATCAAAGCTGCTCGGGTGTTCGGCCGCAGCCGGACCCGGTCCGGCCGGTCGGTCGTGTTGGCCGCGTGCGGGTCGGGGTCGGCCAGCGTCAGCGCCTCCGCGATGGTGCTCACACCGAGCGCTGCGACGTCGACGGTGACCTCCGCCTCCTCCGTCTGCGAGCGGTTCACGAGGAACAGCGCGGCCGCGCCGGCGTCGGCCGTGGCGGCGGCGTCGACGACGGGCACCTCGCCGTGCTCGGCGGTGTCGTAGGCGGGGCCGTCGACGCCCACGTGGAGGGCGACGCCGCGCGCCAGGCGGGCGGTGGTCGCGAACGGGAAGAACGTCGTCTTGCGCCATGCCGGGCCCTGCGGCTCGGCCGCGATCGGGGCGATCACGTTGACGAGCTGGGCGATCGAGGCGCTCGTGACCCGGTCCGCGTGGCGGAGCAGCGACATCAGGAGGTTCCCCACGACGACGCCGTCCGCCACGGTGTAGGCCTCCTCGCTGATCGGCGGCGCGAGGGGCCAGTCGTCGATGCGCTTCGCGAGACCGGCCGGCACCTGGGACAGGTACCAGACGTTCCACTCGTCGAAGGAGACGTCGATCGTCTTCGGGCTCCTGCGGACGGCCTTCACGTGGTCGGCGGTGGCGACGACGGTCTCGATGAACCGGTCCATGTCCGTCGCGGAGGCGAGGAAGGAGCCGAGGTCGCCGTCCTTCTCCTCGTAGTAGGCGTGGCAGGAGATGAAGTCGACGTCGTCGTAGGCGTGGGTGAGGACGGTCCGCTCCCACTCGCCGAAGGTCGGCATGGTCGCGCCCGACGAGCCGCAGGCGACGAGCTCGAGGTCCGGATCGAGCTGGCGCATGGCCTTCGCGGTCCGGGCGGCGAGCTTCCCGTAGTCCTCGGCGGACAGCTGGCCGAGCTGCCAGGGGCCGTCCATCTCGTTGCCGAGGCACCACATGCGCACGCCGAACGGCTGGGCACGTCCGTTGCGGGTCCTCCGGTCCGCGAGCGTCGTGCCGGAGGGCACGTTCGCGTACTCGAGCAGGTCGAGCGCCTCCAGCGTGCCGCGGGTGCCGAGGTTCACCGCCAGCATGAGCTCCGCGCCGACCTTCTCCAGCCACGAGGCGAACTCGTGCAACCCGACCTCGTTGGTCTCGGTGCTGTGCCAGGCGAGGTTGAGCCGGACGGGGCGGTCCTCGCGCGGCCCGACGCCGTCCTCCCACCGGAAGCCGGAGACGAAGTTCCCGCCGGGGTACCGGACCGTCGTCACCCCCATCTCCTTGACGAGGTCGATGACGTCGCGGCGGAAGCCGTCCTCGTCGGCCTCGGGGTGCCCGGGCTCGTGGATGCCACCGTACACACCGCGTCCCATGTGCTCGACGAAGGCGCCGAAGAGCCGACGGGACACCGGACCCACCGGTCGCGCCGGGTCCACGGTGAGGGAAGCGCGCAGCATCAGATCCCCCGCACCCGCGGTCCGGACGGCCCGGCGGACGCGATCGGGCGGGCCGGAGGCGCCCCGAGCCGGCCGCGGAGCCAGGACAGCTGCGCGCGCTGCTGGTGGGCCTCGCCGCCCTCGTGGTCGTTGAACGGATAGACCTCGATCTCCTTGGGCCCCCCGTACGCGTGGAACGCCGCGAAGACCGTCGACGGCGGGCAGGTCTCGTCCATGAGGGCGGCGGAGAACAGCGCCGGCGCGGACGACCGGCGGCCGAGGACCGCGCCGTCGAAGTAGGCGAGCGTCCGGAAGACGCGGTCCGCGCGGTCGCGGTGGGCCTTGAGGTACCGCACGATCTCGCCGTACGGATCACCGGGAGCGACGCGCGTGGCCCGCGGGAAGTCGCACAGGAACGGCACGTCGGGCATGACCGCCCGCACTCCGCGGGCGAGCGCCGAGACGGCCAGCGCGATGCCGCCGCCCTGGCTGATGCCGGTCACCGCGACCCGGTCGCCGTCGACCTCCGGGTGGGCACGCAGCACCTCCAGAGCCCTCGTGGCGTCGGTGTAGACCCGCCGGTAGTAGTACTCCTGCGGGGACAGCACGCCGCGGGTCAGGAACCCCGGCTGGGCGGCTGCGGAGCCCACCGGGTCGCCGGTGTCCCCCACGGCCCAGCCGCTCCCCTGGCCGCGGGTGTCGACGACGAGGTGGGCGAAGCCCGCCGACGCCCAGAAGACGTGCTCGTGGGCCAGGCCCCGTCCGCCGTTGTAGCCCTGGTACTGGACGACCCCGGGCAGCGAGCCGTCCCCCCGCAGTGCGCGGGCAGGCAGGTGCAGCCAGGCCCTCACCGGGGAGCCGCCGAAGCCGGCGAAGGACACGTCGTGGGTCTCGACGGTCACCAGGCCGGTGTCGGCCGGTGTGCACGACACGTCCAGCGGCCGCTCGGCCGCCTCGTCCAGGGTCGCTGCCCAGAACTCCCAGAGGTCGTCCGGGGCCGGGAGCTCCGGGCGGTAGCGCCGGAGCTCCTCGAGCGGGAGGTCGGTCTGCGGCATCAGGCGGAGGCCGTTCCCGGCTCGACGACGGTCTCGGGGTGCAGCACCCGCTCGAACCCGACCGTGCGGCGGCTGCCGGTGAGGGTGAACGGCAGCACCTCCCGCACGTCGGCGCTGGAGGCACCCACCCGCAGTTCCACGTCACCCGGCTCGACGATCCGCCTGCCGTCGCGCCCGGGGAAGGACGTGAGGTCGGCGTGCAGGGTGAACCGGACGGTGGCGGCGGACCCCGCCGCGAGGTCGACCCGCCGGGCGGCGACGAGCGCCTGCACCGGCCGGACCACCTCGGCCGCGACGTCGTGCAGGTAGACCTGCACGACCTCGGTGACCTCGCGGTCGGTGTCGTTGCGGAGGTCGACCTCCAGCTCGCTGGTCCCGTCGGTGCTCCACTCCGGGCCGCTGACCGACCGGACACCGGCCCAGGTCGCCGAGCCGTACCCCAGCCCGTGCCCGAACGGGAACAGCGGGGTCGGGTCGACCACGCTGACGTCGCTGCGCCGGCCCAGGGTCGCCGCGAGGTAGGTCCCGGGCTGGCTGCTGTCCGCGCGGGGGAAGCTCACCGGCAGCCGGCCCGACGGGTTCACCCGCCCGCTGAGGACGTCGGCGATCGCGGGACCGCCCTCCTCCCCGGGGAAGAACCCGCACACCACGGCGGCGAGCCGGTCGACCTGCCGGGAGAGCTCGTACGGCCGGCCGGCGAGCAGCACCAGCACGACCGGGGTGCCCGTCGCGAGCAGGGCCTCCAGCAGCTCCTCCTGGCGGCCGGGGAGCCGGAGGTCCACGGCGTCGCAGCCCTCCCCCGAGGTGCCGTTGCCGAACAGGCCCGCCTTGTCGCCGAGGACGGCGACGCACACGTCGGCGTCGGCCGCGGCTCGCGCGGCGGCCGCGATCCCCTCGGCATCGCCACCCAGCACCGGGCAGCCCTCCGCGACGACGACGTCGAACGCCTCCGGGGCCGCCTCCAGCGCGTCCGCGAGCGTCGGGATGTCGACGCCCACGGGCACCTCCGGGTGGTGCACGCCGACGTGCATCGGGAACGAGTAGCAGCCGAGCATCGCCTGGGCGGTGTCGGCGCGGGGACCGACCACCGCCAGGCGCAGCCCGGGCCGCAGCGGCAGCGTCCCGTCGTTGGCGAGCAGCACGACCGAGCGGCGGGCGAGCTCCCCGGCGACGGCCCGGGACTCCTCGGAGTCCAGGCTCACCGCTCCGTCCAGGACCGCCGGCGAGTCCGGGGACCAGTCGGCGTCGAGCAGGCCGAGCTCGCACTTCTGCAGCAGGACCCGGCGCAGCGCCCGGTCCACCAGGCCCTCGTCCACGGCTCCGCCGCGCACCGCCTCGACCAGCGGCCGGCCGTAGCAGTTCACGGTCGGCAGCTCCACGTCGATCCCCGCCTCCAGGGCACGGGCGGCCGCCTCCGCCGGCGAGGCCGCCACGCCGTGCAGGGTCTGGAGGAAGGCGATCGAGAAGTAGTCGGCGACGACCGTGCCGGTGAACCCGTAGGTCTCCCGCAACAGGGACGTGAGCAGCGCCGGGTCCGCCGCGGCGGGCACGCCGTCGATGTCGGTGTAGGAGTTCATCACCGACCGGGCACCCGCCCGCAGGGCCATCTCGAACGGCGGGAGGAACACGTCGGCGATCTCCCGGGGGCCGGCCGAGACCGGCGCGAGGTTGCGCCCCGCCCGGGAGCCGGAGTAGCCGACGAAGTGCTTGAGGGTCGCTACGACACCGCTGGACTCCAGGCCGCGGACGTAGGCGCTGCCGATCGTGCCCACGAGGTGCGGGTCCTCGCCCATGGTCTCCTCGACCCGTCCCCAGCGCAGGTCGCGGGCGACGTCGAGGACCGGGGCGAGCCCCTGGTGGACGCCGAGCCGGCGCATGCCCTCCCCGATGAGCGCGCCCATCCGCTCCACCAGGTCCGGGTCGAAGCTGGCCGCCCAGCACAGCGGCGAGGGGAAGACGGTCGCCGTCCACGCCGCGAGACCCGTGAGGCACTCCTCGTGCACCAGCGCGGGGATCCCGAAGCGGCCGGCCGCCACGATCTGCCGCTGGCTCTCCGCCAGGCCCTTGGCCCCCACGAACGGGTCGACGGGCGCGGTCCCGAACGGCCGGGTCAGCTGCCCCAGCCCGCTGCGGATCAGCTCGCTCCAGTCCACCGGCGCCGCGGCCATGTCGTGCTGGTGCGGGGCCACCTCGCCCTCGGTCTCGTCGATGCCCACCCAGACGCCGTACAGCTGGGCGACCTTCTCCTCCAGCGTCATGCGGGAGACGAGGTCTGCGACCCGGTCCTCCGCGGGGACGGCGGGGTCCCGCCACGGCGCCTGTCCGGTGTCCCTGCCGATCTCGTCGTTGGTACCCATGCCCTCGGGAGTCCGTCCAATCTCGTCGTTGCGATCGCGGTGGGCCGGCGTCGCCGGCGGTGCTGGGTGGTCGGTGCAGCGGTCAGGCCAGGGTGACCTCCGGCTGCAGCGCGTCGGGCCGCAGCGTCCAGGACCCGGAGCCGTCCCCCGCCGACACCAGGTAGTCGCCGGCCCACCCGCGCACCGACACCCGGCCCTCGCCGTCGGTCCGCAGCCGGGTCGGCGCGAGCCACCACTCCCCCTTGACCAGGCCGCGGAGGGCGTCGTACGCCGGCTTGGGAGTGCCGTCGGCGCGCACCAGGCCCGCAGGTGCGCCGAGCCAGGACCCCCGGTCGGTGATGCCCCAGTAGGTCACGGCCTGGACCGCGGGGTGCGACAGGAGCGTCCGGTAGTGGCGGACGACGTCGTCGGCCTGTCGCTCCTCGCCCTCGGGCGTCGACGGCCACTCGTCGACCTGGTGGTCGTTCAGGTCCACGATCTCCGGCGGCATCAGGTCCCCGGACACCAGGGTCGTCTCGGTCCAGTGCAGCGGGAGGCCGTAGCGCGCGAACCGCTCCAGGACCGCCAGCGTCCGCTCCTCGCCCCAGTAGCCCTGGTGCATGTGGCTCTGCAGACCGATCGCGTCGACCTGCACCCCGGCTTCGAGGACTCCCTCGATGAGGCACTCGTACGCCGTCGACAGGTTGAAGTCGTTCAGGACCAGCGTGGTCGCGGGGCTCGCCGCGCGCGCCTCCTCGAAGGCCAGGCGGATGGTCGGGATGCGACCGATGCGGCGGCACAGGCGGGTGATCGCGTTCTGCCTGTCCTCGTTCGCGAAGACCGGCATGATCACGACCTCGTTGATCGCGTCCCAGGTGTCGACCAGCCCCGCGAAGGACCCGACCTCCCTCCGGACCCGCGCCCGCACGATCTCCTCGACCTCCTGGTCGGGGTACTCCCTCAGCCAGTCCGGGGCGAGCGTGTGCCAGACCAGCGGGTGGCCCTTGACGGACACGCCCCGTTCCCGGAACCACGCTGCCGCGGCCTGCAGGCGGCGGGTGTCGGGCTGCCCCTCCACCGGCTCGAAGCCGGCCCAGTAGAACGGGAGGGTGGCGGCGTTGAACAGGTCGAGCCAGAGGTGCTCGAGCCGCTCGGCCGCCGCCGGGTCGGCGCCGCCGAAGACGTTCTCGCGGGACTCGCCCCGCTCCCCGTTGGCCAGCCCCACGAAGTCGAAGCCGATGTTGCCGAAGGCGAAGTCGTGTCGCACCTGCTCGACCACCACCTCCCGGTCCGCGCAGGGCGAGCCGTCGGCGTGGCGCACGGTCAGCACGGCCTCGGAACACCGGACGTCGGCGAGGGTAGATGTGGAGCAGGTCACCTCGAAATCGTTATCGACAACGATTGACAGCGCAAGACCTTGCTGCCACCTTCTTCGAATGTGTTCCACGCCACCGAGGCGTGCGGAGTGACGAAGGGGTCAGACATGCGGCGTACGGGGCGAGCAGCTCTCTCGGTGCTGTGCAGCAGTGCGGTGCTGCTGACGGCCACTGCCTGCGGCGGTGGCGACAGCAGCGCCTCGGGAGGCGACGACAACACGATCACCTGGTGGCACAACTCGAACAACGAGCCCGGCAGGGGCTATTACGAGCAGGTGGCCGCCGACTTCGAGGAGGCCAACCCGGGCGTCGAGGTCGAGGTCGTCGCCATGGCCCACGAGGACATGGTCGACAAGCTCGAGGCGGCGTTCCAGAGCGGCGACGTGCCGGACGTCTACATGGAGCGCGGCGGCGGCGAGCTGGCCGACCACGTGGAGGCCGGCCTGGTGCGCGACCTGTCCGAGGACGCGGCGGAGGAGATCGACAAGATCGGCGGCTCCGTCGCCGGCTGGCAGGTGGAGGACAAGACCTACGCGCTGCCGTTCTCCGTCGGCGTCGTGGGCTTCTGGTACAACACCGAGCTCTTCCAGCAGGCGGGCATCACGGCGCCGCCGGCCACGATGGAGGAGCTGGCCTCCACGATCGAGACCCTGAAGGGCGCCGGCATCACGCCGATCTCGCTCGGCGCGGGCGACAAGTGGCCCGCCGCCCACTACTGGTACTACGCGGCGGTGCGCGCGTGCTCCGAGGACGTGCTGACCGACGCGGTCACCAGCCTCGACTTCTCCGACCCGTGCTTCGTCCAGGCGGGCGAGGAGGTCCAGGCGGTCATCGACACCGAGCCCTTCAACCCCGGCTTCCTGACGACGCCGGCCCAGGAGGGTGCCACGTCGGCCTCGGGCCTGCTGGCGACCGGACAGGTCGCGATGGAGCTGACGGGCCACTGGGAGCCCGGCGTCATGCAGGGCCTCACCGAGGACGGCCAGGGCCTCGGCGACAGGACCGGCTGGTTCCCGTTCCCGGCGGTCCAGGGCGGCGAGGGTGACCCCGAGGCCCAGCTCGGTGGCGGCGACGCGTGGGCCGTCGCGCAGAGCGCTCCGGACGAGGCGGTCGACCTCGTGAAGTACCTGCTCTCCGACGAGGTGCAGACGGGCTTCGCCGCGAACGACATGGGTCTTCCGACGAACCCGGCCGCCTACGGCTCGGTCTCCGACCCGGCGCTCGCCCGGCTGCTCGAGGTCCGCGACGCGGCGCCCTACGTCCAGCTGTACTTCGACACCGCGTTCGGGGCGTCGGTCGGTGGCGCGATGAACGACGCGATCGCGCTGCAGTTCGCGGGCGAGGCGACGCCGCAGGACATCGTGGACCAGACCCAGCAGGCCGCCGACCAGGAGGGGTGATCCGACGATGACCTCCCAGGGCGCCGTGACGGCGGCTGACCCGGGGACCGCGGTCACCCGGCGCGCTCAGGCGCGCCGGGTGACCGGCCGTTCCGGTCGTGACAGGGGCCGGAAGCGCCTGGAGATCCTCTTCTTCGTGGCGCCGGCCCTGGTGCTGATGGCGATCTTCGTCGTCTACCCGGTCTACTCCGCAGCCCGGATGTCGTTCTACCGCTGGAAGGGCTTCGGCCCGATGGTGGACTTCGTCGGGCTGCAGAACTACGTCCGCGTGCTGGCCGACGAGGTCTTCACCGACGCGGTCGTGCACAACTTCATCATCGTCTTCGCGTCGATCCTCGTGCAGCTGCCCCTGGGACTGGCGCTGGCGTTGCTGCTCAACCGCCGCATCAGGGCGCGAGGCACGCTGCGGACGATCATCTTCGTCCCGTACGTGCTGGCCGAGGTGATCGCCGGCGTCGTGTGGTTCCAGCTGCTGCAGCCCCGGACCGGCCTCATCGAGACCATGCTGACGTCGGTGGGGCTCCCGGTCCCCGCGCAGGGCTTCCTCGGCACCCCCGACCTGGCCCTGGCCACGGTGTTCGTCGTGCTCACGTGGAAGTACCTCGGCCTGGCCGTGCTCCTCTTCCTGGCCGGGCTGCAGGGGGTCCCCGACGAGCTCCACGAAGCCGCACAGCTCGACGGGGCCTCGTGGTGGCAGGTCCAGCGCCGCATCGCGATCCCGCTGCTCGCGCCCACCATCCGGACCTGGTGCTTCCTGTCCATGATCGGCTCCCTGCAGCTGTTCGACATGGTCTGGATCCTCACCGGCGGGGGACCGGCGAACGCGACGACGACGATGGCGACGTACCTGGTCAGCCAAGGCACGCAGCGGGGCAACTTCGGGATCGCCGGAGCCGCGTCGGTCGTGCTGTTCCTGATCGGGTTCGCGATGGCCGTCGCGTACCAGCTCCTGGTGCTGCGCCGCGACACGAAGGCGGACACGTGAACCCGGTGGACGAGACACGCGAGAGGAGTGCCCGGTGACGGCCCGACGGGCGACGACGTACGGGCGGGGTGGCCCGCTGGTCTACCTGGTGGCGCTCGCGGTCGTGGCGCTCACGCTGGGGCCGGTGCTCTACGGCGCACTCGGCGGCTTCCGCAGCAACGAGCAGCTGGCGCGGGACCCCGCCGGGCTCCCCGACCCGTGGGTGCTGGAGAACTACGCGGGCGTCCTCACCAACCCGGCCTTCTGGCAGTACGCGCTGAACTCGACGGTGATCGCCCTCATCACCACGGCCGTGGCGGTGCTCGCGGGCGTGATGGCCGCCTATCCCCTGGCGCGCTACCAGTTCAAGTTCCGGGAACCGCTGTTCCTGGTGTTCGTCCTGGGGTTGCTCTTCCCGGCGGCCGTGGCGATCGTCCCGCTGTTCATCCTCGTGACGCGCGACCTGCAGCTCGGCAACACCTGGTGGGGGGTCGCCCTGCCGCAGGCGGCGTTCGCGCTGCCGACCACGGTCGTGATCCTGCGGCCCTTCCTGATGGCGCTGCCCCGGGAGGTCGAGGAGGCGGCCATGATCGACGGCGCCTCCCGGATCGGCATCTTCTGGCGGATCGCGCTGCCCCTGTCGATGCCCGGGCTGGTCACGGTCGGCGTCCTCGCGTTCGTCGCGTCCTGGAACGCCTACCTCCTCCCGTTGCTCCTGCTCCAGGGGGAGATGCGCACCCTCCCGCTGGGCGTGGCCGACTACTCGACCGAGCACTCGGCCGACACCGCGGGGGTGCTGGCGTTCACGACCATCGCGATGATCCCGGCGCTGATGCTGTTCCTGGCCATGCAGCGGCGCATCGTGAGCGGGCTGCAGGGGGCGGTCAAGGGCTGAGTCGGACACGGGGCCCGGAGCCGTGGGACCGGCCCGGGCCCCGTGTCCGACTCCCTGGACAGCGCCGCGTCCTGGACAGTGGAGTGTCCTGGACAGCGCAGCACCCTCCCCCGGCGAACCGACCATCGAAGGCCCGACCGAGAAGAGGTTGACCCATGCAGCTCGACTCCCCGAGTGACGACGTCGTCGGCTCGGCCCTCCTCGTGGGTCCGGGCAACGGGACGACCGACGGGCACCCTCCCGTGCCGTCCCTCCGTGGCCGGGTGACGATGCAGCAGGTGGCCGCGGAGGCCGGCGTCTCGATCTCCACCGTGTCGAAGGTCATCAACGGGCGGTACGGCGTGTCCGCCGGGACCGTCGACCACGTGGCCCGGGTGATCGAACGGCTCGGCTACGAGGCGAGCCTCGTCGCACGCAGCCTGCGCAACCGTCGCACCAACGTCATCGGCCTCCTCGTCATGGACTTCGAGCCCTTCAGCACCGAGGTCCTCAAGGGGGTGGCCGACGCCGTCCACGGCTCCGGCTACGAGCTGATCGCCTACTCCGCCGGCGGGCACGTCGAGGCGCACACGGGGTGGGAGCGCCGATCGCTGAGCCGGTTGATGGCGACGCTCGTCGACGGTGCCGTGCTCGTCACGCCGACCGTGACGGACGTCCCGGCCGACGGACCGGTGGTGGCGGTCGATCCGCAAGCCGGGCCGTCGCGGCTGCCCTCGGTGGCTGCGGACAACCTGCAGGGTGCGCGGGTCGGCGTGGAGCACCTGCTCGCGTCCGGACACACCCGGATCGGCATGATCACCGGACGGTCGGACCTGCTGTCCGCGCAGCAACGCGAGCAGGGCTACCGCGATGCGCTCGGCGCCGCCGGGCTGCCCGTGGACGAGACGCTGGTGCAGTCCGGCGGTTTCGACCCGGAGCTGGCGCGGGAGGCGGCCCGCGAGCTCCTCTCGCGCCCCGAGCCACCGACCGCGGTGTTCGCCGCCAACGACCTCTCGGCGCTGGCGACCCTGGAGGTCGCGACCGAGCTGGGTCTGGACGTGCCGCGTCAGCTCTCGGTGGTGGGCTTCGACAACATCCCGGAGTCCGCGCTCGCCGATCCCCCGCTGACCACCGTGCAGCAGCCGATCCGGCGGATGGGCGAGGAGGCCGCGAAGATGCTCCTGGCCCTCATCTCCGGCGGTGAGCTCCCCGAGCAGCACCGCACGCTGACGACATCGCTGCTGCTGCGGGCGTCCACCGCCCCTCCGGAACGGGCGTCCTGACCGGGCCGGGTCCTCCGTCAGAGCCCGACGAGCTCCTCCAGCGCGCCGACCTCCTGGCGGGTCAGCCGGCGGATCGAGCCGCTGCGCATCCGCTGCAGCGACACCGGCCCGATCGCGGTGCGGGTCAGCCGGGACACCGGCAGGTCCACCGCGGCCAGCAGCCGCCGGACGATGTGCTTGCGGCCCTCGTGCAGCACGACCTCGACCACCGACTGGCCGGCGTGGGTGTCCACGACGTGGAAGGCGTCCACCCTCACCGGGCCGTCGTCGAGCTCGATCCCGGCGCGCAGCCGGCGGTGCAGGTCGCGCGGGACCGACCCGGACACCTGCGCCAGGTAGGTCTTCCTCACCTCGTAGGAGGGGTGCGCCAGCCGGTGCGCCAGCTCGCCGTCGTTGGTGACCAGCAGCAGGCCCTCGGTGTCCTGGTCGAGCCGGCCGACGTGCACCAGCCCGGGCGCGAGGTCGCCGATCATGTCGCCGACGGTGGGCCGGTCGCGGTCGTCGCTCATCGCGGTGATGACGCCCGGCGGCTTGTTCAGCGCGTAGGTGACCCGGTCGTCGCGCAGCTCGATCCGCCGCCCGTCGACGGCGATCTTGTCCGTGTGCGGGTCGACCCGCATGCCCTGCACGGTGACGACGCGGCCGTTCACGCTGATCCGGCCGCGGTCGATCATCTCCTCGCAGACGCGGCGGGAGCCGACGCCGGCGCGGGCGAGCACCTTCTGCAGCCGCTCCCCCTCGCGCTCCTCCGGCGCGGCGGACGGCTCGCGGTCGCCGGGGTGGGCCGGGGCGAGCTCCATGTCCTCCGACCAGCCCGCCCCGCCGGGGGTGCCGGGGGCCTCGTCCGGGTCGGTGTACTCGTCGTGGTGCGGTGCGGTGTCCATGTCGCCGTCCAGTCTCCCACCCCCGCGGCGGGAGCCGGGCGGTGCGGGCGGACGGTCAGCAGGTCTCCCGGCCGTAGGCGTCCACGGCCTCGCCGGAGGAGGTCAGGTCCTGCTGGAGCTCCTGCAGGCGCGGCGCCAGGCCGGCGTTGGCCGAGGGGTCGGTGAGGTCGGCCTCGCCGAGCAGGTCCGACAGCGCCCGCCAGGAGGTGACCAGGTCGCCCCAGTCCGCGGCCACCGCCTCCGGCGGCTCGACGGCCTCCAGCCGGCCGACGGCCTCCTCGACCACCCGCGGCGCCGACCGCGGGTCGGCCGCGACGGCGTCGACGTCGGCGGTGATGTCCTCCAGCAGGGCGGGGACCTCCGCGCAGAAGGCCTCCTGCCGCTGCGCCTCCTCCGACGACGAGCAGCCGGCCACGGTCAGCGCGACGGGGGCGAGCGCGACGAGGGCGAGCGCGGCGGCGGTGCGCGGGGCGGCGGGGGCGGTCACCGGTCCGGGTCCTCCTCGCGGGCCAGCGCGGTGGGGTCGGGCAGCAGCGGCGCCAGCGGCGGGAGCTCGTCGAGGCCGGTGAGCCCGAGCCGCTCGAGGAACAGCGGCGTCGTGCCGTAGAGGCCGCCGCCGCTGTCGGGGTCGGTGCCGACCTCGGCGACCAGGCCGCGGGCGAGCAGGGTGCGCATGACGCCGTCGACGCCGACCCCGCGGATCGCCGACACCCGCGCGCGGGTCACCGGCTGCCGGTAGGCGATGACGGCGAGGGTCTCCAGCGCCGCCTGGGTCAGCCGGGTCCGCTGCCCCTCCGCGAGGTGCCGCTCGACGACGGGCGCGAACTCCTCGCGGGTGTAGAACCGCCAGCCCTCCCCCACGCGGCGCAGCGTGATGCCGGACCGGCGCGCGTCGTGGTCGGCGGCGAGGTCGGCCAGCGCGGCCCGCACCCGGGCGACCGGGCAGCGCAGCGCGCCGGCCAGCGTCGGCTCGTCGACCGGCCCGTCGGCGACGAACAGCAGCGCCTCCAGGCCGCCGCGCAGCTCCGCCGGGTCGAGCTCCGGCTCCGGCTCGGGCTCGGGCGCCGGCGCGGGCTCGGGCATCCCGGGGAGCGGCAGCGGCTCGGGCTCCTCGGGGACCGGCGGGACGTCGTCGTGCGCCGGCGCCGGCCGCTCGGCGACGCGGGCGGCGAGCTCCGCGGCGACGGCGTCCCACACCGCGGGGTCGGCCGCGTCGGGGCGGCCGGTCTCCTCCTCGCGGGTCGCCTCGAGCTCGGCGGCGAGGGTCTCCCAGGAGATCGGGCCGCGGCCCTCCTCCGGCCGGTCGCTCACGGCAGGTCCTCCGTCGCGACGTCGTCGGCGGGGTCGTCCGCGGCGTCCTCCCCCGCGGGACCGGACGGGACCGGGCCGGTCCAGCGCACGTGCAGCTCCCCCAGCGGCGTCAGCTGGGTGAAGGTCACCCGCTGCTGGCGGTAGAGCTCCAGCAGCGCGAGGAAGCGGGCCACGACCTCCAGCGTCGAGGAGCACTCGGCGGTCAGCGCGCGGAAGGTGAGCGTCCCGGCGCCGATGAGCGCGCTGCGGACGGCGAGCAGCTGCTCGGCCACGCTCACCGGCGGCGCGTGCAGGTGGGAGACGCCGACGGTGGGCGGCTCCTTCGGCGCGAGCGCCTGGGCGGCGAGCGCGGCGAACCGCTCAGGGGTGACACCGAGCAGCACCTCGGGCAGCAGCTCGGCGAACCGGGGCTCCAGCGGCGCCTCGCGGGGGTACCGGCCGGCGGCGGCGGTCTCGCGCTCGCGGAGGAACGCGGCGGCCTGCTTGTAGGCGCGGTACTGCAGCAGCCGGGCGAACAGCAGGTCGCGGGCCTCGAGCAGCTCGAGGTCCTCCTCGTCCTCGATCTCGGCGGCGGGCAGCAGCCGCGCGGCCTTGAGGTCGAGCAGGGTCGAGGCGACGACGAGGAACTCGCTGGCCTGGTCGAGGTCGAGCTCGTCGCCGAGCGCCCGCAGGTGGGCGATGAACTCGTCGGTGACCACCGACAGGGCGATCTCGGTGACGTCGAGCTGGTGCTTGCCGATCAGCTGCAGCAGCAGGTCGAACGGGCCCTCGAAGTTGGTGAGCCGCACGGTGAAGCGCGCCGGCTCCGCCGGGCGCTCCGCCACCGCCTGCACCTCACCGCTCACGGACAGCAAGCCTAGGCGCTCCGGCCCCCGTGCAGGGGCCCGCCGCGGGCGCGCGAGCGGCGGGGGGCACGGGGGTCCTTCGTCAGCCGCGGAGGCGGCGGACGAGCACCGAGTCCTCGCCCTGCTCCTCGAGGTCGGCGAGCAGCACCGCGATCGCCTCGCGCACGATGCGGCCGCGGTCGGCGGCCACGCCGTGCTGGGCGCGCAGCGCGAGCCGGGCGCTCTCCAGGCCCAGCAGCTCCTCGGCGGAGAGGTAGACGGTGATCTTCTCGTCGTGCTTGGTCCGGCCGTTGCCCGAGGCCCGGGCCGGCTTGCCGCGGGTGCGGGCGCCGGGGGCCGGGGCGGGGGCCGGGGTGCGGAAGGCGGCCAGCGCGTCGGCCGGCGCGCCGCCGGGGACCAGCGTGAGCGGGGCGGGCGCCTCCTCGGCGGGGACCGGCTCCGCCGCGCGGCGGGCACCCCGCAGCGCCGGGGAGCTGACCGCCGAGCTCACGCTCGGCAGCTCGGTGACCTCCGCCTGCGGCACGTCGGTGCGGCGGAACAGCTCGGCCGCGCCGGGGAGGACGGGGCGACGGGTCACAGGGCGATGACCTCCTTGGCCAGGTCGCGGTAGGCGGCCGCACCCGAGGAGGTCGGCGCCCAGGTGGTGATCGGCTGGCCGGCGACGGTGGTCTCCGGGAAGCGCACGGTGCGCTGGATGACCGTCTGGAACACGGTGTCGCCGAAGGCCTCGACCACCCGGCTGAACACCTCCCGGCAGTGCACGGTCCGGGTGTCGTACATCGTGGCGAGGATCCCGGAGATCTCCAGCTCGGGGTTGAGCCGCTCGCGCACCTTGTCGATCGTGTCGACCAGCAGCGCCACGCCGCGCAGCGAGAAGAACTCGCACTCCAGCGGGATGACCACGCCGTGCGCCGCGGTCAGGGCGTTGACCGTGAGCAGGCCCAGCGAGGGCTGGCAGTCGATGAGGACGTAGTCGTACTCGTCGCGGACGTCGGCCAGCTTGCGCAGCAGCGTCTGCTCGCGGGCGACCTCGCTGACCAGCTGCACCTCGGCGGCGGACAGGTCGATGTTGCTCGGCACCAGGTCCAGGCCGGGCACGTCGGTGGGCACGCGGACGTCGGCCAGCGTGGTCCGCGGCTCCATGAGCGCGTTGTAGATGGTGCGGTCCAGCTGCTGGGAGGGCACGCCCAGGCCGACCGACAGCGCGCCCTGCGGGTCCAGGTCGACCAGCAGCACCTTGCGGCCGTACTCGACCAGCGCGGCGCCCAGGTTGATCGTCGACGTCGTCTTGCCGACGCCGCCCTTCTGGTTGCACATCGCGATGACCTGCGCCGGGCCGTGCTGCGTCAGCGGCGGCGGCTCGGGCAGCTTGCGCTGCCGCGCGCGGGCGGGGTCCAGCTTCGAGGCGGCCGCACCCATCTCCCCGCCGTCGGCCGGGAGTGCGAGAGCCTGCCCGGCCACGTCCCCTCGGATCGCCATGAGTCGCCACTCCTCCGTGCTCCCCGGCGGAGCCGGCCGCGGTCTCGGCCGGCCCGGTCCGCTCGGGTCCTCTGCGACGGTAGGGAGATCAACTCCAACGATCCACGCAACACGCCGGTTGCTGGCGGAAGTCGCCCAGGTTCCGGCGTACCGGCGGGTAGCCATGGGCAGGACCTGCCAGACGGACCGCCCCGCCCTCGTCAGGACAGGGCCCTGGGGTGGCTGCTGGCGTACACCTCCCGCAGCTTGTCGACGGTGACCAGCGTGTAGACCTGGGTGGTCGTCACCGACGCGTGGCCGAGCAGCTCCTGCACCACGCGGACGTCGGCGCCCCCGTCGAGCAGGTGGGTGGCGAACGAGTGCCGCAGCGTGTGCGGCGAGACGTGGTCGAGGTCCAGCCCGGCCCGCTCGGCCGCCGACCGCAGGATCGCCCAGGCGCTCTGCCGTGACAGCGGCCCGCCGCGGGCGTTGAGGAACAGCCGCCCGCCGCGGACGCCGCCCCGCCCGGCCCTCGTCCCCGCCACGGCCAGCGCCGGGCGGGCGCGCACCAGGTAGTCCTCGATGGCGCGCAGCGCGTAGCTGCCCACCGGGACGATCCGCTCCTTGCCGCCCTTGCCGGCCAGCCGCACCACGGCCTGGCCGCGGTCGAGGTCGTCGACGGCGAGGCCGACCGCCTCGGAGATCCGCGCGCCGGTGCCGTAGAGCACCTCGAGCAGCGCCCGGTCGCGCAGCCCCCGCGGGCCCTCCACCGACCCGGCGGCCTCGATCAGCGCCACCACCGCCTCGACCGGGATCGCCTTGGGCAGCCGCCGCGCCGGCGCGGGCGGGCGGACCTCCGCGGCGACGTCGCCGGGCACCAGCCCGTCGAGCAGCGCGAAGCGGTGCAGCCCGCGGACCGCGACGACCGCGCGCGCGGCCGAGGTGGCCGACAGCGGCGGGTGCTCGTCGTCCCCGGCCCGCAGCGCCGCGAGGAAGCCGGAGACGTCGCTCTCGGCGACCTCCCCCAGGCCCCGGACCCCGGCGTCGGCGAGGAACCGCGTGTACCGGCGCAGGTCGCGCCGGTAGGAGGCGATGGTGTTGGCGGCCAGGCCCCGCTCGACGGCGAGGTGGTCGAGGTAGCCGCCGACCACCCGCTCGACGTCGGGACCGGCACCGATCGTGGCGGTCAGGGCAGGACCTCCTCCCAGGGCACGGCGGTCATCCCGTGCGCCTCGGCGACCTCGGACAGCGTCACCTGCCCGGCGACGACGTTGACGCCGTGCGCGAGCGCCGGGTCCGCGGCGACGGCCGCCCGCGTCCCCTGCTCGGCCAGGGCCATGACGTAGGGCAGCGTCACGTTGGTGAGCGCGTGCGTGGAGGTGTTCGGGACGGCGCCGGGCATGTTCGCCACGCAGTAGAACACCGACTCGTGCACCCGGAAGGTCGGCTCGTCGTGTGTCGTGGGACGGGAGTCCTCGAAGCACCCGCCCTGGTCGACGGCGATGTCGACGAGCACCGAGCCCGGCTTCATCCGCTTGACGAGGTCGTTGCTCACCAGCGTGGGCGCCTTGGCGCCGGGGACCAGCACCGCGCCGATCACCAGGTCGGCGTCGAGGACGGCGCGCTCCACCTCGTAGGCGTTGGAGGTCACCGTCTGCAGGTGGCCGCGGTAGACGTTGTCGGCGGCGCGCAGCTTGTCGACGTCCCTGTCCAGGACGACGACCTCGGCCTGCATGCCCAGGGCGATGGTCGCGGCGTTCATGCCCGACACCCCGGCGCCGATGACGACGACCTTGGCCGCGTAGACGCCCGACACCCCGCCGAGCAGGACGCCGCGCCCGCCGTGCGCGCGCTCGAGGCTGTGCGCGCCGACCTGCGGCGCCATCCGGCCGGCGACCTCGCTCATCGGCGCGAGCAGCGGCAGCGCGCCGTTCGCCGTCTGCACGGTCTCGTAGGCGATCGCCGTGGTGCCGGAGGCGACCAGCGCCTCGGTGCACGCCCGCGAGGCGGCCAGGTGGAGGTAGGTGAACAGCGTCTGCCCGGCGCGCAGCCGCCCGTACTCCTCCTCGACCGGCTCCTTGACCTTGAGCAGCAGGTCGGCGTCGGCCCAGACGTCGTCGGCGCTCGCGACGATCCGCGCGCCGGCGGCGGTGAAGTCGGCGTCGGGGATGGAACTGCCCTCCCCCGCGCCCTGCTCGACGAGCACCGTGTGCCCGGCCCGGGTCAGCTCCGTGACCCCGGCCGGGGTCAACGCCACCCGGTACTCCCTGTTCTTGACCTCGCGGGGCACCCCGACGCGCATGACCACTCCTGGTGTGTCGACCGGGCCGAGGTCGTCGGCCCGCGCCTGTCGTCCGCTCCCGGGTGAGGGAGCTCACTCCGGACCCTAGAGCCTGCCCGGTCCCGCGCTGCCGGGACCGCGCGCAGCGCCGACGATGGCGGGGCCGGACCGCGCCGCCTGACCTCCGGGAGGACCCGCTGATGCGCCTGTACGCCGCCCGACCCGACACCCGCCTGCGCCAGGTGGGGGCCGACGCCGGGCTGCTGGCCTGGGCCGGGCTGTGGGTGCTGGTGGCGCGCGCGGTGCACAGGGCGGTGCTGGCGCTCGCGGCCCCCGGCCGGGCGGTGGAGGACCTCGGGACGTCGGTCGCCGACAGCATGGGCTCGGCCGCGGACGCGGCGCGGGACGTGCCGGTGGTCGGTGACGAGCTGTCCTCCCCCTTCGACGCGCTCGGCGACGCCGCGGGCTCCGTGCAGGGCGCCGGGCAGGCGGCGCAGGACGCCGTCGGCACGCTCGCGCTGCTGCTCGCCGTCGTCCTGGTGGTGCTGCCGGTGGGCTGGCTGCTGGCGCGCTGGCTGCCGTGGCGGCTGCGCTGGGTCCAGGAGGCGACGGCGGTCCAGCGGCTGGCCGCCGGCCCCGACCCGGACCTGCACCTGCTCGCCGCCCGCGCCATCGCCACCGCCCCGCTCCCCCGGCTGGCCGCGCTGCCGCCGGGGACCGGCGCGGCCTGGCGGGCCGGCGACCCCGCCGCGGTGCGGGCGCTGGCCGCCCTGGAGGCGGGGCGGCTGGGGCTGCGGCTGCCCGTGCCGGACGCCGCGGGCTCCGGCGCCACGTCGTCCCCGCCCGGGTCCGGCGCCACGTCGTCCCCGCCCGGGTCCGGCGCCACCGCGCCGCCGCTCTCGGGTTGAGTCCGCGACCGCCGGTGCCGATGTCCCCTCCCGAGCCGGGAGGTGTCCGTGGGACGAGCGAGACGGCGGCGCGGCACGGCGGCCCGCCGGGTGGCCGGCGGCGTCGCCGGGCGGGTGGCCGCCGTGGCGGCCGTGGGGCTGGTCGTGCTGTCCGCGCCGGCCACGGACCTCGCCGCGCAGGTGACCGCGTCCTGGGCTCCGTTCCGCAACGCGGGCACCGTCGACGGGCCGGAGCCCACGCGCGTCGCGGACACCCCCCGGACCGTGGCGGACGCGCCGGAGCCGGTGGTCGACGCCCCGGTGCTCGCGCTGCCGGTGCCGCGCCGGCTGCACGTCGAGGTGCCGAGCCCGCTGGTCCCGCACGGCGAGCCGCTGCAGACCGCGCCGCCGCCCGCGCAGTGCGGCGGGTACGGCAGCCTGCGCCAGGTGCCGCCGGGCGTCGTCCCCGGGGTGGGGTCGGCGACGGTGAGCTGGCAGGCCGACGGCCGGGAGTCCGTGCAGGGCTACCGGGTGACGGCGGTCAGCCAGCAGCTGGTCGCCGGTCCCCAGCCGGCGCCGCCGCAGGTGACCGTCGGCCGGCGCGGCGACTGCGGCGAGGTGACCGCGAGCGTCGGCGGGCTGACCAGCGGCGTCCCCTACGTCTTCTGGCTCGAGGAGCTCGTCCTCGACGCCGGCACGCAGGTCACCGAGTACCAGCAGGTCGGCTGGTCCAGCCCCGTCGTCATCGGCTGACGCGCCGAGATCGGCGGTCTCGTGGCGATCAGCTGCTGATGGCCACGAGACCGCCGATCTCGGCGCAGGCGCAGGGAGGCGCTACGTGGCGTCGACGGGGCGCAGCCGCGGGCCCGCGGCGCGGTGCTGGGCGGCGGCGAGCAGGCCGATGACGGCGGCGGCGTTGCGGATCCGCCCGTCGAACACCTGCTGCACCGCCTCGTCCAGCGGCACCCGCTCGACGGTCATGTCCAGCTCCTCGTGCTCCACGGTGAAGCCCTCGGGCCGGTCGACGTCGGACAGCCCCTCGGCGAGGTACACCAGCACCTGCTCGTCGCAGAAGCCCGGGGTGCTGTAGCTGGTGGTGAGCAGCGACCACCGCTCGGCGGCCATCCGCACCTCCTCGGCCAGCTCCCGCTTCGCCGTCTCCAGCGGCGGCTCGCCGTCGGCGTCGCGCAGGCCGGCGGGCAGCTCCCACAGGTAGCCGCCGACCGGGTGCCGGTACTGCCGGAGCAGCACGACCTGCCCGTCGTCGCCCAGCGCGACGACGGCGACCGCGCCCGGGTGGCGGACCACCTCGCGCACGCTGTCGCCGCCGCCGGGCATCGCGACGGTGTCCTTGACCAGCGAGATGACCCGGCCCTCGTAGACCGTCTCGCTGCCGAGGACGCGGTAGTCGCCGTCGGCGGCCGGCTCGGTCACCTCAGATCCCCACCTTCTCCGCCTCGGCCTCCACGGGCACCGGCAGCCGGGCCGACTCGGCGCGGTCGATGGCCGCGTCGACGAAGGCCGCGAACAGCGGGTGCGGGCGGGTGGGCCGGCTCTTGAGCTCCGGGTGGGCCTGGGTGCCGACGAAGAACGGGTGCACCTCGCGCGGCAGCTCGGCGAACTCGACCAGCAGGCCGTCGGGCGAGGTGCCGCTGAACACCAGGCCGGCGTCGGAGAGCCGGTCGCGGTAGGCGTTGGCCACCTCGTAGCGGTGCCGGTGCCGCTCGGTGATCTCGGTCGAGCCGTAGGCCGCCGCGGCCTGCGACCCCTTGAGCAGGTGCGCCGGGTAGCTGCCCAGCCGCATGGTGCCGCCCAGCCCGCGCTCGCCGGCGATGACGTCGACCTGGCTGGCCATGGTGGCGATGACCGCGTCGGGGGTGTCGGGGTCGAACTCGGCGGAGTTGGCCTGCTCGAGCCCGGCCACGTTGCGGGCGTACTCGATGACCATGCACTGCAGGCCCAGGCACAACCCCAGCGTCGGGATGCCGTTGGTGCGGGTGTAGCGGATCGCGCCGAGCTTGCCCTCGATGCCGCGCACCCCGAACCCGCCGGGGACGCACACGCCGTCGACGTCGGACAGCGCGGCCGCCGCCCCCTCGGGGGTCTGGCAGTCGTCGGAGGGCACCCAGCGGATCTGCACCCGGGCGCGGTGGGCGAACCCGCCCGCGCGCAGCGCCTCGCTGACCGACAGGTAGGCGTCGGGCAGGTCGACGTACTTGCCGACCAGCGCGATCGTCACCGTCTGCTTCGGCCGGTGCACCCGCTCGAGCAGGTCGCCCCACACGGTCCAGTCGACGTCGCGGAAGGGCAGGCCCAGCCGGCGGACGACGTAGGCGTCCAGGCCCTCGCGGTGCAGCACCTTGGGGATGTCGTAGATCGACGGCGCGTCGGGGCAGGAGATGACGCCCTCGGCGTCGACGTCGCACATCAGGCTGATCTTGCGCTTGAGGCCGGTGCCGATCTCGCGGTCGGCGCGGCAGACCAGCGCGTCGGGCTGGATGCCGATGTTGCGCAGCGCGGCCACCGAGTGCTGCGTCGGCTTGGTCTTCAGCTCGCCCGACGGCGCGATGTAGGGCACCAGCGAGATGTGCAGGAAGAAGCAGTTGTCCCGGCCGATCTCGTGGCGCACCTGCCGGGCGGCCTCGAGGAAGGGCAGCGACTCGATGTCGCCGACGGTGCCGCCGATCTCGGTGATGACGACGTCGACGCCCTGGTCGTCGTCCGTGCCGGACTCGGCCGCGGCGAGGATGCGGGACTTGATCTCGTTGGTGATGTGCGGGATGACCTGCACGGTGTCACCGAGGTACTCGCCGCGCCGCTCCTTGGCGATCACGTCGGAGTAGACCTGCCCGGTGGTGACGTTCGAGCGCCGGCCGAGGTCGGTGTCGAGGAACCGCTCGTAGTGGCCGACGTCGAGGTCGGTCTCCGCGCCGTCCTCGGTGACGAAGACCTCGCCGTGCTGGAACGGGTTCATCGTCCCCGGGTCCACGTTGAGGTACGGGTCCAGCTTCTGCATGGTCACCCGCAGGCCGCGGGCGGACAGCAGAGCGCCGAGGGAACTGGCCGTCAGGCCCTTGCCGAGAGAGGAGACAACTCCACCGGTGACGAAGACGAACTTCGTCGGCTGGGAGTTGTGGAGGAGCCCGCGATCACGCATTCCAGGTCGACCCACGGGAACCCACCGTAACACGATCCGGGTCCTCGCCCCGGTCACCGGCGGGAACGCCCCGCCGGCCCGGCGCGGTCGTGGCCAGCGTCACCAGCAGCGGCACGAGCAGCGCGGCGGCGGTCGCGGGCAGCGCGACGCCGGAGTCGTTGACCGCGGCGCCCAGGGCCAGGCTCAGGGCGGCGGCGACCAGCCCGGCGCGCAGCACGGCGGCGTCGGCCGGGGGCAGCCCCGAGCCGCCGTCGCGGAGCAGGCCGGGGCCGCGCAGCAGCGCCGGCCGGCGCCCGCGCACCAGCCAGACGGCGGCCACCAGCGCCACCGGCAGCATCCAGGCCAGCGCGCTGCCGAGCAGGATGTCGACGTTGGCCGAGGCCTTGCGGCTGACCACCGTCCACGCCTCGCCGGTGAGCAGCTGCTCGACGAACCGGCCGAGGTGGCTGCGCTCGGCGGCCGGGCGCAGCCAGTCCAGGAACGCCAGCGTGCCGACGGCGACCACCCCGGCGCCGAGCACCGCGGCCAGCCGCACCACGGTCACCCGCACGCCGGTGAGCAGCATGGCCAGCAGCAGGAAGCCGGGCAGCACCGCGAGCACGCCGCCGAAGTCGCGGCCCAGGCCCGGCGCGCCGACCAGCGCCACGGTGACCAGCCCGGCGCCCAGCACGACGCCGCCGGTCACCCGCCGCGCCCGCCGCCCGCCGTCGTCCCGCCCGGCACCGGCGCGGCGGCCGGCCGCGGTGGCGGCGACCGCGGTGCCGACCAGCGCGGCCGCCGCCAGCAGGCCGGAGGTGAGGTTGCCGTAGCCGGTGAACCGCCCGGCGACGATCGCGTCGTAGCCGAGCAGCCCGTTCAGCTCCAGCGACGAGCCGGTGAGCACGTCGGCGACCAGCGTGCCGACGGTGAGCGCGAGGACGGCCAGCGGCGGCCCGCCCCGGCGCCGGCGCCACGGCCCGAGCAGGGCGACCGCGACCACCGCGGCGTCGGCCACCAGCAGCGCCCCGGCCAGCGCCCACCGCGGCGACCCCGCGCGCTCCCAGGGCAGCAGTCCGGCCAGGTAGGTGGCCACCGGCAGCGCCGCGGCCGCCAGCGCGGCGAGCTCCAGCACCGGCCGCAGCCGGGTGCGCGGCCGCGCGGTGCGGGTGAGGCCGAGCACCAGCACTCCGAGGACGACGACGGCGGCCTGCACCGCCACCAGCGCCGTGAAGAACGTGCCGGTGCTGCGGTGGTGGGTGACCGCGGCGGTGTTCGCCCGTTCGAGCTCCGCGACCGCCTCCGCGGTGGCCGGGCGGCCCCCCGCGACGGTGAGCGGCTGGCCGTTGACCGACGCCGGCCGCTCCAGGTCCAGCGCCCGCAGCACGGTCGGGGCGACGTCGATGAGCTGGGTGAACGGCGCCCGGCCGGTGCTCGCCGAGGTGAGCCACCCCGGGCCGGTGAACCCGGGCCCCGAGGCGATGCCCACGTGCAGCTGCGGCCGGCCGTCGTTGACCTCCGAGACGCCCTGCACCAGCAGCAGCGTCTCGCCGGGCAGCGTGTCCACGGCGGCGCGCAGCCGGGCCACCTGCTCGTCGACGGCGGCCAGCGCGGCCTCGCGGGAGACCGGGTCGGTGCCGGTCTCGCTGCCCTCGGGCGCGGGGACGCCGGCGTCGACCAGGCCGTCGAGGGAGACCAGGGTGAGCGGGCAGGGTTCCAGCAGCGCGGCCAGCGCCGCCGGGTCGGCCGGCAGCGCGTCCTCGCGGGTCAACCCCACCCCGGGCGCGGCCACGGCCAGCGCCGCCGCCCGGCCGACGACCGTCGCGCAGCCGACCGCGGCGCCGAGGGCGCCGGGCTCGGCGCCGAAGCGGGCGCTGGCGTCGTCCTCGGCGACCGCGCGGACGGCGCTGAGCGGATCGGCCAGCCCCACCTCCGCCAGCCGCTCCTGCAGCCCGCAGTGCGACAGCTCGGGGCTGGCCGGCGGCCCGGCCGGCACCGGCTCCTGCGAGGGCGCCGCGCCGGGCTCGCCGGGGACGGCCGGCGTCTCCCCCGGCAGCGGCACGGTGGGCAGCGGGACCATCGGCAGCACCTCGTCCGGCGCCGGGAACCGGGCCCGGTTGCCCGCGCCCAGGGTGGCCCAGCCGTCGAGCAGGCAGGTGGTGGAGCGGGCCGCGCGCACCGACACCGCCCCGACCGGCGAGGTGTCGGCCAGCTCCCACAGGGCCGGGGTGCGCTCGGGGTCGACGTCGTCCCACGCCAGCCCGGGCACGCCGACGACGAGCACGCGGTCGGCGCGCCGGCCGTCGTCCGCCGCCGCCCCGGGCAGCCCGAGGGCGAGCAGCGCCAGGAGCACGGACAGCAGGACGGCGGCGCGCCTCACCGCGGGGGCCCCAGCAGCTCGCGGTAGACGGCGGCCAGGGTGCGCGCGGTGGCCGCCTCGTCCGGCCAGCCCGCCGCCTGCGCCCGCCCGGCCTCCGCCAGCGCGGCGGCGCGGGCGGGGTCGGCCAGCAGGGCGGTGACCGCGCCGGCCAGCGCGGCGGCGTCGCCGGGGGGCACGAGCAGGGCGGCGTCGCCGAGCAGCTCCGGCAGCCCGCCGGTGCGGGTGGCGACCAGCGGCGTGCCGGCCCTCAGCGCCTCCTGGGCGGTGAGCGAGCGCGCCTCCCAGCGGGAGGGCAGCACGACCAGGTCGGCGGCGGCCAGCAGGTCGGCGACGTCGTCGCGGCGGCCGAGCAGGGTCACCGGCAGCCGCCGCGCGGCGATCCGGGCGGACAGCTCGGCCTCCAGCGGGCCGTCGCCGGCGATCGCGACCAGCGGCGGGGGCTCCCCCGCCCAGGAGGCCGCGGCGTCGAGGAGGACGTCGTAGCCCTTCTGCGGGTGCAGCCGGCCGACGGCGAGCACCAGCGGGCGGCCGTCGACCAGCCCCAGGCCGGCACGGACCTCGTCGCGGGAGCGCCGGGCCGGCGGCAGCGCGGGCGCCGACACCGGCGCCACCCGCACGTCGCGGGCGCCGAGGCGGCGGGCGTTGTCGGCGAGGTCGCCGGAGGCGGCCAGCACGACGTCGGCGGCGCGGACGGTGGCCCGCTCGGCGGCGGCGAGCACCCGGCGCAGCGGGCCGGAGCGCTCGGGCAGCGCGTTGTGCAGCGTGACCACCAGCGGGCGGCGCGCGCCGGTGCGCGCCGCGGCGGCGGCGACCAGGCCGGCGCGCAGCCCGTGGGCGTGCACGAGCTCGGCCCCGGTGGCGGCGCGGCGCAGCGCGAGCACCGCCCGGGTGTCGGCGAGCGGGTCGAGCCCGGCGGAGATCTCCACGGGGGTGAACCGGGCGGCGGCGGAGAAGCCGAACAGCGCGTCGGTGGCCGCGGGCCCGCAGACGGTGACCTCGGCGCCGGCGCCGGCCAGCGCGGGCAGCACCGAGCGCAGGTGGGTGCCGACACCGCCGGTGCTGGTGGCGAGCACCTCGGCCACCCGGCGGCCGGCCAGCGGTCGGGCCTCAGCCACCGTGCACCTCCGTCCCCCCGGGCGTCCGCAGCGCGCGCACCGCCGCGGTCAGGGGGCGGCGCGCCGTCCCCATCATGACCGCCGCCGCCACCGCGGTCACGGTCGCCGCCGCCAGCAGCCCGGCGCCGGCTGTGGCGAGGAGCGAGCCGCCGGGCACCGGGTCGGCGCCCAGTGCGCGGGCGACCGCGAGACCCGCGGCCGCGCCCGCCCCGGCGGCGAGCAGCGCCGGCAGCCCCAGGCGGGCCAGCCCGGCCAGCCCCGCCGACCCCGCCGTCCGCACGGTCACGACGAGCAGGCCGATCCCCGCGGCGGTCACGCCGACGCTGTGCCCGGCGGCCAGGGCCAGCGCCCGGTCGGCGGCCGGCAGCGCGGTGGACAGGACGACGTCGGCGGCCACGGCGAGCAGCCACCCGCCGAGCACGCACACCGTCGGCGCCCGCCACAGCCCGCGGGCGTACAGCGCCCGGGTGAGGACGGCGACCAGGCCGTACCCGACCAGCCCCGGCGCGAAGGCGACGACGGCGTCGCGCAGCGCGGCCACCCGGTCGTCCCCGCCGTCGACGAGGAACACCCGCGCCATCGGCCCGGCGCCGGCGGCCAGCACCGCGGCGGCCCCGGCGCTGGCGACCACGACCAGGGCGGTGACCGGCGCCAGCGCGCGGCGGTAGCCCGGCAGGTCCCCGACGGCGGCGCGCTCGGCCATGAGCGGGTAGGCGGAGGTGGCCAGCGGCACCGCGACCGCGGCCCACGGCACGAGGAACAGCGTGAGCCCGGCGGTGTAGGCGACCTGGGTGCCGTCGGGCCCGTCGCCGGCCAGCCGGATGGCGACCGCGGCCACCAGCTGCTGCCCGGCCAGGGTGAGCACCCCGGCGACCGCCAGCCGGCGCACCTGCGGCGCCGCGCCCACCGGGAAGCGCAGCGCGGGCCGCAGCCCCAGGTGCAGCCGCCGCACCGGCACCAGCACCGCCAGGGCCAGCGCCAGCACGCCGAGCGTCGTCCCGACCCCGAGGACCAGCTCGCCCGTCGTCGTCAGGTCCTGCACCTCGCGGCCGCCGCCCGTCCAGGCGAAGGCGGCGTACGCGGCGGCGACGACGAGGCTGGACAGCAGCGGCGCCAGCGCCGGCCAGGCGAAGCGGCGGTGGGCCTGCAGCACGCCGGTGGCGACGACGGCGAGGCCGTAGAGCACCACCTGCGGCGCGAACACGACCAGGAAGCGGGCGGCCAGGTCGACCTCGGCGGGGGTGCCGCCGCCGAGCAGCAGCTCGGCGACCGGGTGCGCGAGGACGGCGAGCAGCGCGGCCAGCGGCGCGAGCACCAGCAGCGTCCAGCCCAGCAGCGCCGAGGCGGTCCGGCGGACCTGCTCGCGGTCCCCGGCGGCGATGCCCCCGGCCAGCATCGGGACGACGAGGGAGGCCAGCGCCCCGCCCGCCACCACCTCGAAGACGATGTTCGGGACGGTGTTGGCCGCGGTGTAGGTGTCGCCGGTGCTGTCCGCGCCGACGGCGTTGGTGAACACCAGCGTCCGCCCGAAGCCGGCGAGGCGGGCCAGCACCGTCAGGACGGCGATCAGCGCGGCGGCGCCGGCGACCCCCTGCGCGACCCGGCGGCCGGGCCGGCGCACCGCCGGTCCCGCGCTCACGCCGGGCGGCGGCCGAGCCGGTCCAGCTCGCGCAGGCCCGGCGTGGCCTCGATGACCCGGGTGAAGCTGACCCGCTCGCTGGCGAGGGTGAGCGCGGTGACCGCGGCCAGCAGGCCCGCGCGCGCCGGGCGCGAGGGGACGGCCGCGGCCCGCAGGCCGAGCAGCGCGCCGAGGGCGTTGGCGCCGGCGTCGCCGAGCATCACCCGCTCGCCGAGGTCGGCGGGCAGCACCGCCAGCGCCGCGCCGAGCGGCCCGGCGGCCAGCCCGCCGGCCGGGCCGCGCAGGCCCGCCGCGGCGGCGAGCGCGCCGGCCTTGGCGGCGCGGCCGGGGCGCAGGTCGAGCAGGTTCACCAGGTTGGCGGTGCCGGCGACCAGGCCGGTGGTGAGGACGGCGTCGGCCGTGGTGAGGAGATGGAACGGCCCCGCTGCAGGGGCCCGGGCCGAGCGGGGCGAGGCGTGGGGGGCAGTGGGGTCCTTCACGAGCAGCGCCGCGACCGCGGCGGCCGCGCCGATCCCGGCGACCTTGACCGCGCCGGCCGACACCCGGCCGGCGCGCAGCGCGGCGAGGTGCCCGGCCAGGCCCTTGTCCCGCGCCTGCTCGGGGCGGGCGCCGGCGAGGTCGTCGTAGCCGCCGACCAGCCCGGACACCGCCCCGGCGACGACGGCGGCGGCGCGGGTGCCGGCCGGGGCGCCGAGGGCGGCGCCGGCGGTGGCGGCCGCGGCCAGCGCCGGCCCGCCGAGCAGGGTCACCGGGCGCCCGGCGTAGTTGGTCCGCCGCCACGGGGCGCCCGGGGGGCGGGCGTCCAGGGCCGCCGCCGTGGCGAGGCCCGCCCGGGCGGCGGCCGCGCCGGCGGCGGCGAGCAGGAGCCGTCGCCGGGTCACGGCGTGGTGGCCGGCACCGGCGGGACCGGCTGGGTGTCCTCCCCGGTGCCGTACTTGCCGGAGGTGCCCTCGCGCTCGCGGCCCAGCGCCAGCACGGTGCTGATCTGGCCCGAGGGGCTGGTCACGTTGTCCACCGTGGAGACCGCCGCGGAGACCTCCGGGTCGGCGCGCACGACGCCCACCAGGCCGTCCTCCCCCGCCGCGTCGGCGTCGCCGGCCACGACCGCACCCGAGCCCTCGGCGTCGAGGGCGGTGACCAGGTCGAGCAGCACGTCGTTGCGGTCGGCGGCGTCGTCGCCGGTCAGCGCCCCCGTGGTGAGCACCACGGCGAAGTCGGCCGGGGTGACCGACGCGGAGTCCTGGGAGAGGACCTCGAGCGCCGAGAGCCCGGCCAGCACGGTGGACACCGCGGCGGTGTCGGGCGCCGGGGTGCCGTCGGCCGGGACCATGAGGACCTGGGCGAGCAGCGCGCCGACCAGCTGGCCGGTGTCGTCGGTCTCGGGCAGCGCGACGCCGGCCGGGCGGCCCGGGCCGGTCACGTAGCTCTGCAGGCCCGCCTCGCTGGCCGGGTCGCTGTACTCCGGCGCCAGCGAGACCTGCCCGGTGACCGTGCCGCCGGCCTCGGTGACCAGCGCGGTGACCTCCTCGACGGTGTCGGTGGTGACCTCCTCCGAGGCCTGCACCAGCAGCACGCTGCGGCCGGTCAGCGCGCCCTGCACCAGGACCGGGGCGACGGCGGACTCGAAGGCCTGGCTGCTGTCGACCTGCGTCTGCAGGCCCTGGGTGGTGTCCTCCAGCGCGCGCTTGTCCTCCTGCAGCGAGGTGACCTGGCCCTCCAGGTTGTCCAGCAGCGGGCCGGACAGCTGGGTCGCGCCGATCACCAGCCCCAGGGCGATCGCGAGGAACACCGCGATCAGGGAGACCAGGTGGTACCGGAAGTCGATCACGAGAAGAGGTTCTCCAACCAGAACACGAAGCTGTCCCACTGGTCGACCAGCAGGTCGAAGTAGATCCGCCCGGCGGTGGTGACGGCCAGGGCGGCGACGATGGCGACCAGCGCGGCGAGCACGAGCACGACCAGCGCGGCGGTCGAGATGCGGCTGCGGTAGAGCCGGCTCACGCCCTTGGCGTCGACCAGCTTGCCGCCCAGCCGCAGCCGGGTGAGGAAGGTCGAGGCCATGCCGCCGCGGCCCTTGTCGAGGAACTCCACCAGCGTGGCGTGCGTGCCGACGGCGACGATGAGCTTGGCGCCCTTCTCGTCGGCCAGCAGCATCGCGATGTCCTCGCTGGTCGCCGCGGCCGGGAAGGTGATCGCGTCGACGCCGAGGTCCTGCACCCGCTTGAGGCCGGGGGCGCGGCCGTCGACGTAGGCGTGCACCACGACCTCGGCGCCGCTCTTGAGGACGTGGTCGCTGACCGAGTCCATGTCGCCGATGATCATGTCCGGCGAGTAGCCGGCCTCGATGAGCGCGTCCGCGCCGCCGTCGACGCCGATGAGGACCGGCCGGTAGTCGCGGATGTAGGACCGCAGCGCCTGCAGGTCCTCCTTGTAGTCGTACCCGCGGACGACGACGAGCACGTGCCGGCCCTCGATGGCCGTCTGCACGTCGGGCACGCCGACGCCGTCGAGCAGCAGCGCGCGCTCGCGCTTCATGTACTCCATCGTGTTGGTGGCGAACGCCTCCAACTGCGTGGACAGCCCGGCCTTGGCCTCGGCCATCGCGGTGGCCACGGTCTCCGGCGTCTGCTCGGTGCCCTTGGCGACGGCGGTGCCGTCGGGGCCGTAGAGCGTGTCGCCCTCGACGCGGACCTGCGCGCCCTCCTTGAGCGCGGCGAACACGTCCTTGCCGACGCCGTCGACGAGGGGGATGCCGGCCGCGGTGATGATCTCCGGTCCCAGGTTCGGGTAGCGGCCGGAGATGCTGGGGGCGGCGTTGACGACGGCGCCGACCCGGGCGGCGACGAGGGAGTCGGCGCTCACCCGGTCGATGTCGACGTGGTCGATGACGGCGACGTCGCCGGGCCGCAGGCGCTTGGTGAGGTTCTTGGTGCGACGGTCCAGCCGGACGGTGCCGCTCACCCCGGGTGCCGCCTCCTGGGCCCGGCTCCGTCGCAGGGTGCCGATGCGCATGGGGCGATGGTCCCACGCACGCCGTCGGCGGCTCTCCTCCGACGCGCAACTGCAACGGCCTGGTCACGCAGGGTGTCCGACACCACGGACGACGCGACACGCCCGGCACGCACGCCCCACCAGCACCGCTCCATTCCCCGGCGACGCTGTCTAGCGTTGCCCGCTGTGACACGTGGGGCTCCAGCTGCCAGCGTTCCGGCGACCCGTCCCGGGGCCGCGGAGGAAGGGCCGGAGACGACGGCTCCCCCGCACATCCGCGCGGTGCCCGGGGGCCCGGCGCCCGCGCCGGCTCCCGTGGGCGGTCCACCGCCCGCCCCCGCGGGGCGACCCGGGGACGCGCCCGCCGGAGAACGCCGTGCCGCGCGCCGGCGGGAGCGGCGCGGGTCGGGCGTGCGGGAGCGCCGCCGGCGCGAGACCCACGACCGCATCGTCGACGCCGCCGCCGAGCTGTTCGCCGAGCGCGGCTTCGACGCGGTGAGCGTCGTGGAGATCGCGCAGCGCGCCGGCGTGGTGGAGAAGACGGTCTTCAACCACTTCCCGGTCAAGGAGGGCCTGGTCCTCGCCGCCGACCCGCCGATGCGCGCCGCGCTGCTCGACGCCGTCGCCACCCGCCCGGCCGGGGAGTCGGTGGCCGCGGCGGCGGGGACGTTCATCGTCCGGGCGATGTCCATGCTCGGCACGCCCGAGGCCGCCGAGGGGGTGGCCGCGATGGCCCAGGTCGTCCGGGGCTCGCGGACGCTGCAGGCCCGCGAGCGGGAGATCCTCGGCGAGCTCACCGCGGCGCTCGCCGCACAGATCCGCGCCGAGACCGGCGCCGGCGACGGCGCGGTCGAGCCCGAGCTCACCGCCGCGGCGGTCACCGCGCTCTACGGGCGGTTGCTGGAGCTCGCCCGCGACCGCGTGCTGGCCGGCGTCACCGGCCCCGAGCTGGCCGAGGAGCTGCGCACCGCCGGCCGCCGCGGGCTGTCGCTGCTGCAGTTCGGCCTCGCCGGCTACGCCAAGCGCCGCTGACCACGTAGTTCCGGAACCGGCCGGCGCCTGCCAGGCTGCGCGCCGTGCGCGCGCTGCGGCGACCGGCCGCCGTCCTGTCCGGGGCGGCCCTCGCCGTCCTCGCCACCTCCGGCTGCAGCCTGCTGGCCGCCGCCGCGGCGCCGGAGGAGGAGCAGCCGGTCGCCGTGAGCAGCCCGGAGCCCGGCCCCTCCGTCCCGCCGCCGCCGGTGCCGGTCGAGGTGGCGGCGGCGGAGCTGGCCGACTCCTCCGGGCCGCTGGACTTCACCGGGTCGGTGCGGGTCACCCGGTCCGCGGTGGCGGTCGGGCTGCCGCCGCTCCCGCCGCCCTTCCCCCACGACTGCGCGCTGCCCGACGACGGCTCGCTGCGCACGCTCGCCGTCGTGGTCGAGTTCGCCAACGACACGTACGCCGAGGCCGGGCTCGCCGCGACCGTCGAGCTCACCGCCGCGGACGGCGGCGCCCCGCGGGCGGGCACCGCGGTGTTCGTCGCGTCGTCGCCGTCGGCCCGCTGGTGCCGGGACGGGGACACCGCGCCCACCCGCGACGGCTTCGGCCTGGCCGCCGGGGCGGGGTCCGGCGCCTCGGCGACCGTCCACGTCGTCGCGCGCGCCGCCGCCCCCACCGGCGACCTGGTGCTGCGGATCTCCGCGCTGCGCAACGAGGCCGGGTCGAACGCCACCGGCCCCTGGGACGAGGTGACCGTGACGGCCGGGGCGTGCGCCGACGACCCGGCCGCGCTGTGCGTGCCGCTGGGCTGAGCGCCCGGCTCAGGCGGGCAGCTGCAGCGCGCGCAGCAGCTGGTCGGCGCGGTCGCCGGGGATCTCCGGATCCTTCGTGAACAGCGCGACGGCGACCATGTACTCGTCGTCGCCGGCCCAGCCGCGGCCCTCCGCGACGATCCGGCGGATCTGCTCGCGCACCTTCGGCTCGCTGCTGTAGCGCCCATAGTCCAGGCCCATGGCGAGGAAGTTGACCACCCGGTAGCCGAGGTCGGCGGCGGTGCTGACGGTGGTGACCGGGTCGGCGTAGCTCGCGACCGCCGTGATCACGTGCTCGTAGCCGGCCTTGAGCAGCTGCAGCGTGAGGTCGTTGCCGCGGACGCCGCCCCACAGCTCGGGCATGAGGATGTCGCGGTCGGGCGCCGGGATGTAGGGCGGGTTGGCGATCGCGGTGGTCACCGGCTCCCCGCCGGCGGCGTCGGCCTGGTCGAAGAAGTCGCCGAGCTCGACGGTGTAGCGGTCGGCGACCCCGCGCTCGGCGATGTTCGCCTGCGCCTTCCGCACCGAGTCCTCGCTGATGTCGTAGCTGCGGATGCGCAGGCCGGGCAGGCCCTGCACGACGTCGGCGATCGCCGAGGCGTCACCGGTGCCCAGCTCGACCAGCGGCGCGGACCCCCACCCCAGCTGCTCGCGGTACTGCTGCAGCAGCATGCAGACCGAGAAGCCGTAGTGCGCCGACTCGTCGGCGGAGCTGAAGCAGCTCACCGGTCACCCCCGGCGGTCCGGGCGGCGCGGGCCGCGGCGAGGGGTGTCGGGAGCGGGGCATCGGCGCGCACGGTGTCCGCCTACCCGCGTCACACGATCGACACTCCTGCGTCCCGCCACCCGGTCGTGTGCGACCGGTCGGGCTCCTACGCGGTCCGCGCCGCGGCGGCGACGGCGAGCAGCTCGCGGGCGTGCGCCTGGCCGGTGTCGCTGTCGGACAGGCCCGACAGCATGCGCGCCAGCTCCCGCACCCGGTCCTCGCCGTCGACGGCCCGGATGTCGGTGGCGGTGACGCCCGCGGCGGTGTCCGGGGACTTGTCCACCACGAGGTGGGTGTCGGCGAAGGCGGCCACCTGCGCGAGGTGGGTGACGACGACGACCTGGTGGTCGCGGGCCAGTCGGGCCAGCCGCCGCCCGATCTCGCCGGCGGCCTGCCCGCCGACGCCCGCGTCGACCTCGTCGAAGACCATCACCGGCACCGGGTCGGCGCCGGCGAAGACCACCTCGATCGCGAGCATCACCCGGGACAGCTCACCGCCGGAGGCGCCGCGGTGCACCGGCCGCGGCGGGGCGCCGGGGTGGGCGGCCATGAGCAGCGCGACCTCGTCGACGCCGTCGGGCCCGGGCTGGTCGGGGTGGCTGTCGATCGAGAAGGAGACCCGCGCGCTCTTCATCGCCAGGCCCGCGAGCTCCCGGCCCACCTCGGCGGCGAACCCGTCGGCGGCGGCGCGGCGGCCGGCCGAGATCCGGGCGGCGAGGTCGTCGACCTCGGCGCGGGCGGTGTCACGGGCGGCCTCCAGCGCCTCGAGGGCCTCGTCGGAGACGTCGAGCGCGTCGAGCTTGGCGCGCGCGTCCTCGGCCCAGCCGAGCACGCCGGCCAGCCCCTCCCCCGGGTCGGCGTACTTGCGCACCAGCGCGGTGATCGCCGCCCGCCGGTCGAGCACCTCGGCCAGCCGGGCGGGGTCGGCGTCGAGGTCGGCGACGTAGCCGGCCAGCTGCACGCTCACGTCGGACACGACCGCGACCGCGTCGGCGAGGTCGCGGGCGAGCAGGACCAGCGCGGGGTCGTCGGTGCCGGCCAGCGCGCGCTCGGCGGTGGCCAGCGCCGCGGTGGCGTCCTGCGGCAGGCCCTCGGCGCCGAGGTCGCCGGTGACGTCGCCGACCAGCGCCATCCGCGCCTCGTCGACCGCGGCGCGCAGCGCGTCGGCGTCGCCCAGCCGCTTGGCCTGCGCGTCGAGCGCCTCGTCCTCGCCCGGCTCGGGCGCCAGCGCCTCGATCTCCTCCAGGCCGTGCCGCAGCACCTCGGCGGCCTGGGCCAGCTCGCGGGCCTGGCCGCGGCGGCGGTCGAGGTCGGCGGCGAGCTCCCGCCACCGGGCGTAGGCGGCGCGGTAGGTCTCCAGCAGCTGCAGGTGCTCGGTGCCGGCGTAGCGGTCGAGGGCGTGCCGCTGCTCGGCCGGGCGGGACAGCCGCAGCTGGTCGCTCTGCCCGTGCACGGCCAGCAGGCCCTCGGCGAGCTCGGAGACCACACCGACCGGCACGCTGCGCCCGCCCAGGTGCGCCCGCGAGCGGCCCTCGGCGTTCACGGTGCGGGCGAGGATCAGGCTGCCGTCGTCGTCGGGCTCGGCGCCGGCGTCGGCGGCCCGCTCCCACACCGGGGAGTCCGGGGGCAGCTCCAGCCGGCCCTCGACGCCGGCCCGCCCGGTGGCGCGCACGCGGCCGGGGTCGGCGCGGCCGCCGAACAGCAGCGTCAGGCCGGTGACGACCATCGTCTTGCCGGCGCCGGTCTCGCCGGTGACCACGGTGAGGCCGCGGCCCAGCTCGAGGGTGACGTCGTCGATCGCGCCCAGCCCGCGGATGCGCAGCTCGGTCAGCCGGCCGAGGCCGTGCGCGCTGCGCGGCGCGGCGCCGTCCCGGCGGGCGGGCGGGCGGGCGCCGTCGGCGTCGGCCGGGACGGCGGCGTCGGCGGCCGGCGCGGTGCGCGCGCGGCCGGCGCGCTCACGCGTCGGGGTCCGCGGTGCCACCGCGCACCTCCTCCCGGACGCCCCCGTCGCCGTTGCCCGGGTAGGACACGACGTCGCGGGCGAGGACGTTGCGCGAGGGCCGCAGCTCGTGGCCGGGGTCGTGCCGGCGAACCTCGCGGAAGCCGCGCACCGGCAGCCCGAACTTGGCGACCAGCCGGTCCCCGAACGTCGTCGTGTGCACCCGCGCGATGCGCACCGGCCGGGCCGCGCGCCGCACGTCGACGCGGCCCCCGTCGGGCACGTCGAGCGCCCGCCGGCCGTCGGCCGAGACGCGGGCGCGGTTGCCGTCGGGCGGGATCGCGACGGAGAGCACGGCGTCGGGCGAGGTGACCAGCGGCCGGGAGAACAGCGCGTGCGCGTTGCTGGGGACCAGCAGCATCGCCTCGACGTCGGGCCACACCACCGGGCCGCCGGCGGAGAACGCGTAGGCGGTGGAGCCGGTGGGGGTGGCGAACAGGACGCCGTCGCAGCCGAAGCTGGTCAGCGGCCGCCCGTCGATGGAGACCACGACGTCGAGCACCCGCGAGCGCTCGGCCTTCTCCACCGACACCTCGTTGAGCCCCCACGTGCCGGCGACGACGTTGCCCGCAGCGTCGAGGACGTCGACCTCGATGGCCAGCCGCTTCTCCACCGAGTACTCGCACTGCTCGATGGCCGTCAGCGTCTCCTCGACCGCCTCGGGCTCGGTCTCGGCGAGGAAGCCGACGCGGCCCAGGTTGACGCCCATGAGCGCGGCGTGGCTGTAGCGGGCGAGCTCCGCGGCGCGCAGGAAGGTGCCGTCGCCGCCGAAGACCATGACGATCTCGGCGCCGCGGGCGGCCTCGGCGTCGGCGGGGACCACCTCGGCGCCCTCGATGCCCAGCGCGTCGGCCTCGTCGTCGAGCACGCGCACGGTGATGCCGGCGCGCGCCAGCCGCGCGGCGGAGCTGCGGGCCAGCTCGGTGATGTCCTGCCGCCCGGTGTGCACGGCCAGCAGCACGTGCCGCCCGCCTCCCGGGCGCCATCCGCCCTGGCCGGCCTCGCTCATCGGTCCTCCTCGATCCGGGCTGCTCTGCCCGTCCGTGCCCTGTGCCGCGGCGTCCGCCGCCGGTCCCCAGCGTCCCCCCGGACGGGCCTCCCCGCCCGGCCGGTCCCCCGCGTCACCGTGGTCCCTCCTCGACGGCGCGGCGCACGTCCTCCTCGGCCGGCGCGCCGGCGTCGCGGCGCAGCCGCAGGAAGAACTCGACGTTGCCGGCCGGGCCGGGCAGCGGGCTGGCGACGACACCGGCGGTGCCCCAGCCCAGCGCGGCCGCGGCCTCGGCGACCTCGAGCACGGCCGCCGCGCGCGCCGCCGGGTCCCGCACCACCCCACCCGCGCCCAGCCGCTCGCGGCCGACCTCGAACTGCGGCTTCACCATCGGCAGCAGGTCGGCGTCGTCGGTGGCGCAGGCGGTGAGCGCGGGCAGCACCAGCCGCAGCGAGATGAACGACAGGTCGGCCACCACCAGGTCGGCCGGGCCGTCGATCTGCTCCGGCGTCAGCGTGCGGACGTTGGTGCGCTCGTGCACCCGCACCCGGTCGTCGGTGCGCAGCGACCAGGCCAGCTCGCCGTAGCCGACGTCGACGGCGACCACCTCGCGGGCGCCCCGGGTCAGCAGCACCTCGGTGAACCCCCCGGTGGAGGCGCCGGCGTCCAGCGCGCGGCGGCCCTCGACCGGCACGGTGAAGGCGTCCAGCGCCCCGATCAGCTTGTGCGCGCCGCGGGAGACCCAGCGGTGCTCGTCGGGGTCGGTGCGGACCACGACGGGCGTGCCCGCCTCCACGCCGGTGGCGGGCTTCGTGGCGGCGCGCCCGGCGACGGCGACCCGCCCCTCGGTGATCAGCTCGACGGCGTGCTCGCGGGAGCGGGCCAGGCCCCGGCGGACCAGCTCGGCGTCGAGTCGGCTGCGGCGCGGCATCAGAGCTGGTCGATCGTGCCGAGCTCGCGCTCGAGGCGGTCGTGCTCGGCCTCGAAGACGGCGACGTGCTCGCCCACCGGGCGCTGCGCCAGGTCGGCGAACCGTGCCCCCGGCTGCTCGGGCGCGGCGGCGCCCGGGCCGGCGGCCGCCGCGTCGACGACCGGCCCCCCGGCGACGGGCCGGGCCGGGACGCCCGCGGGACCGGGCCGCGGCGGGCCCGGGACCGGTCGCGGCCGGGTCGGCTCGGTCATGGCGCTGGCCTCTCGGACGGGATGGGGAACGAGGTCGCCGGACGGCGGGCACGGGGCGGCGCGGTGCGGCGCCCTCGACCCGCGAGGGTACCGGCCGGGGACGACGGCGCGGGCCGCCCGAGGGGGCCGCGGATCCCCCGCGCGGTCCCCCGGCCCCGGGTGCCGGCGCGCCGTCTCACCGCTCCGCCAGGCCCCACGCGGCGAGCACCCGGCGCGCCTCGCCGTCGGCGGCGCGCGCCCGCACCGGAGCGCTCTCGGGCGTCCCCGTCCAGGCGGCGCGGCACAGGGCGCGGAGCCCATCCAGGCCGTCGCCGGTGCCGGTGCCGTCGCCGTCCCCGGCGCGCAGCTCCAGGAGGCCGGCGCCGTCCGCGGTGGCCAGCCAGCCCCCGCAGCGCCACCCGCCGTCCTCGGCGGTGACCGGCGGGTGCGGCACCAGCAGCCCGCCGGCGTCGGCGGCCAGCAGGTCGGGCCGGTGCAGCGGGCCGGCGGCCAGCAGGGTGGCCGGGACGGTGACCCCGCTGAGGACCAGCAGGCTGGCCGCGCCGGCCCGGTGGCTGCCCTCGACGTCGGTGTCCAGCCGGTCGCCGACGACCAGCGGGCGCTCGGCCCCAGTACGGCGGACGCACTCGGCGTGCATGGCGGGGTCCGGCTTGCCGGTGACCAGCGGCTCGCGGCCGGTCACGCCGCGGACCACGCCGACCATCGCCCCGTTGCCGGGCAGCGGGCCCCGCGGCGAGGGGATGGTCGCGTCGGCGTTGGTGGCCACGTGGCGGGCGCCGTTGCGGACGGCGACTACCGCCTCGGCCAGCTGCGCCCAACCCACCTCGCGGCCGTAGCCCTGCACCACCGCGGCCGGCTCGTCCTCGGCGCGCTCCACGACGGTGAGCCCGGCCGCCCGCAGCGCCGCCGCGACACCGGGACCGCCCACGGGCAGCACCCGCGCGCCCGGCCCGAGCATCCCGGCCACCACCGAGGCCGCCGCCTGGGAGCTGGTGATGACCTCGTCCGCGCTCGCCGGCACGCCGAGGTCGGTCAGGTGGCGGGCCACCTCCTCCGGCGGGCGGGCGGCGTTGTTGGTGACGAAGCCCAGCCGCATCCCCCGCTGGCGGGCGGTGATGAGGGCCTGCGGCACGCCGGGCACCGCGTCCGGCCCGACGTAGACGACGCCGTCGAGGTCCAGCAGCGCGACGTCGTGCACCTCGGCCGGCGGCCGGGGGCTGCCGGCCGCGAGAGCCGGCCGCGCGGACGGGTCGCTCACGCCGCTCCCCCTCCCGACGCCCGACGGGCCCGCACGCCGCGCAGGGCTCGGGCGTAGTGCGCCTGGTCCGGGCGCATGGCGACCGCCAGCGCGAGGTGCTCGGCGGCCAGGCCCAGCTCACCGGCCCGGCTGGCGGCCATGCCCAGGCCGAACTGGGCGTAGTCGTCGGTGGGGTTGCCCGCCGCCAGCTCGGCGAAGCTGACGAGGGCGTCGCGGTAGCGCCCGGCGTCGTACTGCGCGCGGGCCAGCGCCTCCAGGATGCTCCGCGAGCCGGGCTCGGCCTCCGCCGCCCGGGCGAGCAGGGTCGCCGCGGCCGCCGGGTCGCCGCCGCTGAGCAGGTCCAGGCCGCGCCGGTACCACTCGTAGACCCCGCCCTCGGGCACTCCCCCGCCCGGGAGGTCGTCCTCCGGTGAGCCTGCTGTCGACACCGCTGTCCTCCCGCTCCTGCCGCTCGCGTGGGCGCCGGCCGGTGCGAGGCCCGGGAGGGACCGGGGACCCGGCTGCCGCGGCAGTGCGCGGCCGGCGGCTCCTACGATCCCGTCGTGCACTCGTCGTCGGCGGGCCCCCTGCCCCACGCTGTGGCGGGACTGGACGTCCGTCCGTTCCGGGCCCTGACCTATCGGCGACACGACCCCGGGCACCTGGCCCGGGTGAGCTCGCCAGCCTACGACCTGGTGACGCCGGACGGCCGCGAGCGGCTGGCCGCCGCCGATCCGCACAACATCGTCCGCCTCATCCTGCCCGGCGGCACGTCCGGACCCGGCACGGCCGGGGCCACCGGCCCCTGCGGCGGCAGCGCCGGCGAGGGCACCGCGGCCCGCGCGGCCCGCACGCTGCGCGAGTGGGAGGACGCCGGGGTGCTGGTCCGGGACGGCGAGCCGGCGCTGTGGCTGTACGAGATGCAGCCCGTCGAGGGCGCGGCCACGGTCGGCTGGCTCGGCGCGGTCGCGGTCGCCGCCGCGGGTGACCGCGCGGTGCTGCCGCACGAGGACACCTTCCCGGCCGCCGTCGAGGGCCGCCGCGCGCTGCTCGCGGCCACGGCCACCGACCTCGAGCCGATCGTCCTGGCCCACGACCCGGAGCCGGAGGTCGCCGCGCTGACGCAGGCGGCGCCGGCCGGCCCGCCCACGATGGACGTCACCGACCCCGACGGTGTCCGGCACCGCCTGTGGCGGGTCGCCGACCGGGAGGTGCTGCGCCGCCTGCCCGAGGCCCTCGCCCGCACCGGCGCGGTCATCGCTGACGGCCACCACCGCTTCGCCGCGGCCCGCGCGCTGCACCGGACCCGTCCCGACGGCGACAGCCGGGTGCTCGCGCTGCTCACGCCGATGGGCGCCGGCGGGCTGCGGGTCGAGGCGATCCACCGCGTCGTGCCCGACCTCTCCCTGGACGCGGCCGCGGCGGCCGCCGCCCGCGGGTTCACCGTCACCGAGGTCCCCGCCGGCCCGGACCCCGACGACGTCGAGGCTGCCGTGCGCCACGCGCACGCCTCCGCCGAGAGCCTGTTCCTGCTCAGTGACGGCCGCCGGCTGCTGCGCCTGTCCGGACCGTCGGCCGAGGTCCGGGCGACCGTGCCCGCCGAGGCGCCGCCGGCCTGGCGCGGACTCGACGTCGTGCTGGCGACGACCGGGCTGATCGGGCACCTGTGGGGCCGGCCCGACGACCCCGGGTCGGTGCTCGTGGCCCACGACGTCCCCGAGGCGCTGGGCCTGGCCGACCGGCGCCACGGCGTGGCGCTGCTGCTGCGGCCGCCCTCCCCCACGGACGTCGCCGCGGTGGCGCGGGCGGGAGCCCGGATGCCGAGGAAGTCGACGCTGTTCGTGCCCAAGCCGCGCACCGGGCTGGTCCTGCGCCCCCACGGCGACTGACCGGCGGCGAGCGCCCGGCGCGCCACCGGTCACGCCGTCCGCCCCGTCCCCCCGGCGCTGGTGCGCGGCACCTTGCGGCCGCGCCGGCAGTTGACCTCGCACACCGACGCCGTGCCGCCCGGCGTCCGCCAGAACCGCCGCTGCAGCGCGCCCTCGACCTCGACGACGTCCCCGGCCTCCCAGGCCGCGACCCGGCGCTGCAGGCCGCGGTCGTAGGTGATGCAGGTCAGCACGTCCACCGACTGCCCGCGGGCCCGTGGCTCAGGCCGGCGCACCACCAGGCGGAAGCTCACCAGGGTGTCCCCGCTGGGGAGGGCCTTGAGCTCCGCGGGGGCCGAGAGCCGCCCGCGCAGCACCACGTCGTTCCGGTCGATGACTGCCACGCTCATGGCGGCAGCCTCACCCGGTCCCGGACCCCCGGGAGGCGCGCCGGTACGCCTGTGGACCGACGGCCGCGGTGTGGACGACCGGGCTCCGATCGTCGGTGGTCAGTGCCCGGGCTCGTCCTCGGCGGGCGGCTCGACCTCGCCGAGCAGCTCGGCCACCTCGCGCTCCACGTCGGCGTCGAAGTCCAGCTCGTCGTCGCCCGCGTCGGCGGCGTCCTCGTCCGCCACCACGGCGTCGTCGTCCGCCACCGCGTCGTCGTCGTCCGCCACCGCGTCGTCGTCGTCCGCCACCACGATGTCGTCGTCCGTGACCGGCTCGACGTCGGGGACCTCCGGCAGCTCCTCCTCGCCGAAGGCGACGTCGTCGTCCTCGGGCTCGGCAGCAGCCACGGCCTCCTGCCAGGCGCCGGCGGCCGGGTCGTCGGCGGCGGTGAGCAGGTCGGCGTAGGCGATGGCCAGCCGGCGGGTGGGCTCGTCGTCCCAGTTCACCCGGTCGGGCTGGGGTCGCCCGCCGAGCGCGCCCTCGAGCACCAGGCGGGCCGCGGGCACCTCGCCGAGGTCCTGGCGGGCGCCCGCCTCGACGAGCTGCAGCTCCACTGTCTCGTCACGGTCGGGCTGCTCGGCCAGCGCCTCGCGGACCAGCCGCAGCGCCACCTCGGGACGTCCCTGCGCCCGCTCGCAGTCGGCCAGCACGGCCCGGTAGCCCTGGTCGCCGCTCATCCGCCGGTAGGCGCGCAGCTCGCGCGAGGCCTCGGCGTAGTCCCCGGCGTGGTAGGCGGCGACCCCGACGGCCTCGCGCACGAGGGCGATCCGGGACGCCCGGTCGCGCGCTGCCCGGGCGTGCGCGAGTGCCTGCTCGGGGTCGTCGTCGACGAGCGCACCGGCGACCACCAGGTGCCGCGCGACGGTCTCCGCGTTGCGGAAGTCGAGGCCCCGGAGGCCGGCCCGGACGGCGGGGTCGAGGTCACGCGGGTCGGCCCAGTCGGGCAGCGGGGGGCCGGCGGGCGCCGGGGGCGTCCGGTCCACGCGGGCCGGCGCGCCGGCGCGGCCGCGACGGTCCTCGCCCGGCCGGCGCTCGCGCCAGTCGCCCCCACCGGTTCGCTCGGGACGTCCCGCGCCCGAGGGGCGACCCGGGCGGCCGGCGGCCTGGTCACGGTCCCGACCGGTCGGGCGCTCACCGCGGTCCGTCGGGCGGCCCGACCGGCGGTCCCCCCAGGACCGGCCGCCGCCCTGGGCGCCGGTGCCGCGGCCGTCCCGGCCACGGTCGCCGCCCGGACGGTCACCGGACGGTCGGCGGTCCCGCCACGAGCCCTCCGGCCGGTCGCCCCCGGTCCGCCGATCGCGCCAGGAGCCCTCGGTGCGGTCGGTCCCGGGACGCCGGTCCTGCCAGGACCGCTGCGGGCGGTCACCGGCGGGACGGCGGTCCTGCCACGGGCGCTCCGTCCGGTCACCACCGGAACGGCGGTCCTGACCGGCCCGCTCGGTGCGATCCGCACCGGGACGGCGGTCCTGCCAGGAGCGCTCGGTCCGGTCACCGGTCGGACGGCGGTCCCGCCACGAGCCCTCGGACCGTCCACCGGCCACCGGACGGCGGTCCTGCCAACCCGCGTCGCCCCGGTCCCCACCGGGACGGCGCTCCTGCTGGGCTCCGGTCCTGCGGCCACCGGCCAGCGGTCGACCGCTGCGCTCACCCGAGGCAGCGCCGTCGCGGCGGCCCTGGGCGCCCTGCCGGCCGGAGCCGGACCCACGCTGACCGGTCGCGCCCCCGCTGGAGGAACCGCCCGCCCGGTCGTCCCGCCGCGGGCGTCCACCGCCGCGCGGGTCCTGGCCGTCGGGCCGGCCACGTCCGGCGGAGCCTCGTCGAGGAGCAGTCATGTCGTCGTCAGTACCTCGGTCGCAAGGGCGGCACTCGTTCGAGCGCCGGAATGGTGTGCCAGACACGCGAAACGGGGGCCGGAGCCAATGGCTCCGACCCCCGTTCCTGAATGGTTGTCCGGCGGCGTCCTACTCTCCCACCCCGTCTCCGGGGCAGTACCATCGGCGCTGAGAGGCTTAGCTTCCGGGTTCGGAATGGATACCGGGCGTTTCCCTCTCGCCATGGCCGCCGTAACGCTGTGAACGTGTTCCCGGCCCGCGCGCCGGCCACCAGGGGGCCGGGCGGCGAGGAGGCTGGGTGCGTTCAGAACCGCACAGTGGACGCGAGACACGAAGAAGTGTGTAGAAGGATGTGTGGTCAAGCCCTCGGCCTGTTAGTACCGGTCAGCTCGCACGCCTTGCGGCGCTTCCACTTCCGG
>NZ_JBJGZH010000017.1:0-111850 GCF_054050415.1 Geodermatophilus sp. SYSU D01180 | reverse complement strand
CGGGCCGCGCCGGGGACCCGCCCCCCCCGCCCCCCCCCCCCCCCCCCCCCCCCCCCCCCCCCCCCCCCCCCCCCCCCCCCCCCCCCCCCCCCCCCCCCCCCCCTCCCGGGGTCCTTCCTCAGTTGCCGCTGGAGAACGCCGCGTCGAACGCCGCGGCCGGCGGGTCGAACGCCAGCCGGCGGACGAACGCCAGCGCCTCGGGGGCGCCGACCAGGCGGTCCATGCCGGCGTCCTCCCACTCCACCGAGATCGGCCCGTCGTAGCCGATCGTGTTGAGCATCCGGAAGCAGGCCTCCCACGGGACGTCGCCGTGCCCGGTGGAGACGAAGTCCCAGCCGCGCCGCGGGTCGGCCCACGGCAGGTGCGAGCCCATCCGGCCGTTGCGGCCGTTGCCCACCTGGCGCTTCGCGTCCTTGCAGTCGACGTGGTAGATCCGGTCCTTGAAGTCCCAGATGAACGAGACCGGGTCGAGGTCCTGCCACACGAAGTGGCTGGGGTCCCAGTTGAGGCCGAACGCCTCGCGGTGGCCGATCGCCTCGAGCGTGCGGACCGTCGTCCAGTAGTCGTAGGCGATCTCCGACGGGTGCACCTCGTGGGCGAACCGGACGCCGACCTCGTCGAACACGTCGAGGATCGGGTTCCAGCGGGCGGCGAAGTCGGCGTAGCCGTCCTCGATCATCGAGGCCGGGGCCGGCGGGAACATCGCCACGGCCTTCCAGATCTTCGACCCGGTGAACCCGACGACGGTCTCCACGCCGAGCTTCGCCGCCGCGCGGGCGGTCAGCTTCATCTCCTCGGCCGCGCGCTGCCGCACGCCCTCGGGGTCGCCGTCGCCCCAGACGCGCTTGTGGACGATGTCGCGGTGCCGCTCGTCGATCGGGTCGTCGCAGACGGCCTGGCCGTTGAGGTGGTTGGAGATGGCCCAGACCTTGAGGCCGTACTTGTCGAGCAGCGCGAGCCGCTCCTCCACGTAGGAGTCGTCGTTCGCGGCGCGCTCGACGTCGAGGTGGTCGCCCCAGCAGGCGATCTCCAGGCCGTCGTAGCCCCACTCGGACGCGAGCCGGGCCACCTCCTCGAACGGCAGGTCGGCCCACTGGCCGGTGAACAGGGTGACGGGACGGGGCATGGCGGGGGTGTCCTCTCGGGTCAGGCGGGGACGGGGGTCCACACGGAGTCGGCCGCGGCGCTGCGCTCGACGGCCTCGAGCACCCGCTGCACCTGCAGGCCGTCGGCGAAGGACGGCGCGGGGGCCTCCTGCTTGGCGATGGCGGTGAGCAGGTCGACGACCTGGTGGGTGAAGCCGTGCTCGTAGCCCAGCCCGTGCCCGGCCGGCCACCAGGCCGACACGTAGGGGTGCTCGGGCTCGGTCACGAGGATGCGGCGGAAGCCGGCCACCTCCGCGGGCTCGCTGCCGTCGAACAGCTGCAGGACGTTCATGTCCTCGAAGTCGAAGGCCAGGCTGCCGGCGGAGCCGTTCACCTCGATGCGGATGGCGTTCTTGCGGCCCAGGGCGAACCGGGTCGCCTCGAAGGTGGCCACCGCGCCGCCGGAGAACCGGCCGAGGAACACCGCGGTGTCGTCGACGGTGACCTGGCCGGTGCCCTCCCCCGCGACGCCGGACAGCGACCCGGCCGCGGCGGGCAGCGGGCGCTCCTTGACGAACGTCTCGAGCAGGGCGCTGACCCCGGTGACGGTCTCCCCGGTGATGTACTGCGTGAGGTCGACGACGTGCGCGCCGATGTCGCCGAGCGCCCCCGAGCCGGCCTTGTCCTTCTCCAGCCGCCACGACATGGGCGCCGACGGGTCGGCGATCCAGTCCTGCAGGTACTGGGCGCGCACGTGGCGCACCTGGCCGATCCGGCCGTCGGCGACCAGCCGGCGGGCGAGCCCGATCGCCGGCACCCGGCGGTAGGTGAACCCGACCATCGAGCGGACGCCGCGCGCGGCGGCGCGCTCGGCGGCCTCGGTCATCGCCTCGGCCTCGGCGACGGAGTTGGCCAGCGGCTTCTCGCACAGGACGTGCTTGCCGGCCTCCAGCGCCGCGATGGCGATCTCGGCGTGGGTGTCGCCGGGGGTGCAGACGTCGACCAGGCCGACGTCGTCGCGCTCGAGGACCCGCCGCCAGTCGGTCTCCACCGAGGCCCAGCCCAGGCGGGCGGCGGCGTCGGTGGCCCGCTCCCGGTCGCGGCCGGCGAGCACGGTGAGCTCGGGGCGCAGCGGGAGGTCGAAGAAGTGGGGGGCGGTGCGCCAGGCCTGCGAGTGCGCCGCGCCCATGAAGGCGTGTCCGATGAGGCCCACCCCGAGGGTCGGCCGGTCAGGTGAGGTCATGGGGGCTCCCGGAGTGGGACGGGGCCGCCGGCGTGCACCGGCGGCCCCGTCCGGGTGGATCAGGACTCGAACGCGCTGTCGATGTACTGGTCGACGTTCTCCGCGGTGACGACCGGCGCGTTGAGCACGATCTGCCGCGGGATCTCGACCTCGACCAGGTCGGACAGGGCCTTGTCCTGCGCGATCAGCCGGGCGAGGCTGATGCCGTCGGCGGCCTGGGTCGACGGGTAGATGACCGTCGCCTGGAGGACCGAGTTGCCCTCCTGGATCGCGCGCATGGCGTTGGCCGAGCCGGCGCCGCCGACCATGAAGAACTCGTCGCGGCCGGCGTTCTGGATCGCGGCCAGGACACCGACGCCCTGGTCGTCGTCGTGGTTCCAGATCGCGTCGATCTGCGGCGCGGCCTGCAGCAGGTTGGCCGCCGCCTCCTCGCCGCCCTCGACGGTGAAGTCCGCGGCCACGCGGTTGTCGACGTTGAGCCCGCAGTCGGCCAGCGCGTCGGCGAAGCCCTGGCTGCGGTCCTGGGTCAGCGGCAGCGAGTCGATGCCGGCGATCTCCGCGACGACGGCGTCGGGGTTGTCGCCGAGCTGCTCGCAGATGTAGGTGCCGGCCGAGACGCCCATGCCGTAGTTGTCGCCGAGGATCGTGGACCGGGCGGCGAACGGGCTGTCGAACTGGCGGTCGACGTTGATGACCGGGATGCCGGCCTCCATCGCCTGCAGCGCGACCGGGGTCAGCGCGGCGCCGTCGAAGGGCAGCAGCACGATGGCGTCGACGCCGTCGTTGATGAACGTCTCCACCTGGCTGATCTGGGTGCTGACGTCGTTGGTGCCCTCCGCGACCACCAGCTCGACGTCCTCGTACTGCTCGGCCTCGGCGCGGGCGGCCTCGGTGATGCCGGCCATCCAGCCGTGGTCGGCGGCCGGGGCGGAGAAGCCGATGGTGACGGTCTCGCCGGCCTCGTCGTTGGCGCTGGCGGCCTGGTTGCCCCCGCCACCGCCGGACTCCTCCGGGGTGTTGCTCGTGCAGCCGGCCACGAGCACGCCCGCGCTGAGCAGGGCGACCGTGGCGTACGGCAGGCGGCGGAACGGACGCTGCCTCGTTGCAGACATGCTCTCTCTCCTCGATGTCGCCCCCTCTCGGAGGCGGGTGGGCTGCCACCGGACGGAGGTCCGGTGGGTGGTGCGGTCCGGCGCGGGTCGCGCCGGGAGTCAGAGGGTCTTGCCGCTCGCGGCCGGGCGGGTGCCGCCCGGTCCGCCCTCGACGGTCGAGCCGCCGGAGACCGCCCCGGCCGGGCCGCCCGCGGCGGGCAGGCCGCCGGACGGCGGTCCCGCGGTGGGCCGGCGGAAGCTGAACCCGCCGGTGGCCAGCCGCTGCTGCAGCAGGACGGCGAGGACGATGATCACGCCGCGGGCGACGGCCTGGGCCGAGCTCGACAGGTTGTTGAGCGTGAAGACGTTGCCGAGCGTCGTGAAGATGAGGACGCCGAGGACGGTGCCGACGATCGTCCCGCGGCCGCCGATGAGCAGCGTGCCGCCGATGACGACCGCGGCGATGGCGTCGAGCTCGTAGAGCGTGCCGTGGGTCGAGCTGCCCGTCGTCGTCCGCGCCATGATCATCACGGCGGCGATGCCGCAGGTGATGCCGGACAGCACGTAGAGCTTGACGGTGTGCCGCTGCACCCGGATGCCGGCGAGGCGGGCGGCCTCGGCGTTGCCGCCGACGGCGAAGGTGCGCCGGCCGAAGGTGGTCCGGTTGAGCAGCACCCACCCGGCGATCGCGACCAGCGCGAAGATGATCACCAGGGTCGGGACGCCGAGCACGTCCCCGGAGAAGAAGGACAGGAAGTCGCTGTCCCGCACGATCTGGGTGCGCCGGTTGGCGATGATCTCGGCCAGGCCGCGCGCGGCGGCGAGCATGGCCAGCGTGGCGATGAAGGCGGCGAGCTTGCCGTAGGCGATGACGACGCCGTTGACCAGGCCGGCCACCGCGCCGACGACCAGCGCGGTGAAGACCATGACGATCCAGTGGAAGTCCTCGGCCATCTGCTGGGTGGCCAGCGTGGTGGCCCACACCGACGCCAGCGCCACCAGCGCGCCGACCGACAGGTCGATGCCGCCGCCGATGATCACGAACGTCATGCCGACGCTCACCACGCCGATGACCGAGGCCAGCCGCAGGATGGTCAGCACGTTGTCGACGTCGGCGAAGCGGTCCCCCGCCGTGATGACGCCGACGACGCACAGGATGACCAGGGCGACGACCAGGCCCAGGTTGCGGCCGACCGGTCCGCTCATGAACCCGCCTCCCGACCGGTTCCGGCCGGTGTCCTTGCCGGAGCCCGCGGTCACCGCGGTGCTGCCCTCACTCATGCGACGTCCCCTTCGTGCACCGGGACGCCGTGCGTCGACGTCCCTTCCATGACCAGGTCGAGCACGCGGTGCTCGTCGAGGGCCGAGGCGGGCTCCTCTGCCAGCACCCGGCCCTCCGCGACGACGAGGACCCGGTCGGCCAGACCGAGCACCTCCGGGATCTCGCTGGAGACGACGACCACCGCGACACCGCGGTCGGCCAGGTCGCGCACCAGCGCGTAGATCTCCGAGCGCGCCCCGACGTCGACGCCGCGGGTCGGCTCGTCGAGCAGCAGCACCCGGCAGTCACGCAGCAGCCAGCGGGCGAGCACGACCTTCTGCTGGTTGCCGCCGGACAGCGTCCGCACCTCGCGGGTGACGTCGGCCGGGCGGACCTCCAGCGCGCTGACCTGCTCGCGGGCGGCCTCGCGCTCGGCGGCGCCGGAGAGGAAGCCGCCGCGGGCGAAGCGGGCCAGGCTGGAGATGCTGATGTTGCGGGCGACGGACTCGCCGAGCAGCAGCGCCTGGCTCTTGCGCTCCTCCGGCGCGAGCCCGACCCCCGCGGCCACCGCGGCGCCGACGTCGCCGTGCCGCAGCCGGCGCCCGTCCACGCGGACCGTGCCGCCGCTCGCGTGCCGGGCGCCGTAGAGGGTCTCGAGGATCTCCGACCGGCCCGAGCCGACCAGCCCGGCCAGCCCGACGATCTCGCCCGGCCGGACCGAGAAGGAGACGTGGGAGAAGGAGCCGTGCAGCGACAGGTCCTCGACCTCGAGCACCGGCTCGGCGGTGGGCGCGGGCCGGTGGTGGCGCTCCGGGAAGACGTACTCGATGTCCCGGCCGGTCATCAGCGTGATGACCTCGCGGGTCGGCGTCTCGCGGGCCGGCAGCCCGGTGGCGACGGTCCGGCCGTCCTTGAGGACGGTGATCCGGTCGCCGATCTCGCGGATCTCCTCCAGCCGGTGGGAGATGTAGACGACGGCGACGTCGTGGGCGGTGAGGTCGCGGATGACCGTGAACAGCCGCTCGACCTCCTCGTTGTCGAGGACCGCCGAGGGCTCGTCCATGATGATCAGCCGCGCGTCCTGGGACAGCGCCCGCGCGATGCTCACCATCTGCTGGGAGGCCGCGGGCAGCGAGCCGACCTCGGCGCCCGGCCGGATCTCGGGGTGGCCGAGCCGGGTGAGCAGCTCCCCCGCCCGCCGGTTCAGCTCGCGCGGCCGCACGAAGCCCATCTGGGCCTGCTCCCGGCCGAGGAAGACGTTGTCGGCGACGGTGAGCCCGGCGACGAGGTCGAGCTCCTGGTAGATCGTCGCGATGCCCAGGCCGAGCGCGGCCTGCGGCGTGGACAGCCGGACCTGCTCGCCGCGCCAGTAGATGGCGCCCTCGTCGGGCTGGTGGGCGCCGGCGAGGACCTTGATCAGGGTCGACTTGCCGGCACCGTTCTGGCCGAGGAGGCAGTGCACCTCCCCCGCGCGGACGTCGAGGTCCACGCCGCCGAGCGCGCGCACGCCCGGGAAGGTCTTGACGATGCCGTGCATCTCCAGCAGCGGCGCCTCTGCCGGTGGCATGGCCTCACCTCGGACTTCTGCTCAACGTTGACCATTAGTCTGTGCAGCGGTGACCATATGAACCGAGTCACAAGGGGTCAAGGCCCCGTGAGCGGTGTCACCGAACCGAGACCTGCAACGCCCCAGGCCAGGGCGGAAATGGCCATTTCTGTCGCCTCCTGGCGACAGACGGTGACTCAGCGCGCGAGGGCCTGGTGGACCGAGTCCTCGTCGAGGTAGCCCTGGATGGCCATGAGCGCGGCGCCCACCCGGCCGGACAGGTCGGGGGCGTCGCTGACGGTGATCTCCAGCGCGCGGGCCGCCAGCGGCATCGAGCGCCCGTAGACCGCCTCGCGGATGCCGGCCAGCAGCGGCGCGCCGGCCTGCGCCACCCCGCCGGTCATCACGATCCGGTGCGGGTTGAAGAAGTTGACCAGCGCGGCCAGCACCGTGCCGATGGTGCGCCCGGCCCGCCGGACCAGCTCCAGCGCCGGGCCGTCGCCCTGCGCGGCGAGCTCGATGACCTGCCGGGTGCTGGTCACCGGCAGCCCCGCCTCGACGGCGTCGCGCAGCAGCGCCCCACCGCCGGCGAGCGCCTCGAGGCAGTTCTCGTTGCCGCAGCGGCACAGCACGGTGCGGCTGTCCGGCGTCGGCACGTGGATGTGCCCGATGTCGCCGGCACTGCCCTGCGCGCCCCGGTAGACCTCGCCGTCGACGATGACCCCGCAGCCGATGCCGGTGCCGACCTTGACCACGAGCACGTCCTCGGCCGAGCCGCCGACGCCGATCTCCCCGAGCGCCATGACGTTGACGTCGTTGTCGACGAGGACCGGGCAGCCGTAGCGGGCGAACGCGCCGGGGATGTCGTGGTCGTGCCAGCCCGGCATGATCGGCGGGTGCGACGGGCGGCCCGTCGAGAACTCCACCGGCCCCGGCACGCCCACCCCGACGGCGCACACGTCGGCCGGGGTCAGCCCGGCCTCGGCGAGCACCTTCTGGGCCAGCCGGTCCACCTCGGCGAGCACGACGTCGGGGCCGTCGGCGATGTCGATCGGGTGCCCGACGGTGGCGAGGATCTGCGCGGACAGGTCGGTGACCGCGACGTCGACGCTGGTGACCCCGAGGTCGACGGCGAGCACGCAGCCGGCTCCGCTGTTGAACCGCAGCAGGGTCGGGGGACGCCCGCCGGTGCTGCCGCCGCGGCCGCCCTCCTGCAGCAGGCCGGCGGCGATCAGCTGGTCGACGCGGGCGCTGACGGTGTTGCGCGCGGCCCCGGTGAGCGCGACGAGCTCGGCGCGGCTCCGCGCGCGGCCGGTGCGCACGTGGTGCAGCAGTGCGCCGGCCGAGGCGGAGGTGGAGGCCATGAGGTCATGGTGACACGCCGGAGGCGCGTCCCCCCTCCTCCGCGATCGCGGCAGCTCCGAGAACCTGCCGGAGGACGGCGGCGACGGCGTCCGGGTGGGTCTGCACGGTCATGTGCGCGGCCCCGGGCACCTCGACCACCCGTCCCGACGGCGCGGCGGCGGCCACCACGGCGGCCCAGTCGGCGTCGCAGAGCCGGTCCCGGGTGCCGCGGAGCACGGTCACCGGGACGCCGACGCGGCGCAGCCGTGCGTCGATGCGGTCGGGGGCGGCCACCCGCCACAGAGCCCGCATCGGCCGGGGGCCGGTGCGCAGCCACTGCGCCAGGATCAGCGGCCCCTGCCACCAGGGCTCGCGCAGCGCGGTCCGCAGCCACCGGACGGCCAGCCGCGCGGGCCGGCGCAGCCGCGGGTCGGTCGACGGGCCGAGCAGCACGACGCCGGCCACCCGCGGGTCGACGGCGGCCGCGGCCACCACCTGGCAGCCCTGCGAGTGGCCGGCCAGCACGACCGGACCGGGGCCGAGCCGGTCCCGCAGGCGGGCGGCCAGGACGTCGAGCGAGGGCACAGGTGCAGACCGGCCCATCCCGGGTAGGAGCACGACGTCGGCGGGCAACCGCCGGCACAGCCGTGACCACGACCGCCCGTCCAGGCCCAGACCCGGGACGACCACCAGCCGGGGGATGACGACGGGCACCGACCTGGTTGTACCGGGCAGGACCGGACACCGCGAGTGCACCGGCGGAGGGCAGCCGTGACGGGGATCACCCCCGTGACCGGCCCGCCGGGAGACAGCGGAGCCCCTGACGGGAGAGGATCACAGTCATCATGACGACATCACCTGCGCCCACCGCCAGCTCCTCGACCGGCCGGCCGCGGGTGGTGATCATCGGCTCCGGCTTCGGCGGCCTGTTCGCCGCGAAGGCCCTGCGCAACGCCGACGTCGACGTCACCGTGGTCGCCAAGACCGGCCACCACCTCTTCCAGCCGCTGCTCTACCAGGTGGCCACCGGCATCCTCTCCGAGGGCGAGATCGCCCCGGCCACCCGCGAGGTCCTGCGCCACCAGAAGAACGCCAAGGTGGTCCTCGGCGAGGTCGTGGACATCGACGTGGACGCCCGCACGGTCACCTCGACCGTGCTCGGCCGCACCACGATCCACCCCTACGACGAGCTGATCGTCGCCGCGGGTGCGGGGCAGTCGTACTTCGGCAACGACCGGTTCGCCGAGTTCGCCCCCGGCATGAAGAGCATCGACGACGCCCTCGAGCTGCGCGGCCGCATCTTCGGCGCGTTCGAGCTGGCCGAGCTCGCCACCGACCCCGCCGAGGTCGACCGGCTGATGACCTTCGTGGTCGTCGGCGCCGGCCCGACCGGCGTGGAGATGGCCGGCCAGATCGCCGAGCTCGCGCACCGCACGCTGCGCCGCGACTTCCGCAACATCGACCCGCAGCGGGCCCGCATCATCCTGCTCGACGGCGCGCCGCAGGTGCTGCCGCCGTTCGGGCCCAAGCTGGGCGAGAAGGCCCGCCGGCACCTCAACGAGATCGGCGTCGAGGTGCAGCTCGGCGCGCTGGTCACCGACATGGACGCCGACGGCCTGACCGTCAAGGACGCCGACGGCCAGCAGCGCCGCATCTCCGCCGCCACCAAGGTGTGGGCGGCCGGCGTGCAGGCCTCGCCGCTGGGCCGGCTGCTCGGGGACCGGACCGGTGCCGAGGTCGACCGCGCCGGGCGCATCGCCGTCCAGTCGGACCTGACGCTGCCCGGCCACCCCGAGATCCACGTCGTCGGCGACATGGCCAACCACCCCGACAAGTACCCCGGTGTCGCCCAGGTGGCCATCCAGGGCGGGCGCTACGCCGCCGACCAGATCAAGCGGAAGCTCGCCGGCAAGGCGCCGCACGGCCCGTTCCGGTACCGGGACAAGGGCAACATGGCGACCATCTCGCGGTTCTCCGCGGTCGCCGACATCAAGAAGATGAAGTTCGAGGGCTTCATCGCCTGGGTGATCTGGCTGGTGGTGCACCTCTTCTACATCATCGGCTTCAAGAGCCGGGTCACCACGGTGCTGCACTGGATGGTCAGCTTCCTCGGCCGCGGCCGCTCGCAGCGGGTGGCCACCCAGCAGCAGGTCTACGGCCGGCTGGCGCTGGAGAAGCTCGGCCCGGGCTTCGAGGCGTCGAAGACCGGCGGGCCGAAGGACCACCCGGACACCCCGGACGAGGTCAACGGCGAGCAGCAGCACGACTTCGTCGGCCGCCGCACCGCCTAGACGGAGGAGCCCCCCGCCTCGCACGCTCGGCGCGGGCCCCTGCAGCGGGGCCGTCCCTGCACCTCACGTGAGCCAGGTGTCCAGCGCCGCGGTGACCAGGTCCCGGGTCACCGCGTGGCCGCCGTCGAACTCGTCGTAGGTGACGTCGTAGCCGGCGGCGGCCAGTTCCCGGGACACCCGCCGGCCGCAGCGCGCCACCGGCAGCACGCGGTCGCGGGTGCCGTGGGCGATCCAGATGCGCGGCCGCCCGGTGCGGCCGGGCGGGGCGACGAAGCCCGGCGAGAACGCCAGCAGCGCCTCGAACAGGTCGCCGTTGGCCAGCCCGAGCGAGAGCGCGTACGAGCCGCCGTCGGAGAACCCGCCGAGCGCGATGCGCGAGACCGCGAGCCCGGCGGCGACCCGCTCCAGCGCCGCGTCGAGGACCGCCACGTCCCGCCCGAGCCCGCCGGCCAGCAGGTCCCAGGTCGAGGCGACCGAGGAGGTCGCGAGGACGGCGACCCCGCGGGCGGCGGCGACCGCGCCCACCGCGGCCAGCGCCTGGTCCGCCGTCCCGCCCGCGCCGTGGCAGAACACGAGCAGCGGTCGCGGGCCGGGCGGGCCGCCGGGGACGGCGACCAGCGCCTCCGGCCCGCCCAGCTCCAGCGCCGTCACCCCGGGCGGCAGCGGCGGGCCGGCGGGCTGCGGACCCGGCCGGGTGTCGAGGCGGCCGGCGCCGGCCGGGGGCAGCGCCACCCCTCAGCTCCTCCCCGCCGCTCCCTCGCGGACGACCCACTCCGCGACCGCCCGGCGGTCGCCCGTGCGCAGCCAGGTGCTCCGCTGCCGCGCCGCCGACGTACCCCGGCCGAGCAGGTCCTGCACCCGGGCGGTCACCTCGTCCCACTCCTCCGCGCCGGTCAGGTCCTCCTCCAGCTCGGCCAGCAGCCCGGTCACCGCCGTGCGGGCGTCGACCAGCTCCTCGCGCAGCGGGTCGAACAGCGGGCCGGTGAGCCCGGAGCGCGCCGCCCGCCACCGCGCCGCGCGCAGCACCTCCGGCCGCAGCTCCGGCACCGGCTCGCCGCGCTGCGCCCGCCCGGCGAGCACCCGCACCAGCGAGCGGACCAGCGCGGCGTGCAGGACGGTGTCGTCGAGGGTGGTGCAGACGTCGGCCAGCCGGAACTCGATCGTGGGCAGCCGGGCCGAGGGGCGGACGTCCCAGTACAGGTGCGACCCGTCGGCCACCACGCCGGAGGCGACCAGCGCGGCCAGCACCCGGCGGTAGCCGTCGGCGTCGCCGAGCGGCTCGGGCGCGCCCGCGTGCGGGAAGCGGGTCCACCACAGCGTCCGCCAGGACTCGTAGCCGGTGTCGACGCCGTCGTGGAACGGCGAGCTGCCGGTCATCGCGAGCAGCACCGGCAGGTAGGGGCGGGTGCGGTCGAGCACGGCGACGGCGGTGTCGAGGTCGGGGACGCCGACGTGCACGTGGCAGCCGCAGATGTCCTGCTGGCGCGCGAGCCCGGCCCAGCGGTCGACCATCGCCTCGTACCGCTCGCCGGGCGTGACCGGCATGGTGTGCCAGGAGTCCCACGGGTGGGTGGAGGCGGGCAGGAGCAGCAGGCCGTCCCGCTCGGCCGCGGCGGCCGCCTCGGTGCGGGCCGCCACCAGCTCCGCGCGCACCTGCTCCAGCGTGGTGCACACGCCGGTGGCGATCTCCAGCTGCGTGGTGGCGATCTCCGGGTGCACCCGCTCCCCCGCCTCGCCGGCCAGCGCGGCCGCGGAGGCCCGCGGGCCGGGGGTCAGCTCCAGGGTGTCCGGGGAGACGAGGTGGAACTCCTCCTCGACGCCGAGGGTGCGCCCGACCGCACCGCCCTCGGTCTGCAGGCCGTCGGTGCGCACGCCCCTCCTCGGTGCCGGTCCGGACGCCGGGCAGGCCGACGCTACGGCCGCCGCGGCCCCGCCGCACCTGCTGACCGGCACGCTCGTGCTCTGCACACCCACGTGTGCAGAGCACGAAGGAGCCGCCGCAGGTGCCGCCGTGGACGCTCGTGCTCTGCCCACACCAGTGGGCAGAGCACGAGCGCGCGCAGGATGCCCCCGCGCCGTTCACCGTGGGCGCAACGGAGGGGGTGGCAGCGCGGTCCGGCGAGGCGTCCACTGGTCGGTGCAACGCTGTAATCACGACCGGAGGTGGACCGTGGCCCGACCCGACACCGACGCGGCCCTGGACGCCTACTCCCAGGTGGTCACCGCGGTCGCCGCCGACCTCACCCCGCACGTCGCCGCGCTGCAGGTGACCGCGCCCGACGGCCGCGGCGGCGGCGCCGGCTCGGCGGTCGTCGTCCCCGGCGACGGGCTGATGCTCACCAACGCGCACGTCGTCGGCCGGGCGCGCAGCGGGCGCGCGGTGTTCGGCGACGGCACCGAGACCCCGGTCGAGGTCGTGGGGACCGACCCGCTGTCCGACCTCGCCGTCGTCCGGGCGACCGCCGGCGCGCCCGAGCCCGCCGAGCTCGGCGACGCCGCGCAGCTGCGGGTGGGCCAGCTCGTCGTCGCCGTCGGCAACCCGCTCGGGCTGGCCGGGTCGGTGACCGCCGGGGTGGTCAGCGGCCTGGGCCGCTCGCTGCCCACCCGCGAGGGGCGCACCGCCCGGGTGGTCGAGGACGTCATCCAGACCGACGCCGCGCTCAACCCCGGCAACTCCGGCGGCGCGCTCGCCGACTCGGCCAGCCGGGTGGTCGGCATCAACACCGCCGTCGCCGGGTGGGGCCTGGGGCTGGCCGTGCCGGTCAACGCCACCACCCGCCGCATCGTCGACGCGCTGGTCCGCGACGGGCGGGTGCGCCGCGCCTACCTGGGCCTGGTCAGCAGCCCCGCGCCGCTGCCGGCCCCGCTGGCCGAGCGCACCGGCCGGCGCCGCGGGCTGCGGGTGGTCGACGTCGTCCCGGGGTCGCCGGCCGACCGGGCCGGGCTGCGCGCCGGCGACCTGGTGCTGGAGGCCGGGCGGGCGCCGGTGGCCGAGGCGCAGAGCCTGCAGCGGCTGCTGTTCGCCGAGGCGATCGGCCGGCCGCTGCCGGTCACCGTGTACCGCCTGGGGGCGATGGTCGACGTGATCGCGGTGCCCACCGAGCTCACCGGCTGACCTCCCCCTGCTCCCTCCCTCCGAGGGGGACGGCCGTCGTCGCGCTCAGGACCGGCGCGATGGGTGACGATGTCGTCCGCGACGGAGGGAGGAACCGTGCACGGTGACCGCAGGAGCGGGCTCGGCCTGCTCGCGCTGCTGTACGGCTGCGCCGCCGTCCTGTGTGCCGCCGGTGCGCTGTGGCCGATGCACCCCCACACGCCGGTCGTCCTGCTGACGGCGCTCGCGGCCGTGGGCGGGCTCGGCTCCGCGGCGCTGTGGCACGGGCGCGACCGCGCGCCGATGGGCGCCGTGCACGCCGCCCTCGCGCTGCTGTCCCTGCTCACCGCGCTGCTCGCCTGGCGCTCGGTCACCGCGGTCGGCGTCGTCGGCCTCGGCCCGGTCGTGGTCGCGCTCGGGGTCCTCGCCGGCCACGTCCTCCCGCCCGCGCAGGCGCGGCTGCACGTCGCCGGCGGGGTCGCCGTCGTCACCGCCGGCGCGCTCGCCGCGGCGCCGGACGGGTTCCTCTCCGCCTGGCTGGCCGCCGTCGCCACGGCCGCGGTGCTCACCGAGGCGCAGATCCGGCAGTCGGGGGCGCTGCGCCGCGCGGCCGGCACCGACCCGCTGACCGGCGTGGCCAACCGCCGCGCCTGGGAGGCCGGGTCCGCCCGGCTGCTCGCCCACGCGCAGCGCACCGGGGAGCCGCTGACCGTCGTCGTCCTCGACCTCGACGGGTTCAAGACCGTCAACGACACCGAGGGCCACTCCGCCGGCGACGCGCTGCTGCGCTCCCTCGCCTCGGCCTGGAGCCGGGAGCTGCGCCGCTCCGACCTGCTCGGCCGCCTCGGCGGGGACGAGTTCGCGCTCTGCCTGCCCGGCACCGGCACCGACCGCGCCGCCGAGCTGCTGGACCGGCTGCACGCCGTCTCCCGCGGGGCGTGGTCGGCCGGAGCGGCCGGGGCCCGGCCCGGCGAGGACCTGGCCGCGACGCTGGCCCGCGCCGACGCCGCGCTGTACCAGGAGAAGCGCACCCGCCACTCGGCCGCCGGCTGACCTCCCGCGTCGGCGCCGCGCCCCTCGGTGCCGACGCGCCAGGACCCCGCGTCCACACCCGGGTGGCGGGCGCCCCGACGGCGCCGCCGGTGCCACCCTGGGCCCGCCCGGCGACCGGCCGCGCGCGCCGCCCCGGGCACGAGGGGGCGGCCATGGCCTCGGTGGTGGTCTGCGGCGGCGGCATGGTGGGGCTGTGCGCCGCGATGATGCTCGCGGCCGACGGGCACGACGTCACCGTCCTCGAGGCCGACCCCGACGGCGCCCCGACCACGCCCGCCGAGGCGTGGGAGTCCTGGCGGCGGACCGGCGTCGCGCAGTTCCGGCAGCCGCACAACCTCTTCGCCCGGTTCCGCGCGGTCGCCGACGACGAGCTGCCGGGCCTCACCGACCGGCTGCTGGCCGCCGGCTGCGTGTGGGTCGACTACACGGCGCTGCTGCCGCGGGGGATCGCCGACCGCGCGCCCCGGGAGGCCGACGAGCGGCTGCGCTTCGTCACCGGGCGCCGTCCGGTGGTGGAGTCCACCGTGGCGGCCGCCGCCGAGGACACCCCGCGGCTCACCGTGCGCCGCGGCGTGCAGGTGGCCGGCCTCCTGCCGGGGACGTCCGCGGCCGACGGCGTCCCGCACGCGGCCGGGGTGCGGACGACGGCGGGCGAGGAGCTGCGGGCGGACCTCGTCGTCGACGCGACCGGCCGGCGCACCCGCTCGGCCCAGTGGCTCGCCGGTCTCGGCGCCCGGCCACCGCAGGAGCACGCGCAGGCCTCGGGCTTCGTCTACTACACGCGCTTCCTCACCGGTCCCGACCGGCCGGTGCGCCGCGGTCCCGGGCTCATGCCGCTGGGCAGCGTCTCGCTGCTCACCCTCGACGGCGACAACGACACGTGGTCGGTCACCGTGTTCGGGCAGACCGGCGACCGGCCGCTGCGCGAGCTGCGCGACCCCGCCGTGTTCGACCGGGTGGTGGCCGAGTGCCCGCTGCAGGCGCACTGGCTGGACGGGCGGCCGCTGGGCGGGGTCGCCGCGATGGCCGGCGGCCTGGACCGCAGCCGCCGCTTCACCGTCGACGGCCGGCCGGTGGTGACCGGCTTCGCCGCCGTCGGGGACGCGTGGGCGTGCACCAACCCGTCGGCCGGCCGCGGCCTGTCGATCGGCATCGCGCACGCCGCGCTGCTGCGTGCCGCGGTCGCGCAGCACCTGGACCGGCCCGCCGACCTCGCCGCGGCGTTCGACGCGGCCACCGAGCGGCGGGTCGGGCCGCTGGTCACCGACCAGCTGGCCGAGGACCGCTCCCGGCTGGCCCAGATGGACGCCGCCCGGCGCGGGGAGCCCGAGCCGCCGCTGTACCCGGAACTCGCGGCCTTGACCGGGGTCGCGATGCAGGACGCCGACGTGTTCCGGGCGATGCTCGAGTACCGGCTGTGCATGGCGCCGCTGGCCGACCTGCTGGCCGTGCCGCTGGTCCGCGAGCGGGTGGCCGCCGCGGTGCCCGGCCCGCCCCGCCCGTTCCCCGGCCCCCACCGCGCCCGGCTGCTGGAGCTGCTGGCCACCTAGGGACGGCGCCAGTCGTCGCCGGTCAGGTGGGAGCCGGCCATCGGGCCCATCTGCAGCATGCCACCGTCGACGGCGTAGGAGGAGCCGGTCACGTAGGAGGCCTGCGGGGAGGCGAGGAAGGCGACGACGGCGGCCACCTCGTGCGCGTCCCCGGGCCGGCCGGCCGGGACACCGGGGCGCCCGTGGCCGGGCGCGGTCGGGTCCTCGTCCTCCTGGCCGGTCATCGCGGTGGCGATCTCCCCCGGCGCGACGGCGTTGACGGTGATGCCGTGCTCGGCCAGCTCGAGCGCGGCGACCCGGGTGAGCAGGCCGAGCCCGCCCTTGGCCGCGCAGTAGGCCGCGGCGCCGACCCGCGGCTGGTGCTCGTGCACGCTGGTGACGTTCACGATCCGCCCGCCCCGCCCGGCGGCCACCATCCGCCGGGCTGCGCGCTGGAGGCAGAGGAACGCCGCGTCGAGGTCGGTGGCCAGCACCTCGCGCCAGGTCTCCCAGTCGGTGTCCAGGACCAGCGTGGAGTGGCCGGTGCCGGCGTCGTTGACCAGGACGTCGATGCCGCCGAGGGCCTCGGCCAGGTCGTCGACGACGGCGGCGGCCTGCGGCAGCTGCGTGAGGTCGACGTGCCGCACCTCTGCCCGGCGCCCGCGGGCCCGCACCTCGTCCGCGGTGCCCCGCGCGTGCGCCTCGTCGCGGTACCAGGTGATGCCGACGTCGCAGCCCTGCTCGGCGAGCGCGACCGCGACCGCCCGCCCGATGCCCGACTCCGACCCGGTGACGACCGCGACGCGGCCCGCTGACTCCGTCATCCCCCCATGCTGGGGGCGGGGTCGGGGGCCCGCGACGCGGCGGCGGTGCGCCGGTCAGGCCTCCAGCGGCGCCTGCTCCAGCTCCGTGACGCGGGCGGCGGCGCGGTCGCGGTCGGCCGCCGCCCGCCGCGCCGCCCGGTCGGCCGCCGCCGCCCGCCGCCCGGTGCGGGCGGCCTCGGCCCCGGCCGCCTCCGCGTCCGCGCGCACGCGCTCGAGCTCGGCCTCCAGCTCTCTGGCCCGGGCGGCGAGCTCCTCCTGCCGGCGGGTGGCCCGCCCGGCCCGCTCGTGCGCGGCCCAGGCGGCCGCCTCCGCCTCCGCGGCGTCCCGCTCGGCCGCCTCGGCCTCCTCGCGGGCGGCGGCCAGCTCCCGGTCCCGCCGCTCCTGCGCGGCCCGCCGCCGCTCCTCCGCCGCGCGCCGGGCGGCGTCCTCCGGGGGCCGTGCGGCCGCCGGCGGGGTGCGCCCGGTCCGCGGGGGCACCACCCGCAGGTCCGGGCGGGTGCCGAAGCCGGGCCCGAGGCCGCGGGAGGACAGCGGCGCGGTCAGCCGGCCGCCCAGCAGCGCCTCCCCCGCGTCCGGGTCGGCCAGCGCGGCCCGCAGCGTCTCCTCCACCTGGTCGGCGACGGCGTCGCTGAGCGGGGTGCCGCGGCCCGCGGCCACCACCCGGGCCCGGCGGGTGAGCGCGGCCAGCAGCCGGGAGCGCTGGGTGCCCAGCTGCCGCAGCTCGTCGCCGGCCAGGGTCTGCTGGGCCTCGCGCAGCAGGTCGCCGAGCTCCACGAGGCCGGCGATCTCGTCGGGCTGCTCGCGCACCAGGACGTTGCACGCCCACGCCGCGGTCGAGGGCCGGCCGAGCGCGCCGATCTCCCGGGCCAGCGCCCGGTCCCCGGCGGCCCGGGCGCGGCGGGCGGCCTCGGTGCGGGCGGCGACGAACTGCCCGGGCGGCACCGCGTAGAGCTCCTCGGCGACCTCGTCGAGGTCCACGGCGCCTCCTCCCGGCTCGCACGGTCGCCGCCGACCCTGCCACGGGAAGAGCGGACCGGCCGGGGGACGTTGCCGCCCGCGTCGCGCGGGTGGTCGACTCCCGGCGACGGGCGCTACGAGAGGGGGACCGTGATGACGACGTGCGGGCACCTGGACCAGATCCGCGACGTGTCGCCGGACTCGGAGGGCTGCGGCGACTGCCTGGCCATCGGCAGCCGGTGGGTGCACCTGCGGATGTGCCTGACCTGCGGGCACGTGGCCTGCTGCGACTCCTCCCCCAACCGGCACGCCACCGCGCACGCCGGCGCCACCGGTCACCCGATCGTCCGGTCGGTCGAGCCGGGTGAGTCCTGGCGGTGGTGCTACCCCGACCAGGCGCTGGTGTGATGGAACTGCCCCTCGTCGGCCTGCTCGCCGGCTCCTTCGCGGTCAGCGCGCTGGCCCGGCGGCTGGGGGTCTCCCCGCCGCTGCTGCTGGTCCTGGTCGGGCTCGCGGTGTCCTTCCTGCCGGGCGTCCCCGACTACGCGCTGGACCCGCACCTGATCCTCACGCTGGTCCTGCCGCCGCTGCTGTACTCCGCCGCGCTGGACAGCTCCTACCTGCGGCTGCGCGCCAACCTCCGCCCCATCGGCATGCTCGCGGTCGGGGCGGTGCTGCTCACCACGGTCGCCGTCGGGCTGGCCGCGTGGTGGCTGGTGCCGGGCCTGCCCCTGGTCTCGGCGCTGGTGCTCGGCGCCGTCGTCGCCCCGCCGGACGCGGTCGCGGCCACGTCGGTCGGCCGCCGGCTGGGCCTGCCGCGGAAGGTCATGACCATCCTGGGCGGCGAGAGCCTGGTCAACGACGCCACCGCGCTCACCGTCTACCGGGTCGCCGTCGCGGTCGCCGCGGGCGCCGGCTACGGCATCGCCGAGGGCGTGGGCGTGTTCGTCCTCGCCGCGGCCGGCGGCGCCGCGATCGGCTGGGCGCTGGGCTGGCTGGTGCACCGCATCCGCCGGCTGCTGCGCGACGGCGTGCTGGAGAGCGCGCTCGGCCTGCTCGTCCCGTTCATCGGCTTCACCGTCGCCGAGGAGGTGCACGCCTCGGGCGTCCTCGCGGTGGTCCTCGCCGGCCTCTACCTCGGGCACCGCTCCCCCGCGGCGCACCCGGTCGCCCGGCTGCAGGACCGCGCGGTGTGGCAGGCGGCCGACACCGTCCTCGAGGCGACGGTCTTCGCGCTGATCGGGCTGCAGCTGCGCGCGGTGGTCGCCGGCGTCGGGCCGTCGGTGGGCACGCTGACGGCGGTCGGCCTGTTCCTCGTGCTCGTCGCGCTGGCCGCCCGGGTCGCGTTCGTCTTCCCCACCACCTACCTGCGGCCGCTGGCCCGCCGCCGCCCGGGCTGGACCCCGCCGCCGTGGACCTACCCCGCCGTCATCTCCTGGGCGGGGATGCGTGGCGTGGTCTCCCTCGCCGCGGCGGCCGGCATCCCGCTGACCACGCTGTCGGGCGCGCCCTTCCCCGGGCGCGACGAGATCGTCTACCTGACCTTCGTGGTCACCGTGGGCACCCTGCTGCTGCACGGGCTGACGCTGCCGGCGGTGATCCGGCGGCTGGGCGTGCAGGGCTCCGAGGAGGCCAGCGACGCCCTCGCCGAGGCTCAGGCGCAGAACGACGCCGGCCGGGCCGCCGTGGCCCGGCTCGACAGCCTCGACGACGGCGACCCGCTGCACGCCGCCACCGTCGCCGAGCTGCGGCAGCGGATGGAGGCGCGCACCAACGCGGCGTGGGAGCGGCTCGGCGGCCCGGTCGCCGGCGGCGGCGAGACGCCGAGCGCGGTGTACCGGCGGATGCGCCGGGCGATGCTCGAGGCCGAGCGCGAGGTGTTCGTCCGGTACCGCGACCAGCGGCGCATCGACGACGAGGTGTTCCGGCGGGTGCAGCACGAGATGGACCTGGAGGAGGTCACCCTGCTCCGCGAGTGACCCTCCGTGTGGAGCAGATCACGTGATCTGTTCCACTCCGCTCCGTGGCGCCACCCCGGCGCCGGGAACGGAGAGAGCCCGACGATGACGTCCACTCCCCTCCGGCGGTCCCGCTGGACCGTCGCCCTCCTCGGCGCCGCGCTCGCGGCCGCCGTCGTCCCCGGGACCGCCGCGGCGGCGCCCGCCGGCGGCGACGGCGGCCGGCTGCCGATCGTGTTCGTGCACGGCAGCAGCGGCTCGGCCGCGCAGTTCCAGAGCCAGTTCCAGCGGTTCACCAGCAACGGCTGGGACCAGGACCTGCTGTTCGCCTACGAGTACGACACCAGCGGCCCCGACAACACCGCCGCGATCGCCGGGCTCGGACCGTTCGTCGACGCCGTGCTCGAGGAGACCGGCGCCGACCAGGTGCTGCTCGCCGCGCACTCGCGGGGCACCACGGTCAGCCACGCCTACCTGGCCGACCCGGCGCACGCGGCGGAGGTGGCGCGGTACGTCAACCTCGACGGCCGCTCGTCGGCCACGCCGCCCGGCGGGGTCCCGACCCTGGCGGTCTGGGGCGAGTGGAACTCCCCGCCGGCCCCGCGGCGCGGGTCGGTCGGCGCCATCGGCGGGGCGGAGAACCTCTACGACCCGGACCAGGGGCACACCGAGACGGCGTCGTCGGCGCGCACCTTCGCGGCCGTGTACCGGTTCTTCACCGGGTCGGCCCCGCACACGACCGACGTGCTGCCCGAGCCGCCCGGCCAGGTCACCGTGGCCGGCCGCGCGGTGCTGTTCCCGCAGAACCAGGGCTACGCGGGCGCGACCCTGCACCGTGGCAGCTCGACCCGGCGACCGGGCAGCGGGTCGGCGCCCGGCCGCAGGAGAGCTGGGTGCTCGACGCGACCGGCGACTTCGGGCCGGTGCGGGTCAACGGGCAGAAGACCTACGAGTTCGCGCTGACCCGCGAGGACGGCTCGGTGCACCACTTCTTCCAGTCGCCGTTCACCCGGGACGACCACTTCGTCCGGCTCAACAGCTCGCGGCCGGGCACCAGCCTGGAGGCCTACGTCGCCGCCTCTCCGCAGCAGACCAACCTGTCGCTGATCCGGGCGCGGGAGATCTGGGGCGACCAGGGCGCGGACTCGGACTCGATCACCGTCGACGTCCTCGGGGACGCGGTGGCGCCGCTGCAGGTGTCCACGCCGACGACGACCCCGCGCACCGGCCCGGCCGGACAGGCCACCGGTGAGGTCAACGCGCTCCACCTGTTCGACGTCGGCCGGCGGATCCCGACTGCGACGAGGCCCCCGTTCCACGCGCCCGGCGACCGGGTCACCGACCTGGAGGAGGGCGACCTGTTCCCGTTCAGCACGCTGACGTTCCTCAACGCGGCCGACGTGTTCCTCCCGGCGTCCGACGGCGCGGGCACGGTCCGCATCGAGGTCCGGCCGCGCGGCGGCGGCGAGCCGCAGGTGCTCAACGTGCCGGCGTTCTCGTCGGTCCGCGACCGGGTGTCGGTGACCCTGCGCGACTCGACCCAGGCGGCCCACGCCTTCCCGGGCCGGTGAGTGCGGCCAGCCGCTCCTCACGGGCGGCGCGCAGCAGGCCCGGCAGCCGGGGGTCGGCGAGGACGGCGGGGTCGCGGACGGCGACCTTGCGGAACGACTTCCCGGTGCCCTCGAGCAGCCCGCCGTCGAGGCCGGCGTCGGCCAGCGCCGCGCCGCGGTTGAGGCCGAGGTTGAGGTGCCGGTCGTAGACGTCGAGGTAGGCGTAGTGCTCGGAGTTCTTCCGCGGGCCCACGCCGTAGCCGACGGTGCGCTGGTGCGGCCACACCACCCGCACGACGCCGGGGTCGGCCTCCCGGACGAGGGCGTCCGCGGCGCGCACGAGGTCGGCGGTGGCGGGCGGCAGGCCGGCGAGCAGGAGGTCCCACGGGTCGTCGTCCATCCCGGCCATCCTGCCCCGGCCCGGGCCTAGGCTGGCCGCAGCCGTCCCCCGGAGGTCCCCGTGCTGCTGCGTCTGCTCGGTCTGCTGCTGGTCGTCTGGCTGGTCGTGACGATCGTCGGCTGGGTCGTCGAGGGCCTGTTCTGGCTGGTCCTCGTCGGCCTGGTGCTGCTGCTCGTCACCGCCGCCCTCGGTATGCGGGAGCGCACCCGCCGCTGATCCCCGGGCCGGGGCCCCGGTGCACCGCCCCGCACCCCGGAGGTCCGGGGGTGCAGGGGCGGGCCGGGCCGCTCAGTGCGCGGCGGCCACCGCGGCCGGCCGGCGCAGCCGCAGGCCGACGGCGGCGACGACGCTGACCCCGCCCAGCAGGGCGAGCGCGGCGCCGAGGCCGCCGAGGGCCCCGCTGAGCGCGAGGACGACGAGCGGGCAGACGAACTGCCCGACGAACAGCGCCGAGGTCCACACGCCGGTCGCCCGGCCGCGCTGCTCGAAGCTCAGCGAGCCCAGCGCCCAGGAGAGCATCGCGGGCAGCAGCAGCCCGTTGCCCAGGCCGGTCACCACCGCCGCGACGACGACGGCCGGGACGGCGTCGGCGAACCCGAGGCCGAGCAGCCCGACGCCCGACAGCGCGAATGCGGCCGGCACCGTCACCGCCGGGCCGAGCGCGGCCAGCCGGCCGAAGGAGAACGCGCCGACCGCGGTGCCCAGCGAGCTGATCGCGCTGACCGCGCCGATGGTGCCGGTGGCGGTCACGCCGATCGCGTCGAGCTTGAACGACAGCTCGACGATGAGCACGTAGAACACCAGCCCGCCGAGCAGGGTCACCCCGACCGGCGCGGCCAGCCGGGCCCAGGGCAGCGCGGGCAGCCTCTCCGAGCGGGCGGCCGGGGTGGGCTGCCAGACGAACCGCGCCGCCGCGACGGCCAGCGGCAGGCTGACGGCGTAGAGCCAGAACGGCGTCCGCCACGAGTGCGACCCGAGCGCGCCGCCGAGGGCGAAGAACAGCGTGGCGGCGACCGTGGTGAACACGACCTGCAGGCCGAAGTAGCGCTCCCGCCGCGGGCCCGAGAAGTAGTCGGCGAGCAGGGTGGTGCAGCAGGTCATGATCGCCGCCTCGGTGAGGCCGACCAGCACCCGGCTGACCACGATGAGCTGCAGCGAGTCCAGCCACAACGGCGCGGTGCCGACGACGGCGTAGGCGACCAGCGCGCCGACCAGCAGCCGCTTGCGGCCGACCCGGTCGACGATGCGGCCGGCGACCATCGCGGTCAGGCCGATGACCAGCGCCGGCGCGGTGAGCACGACCGGGGTGAGCGTCTCGACGCCCGGGGTGCCGGCGAAGGCGTCCTGGATGCGCGGCAGCACCGGGGCCAGCAGCACCGAGCCGAGCACCCCCAGGCAGCTCGACAGCAGCAGGACGAGGGCCTGCGCGCGGCCGGCGGGGCGGCCGGTGGCGGGGTCGACGGCCACCTCGTCGCTGAGGGGTTCGGCGTCGCGGACTGACACGGGCGTCTCCGGGGAGGACGGGCGCCGGTCCGGTGACCGGCGTCACTGGACGGCGAGTGTCGGCACCGCCCGCCCGGAGCGGAAATCACTTCTCCCGGGGTGCGGTATCAGCCAGGTCGATGCCCTCCCGCGCACCGGGCGAGACGGCGCGCTCCGCGGCGCGGGAGACGACGTCGCGCAGGTACCGGTGCTCCGGGTCGTCGTCGTAGACCGGGTGCCACCACATCGCCTCCACCAGCGGGCCGGCCGCGAACGGCGGCGGCAGCGCGCGGATCCCCGAGCCGAGCGGCAGCAGGTCGACCAGCCGGCGCTGCAGCAGCGCGATCCGGTCGCTGCCCGCGACGAGCGCGGGGACGGTCAGGAAGCTCTCGTTGACCACCTGCACCCGCGGCTCGATGCCGAGCTGGCGCATCTGCCGCGCGGCCGGCGTGGACGCCGTCTGGCCGTGGTAGGTGGCCACCCACGGCAGCTGCTCGAGGTCCGCGACGGTCAGCCCCCGCCCGGCCACGGGGTTGTCCGCGGCGACCACGCACACCCACTCGTCGCGGTAGAGGTCGCGGTGGGACAGGTCGGAGACGAACCCGTGCGGAAGCAGCATGAGGTCGGTGGTCAGCAGTGCCTGGTGGGCGCTGTCGACGATCGCCGGCGAGTGCGGGGTCAGCCGCAGCCGGGTGTGCGGCGCCTCCTCGGCGAGCAGCGCGGCGATGGTGTCGCCCAGCACGACGACCACGTAGTCGCTCACCAGGACCGAGAACTCGCGGGTCGACGACGCCGGGTCGAAGCCGGGCTGGGCGGTGAACACCCGCTCGACGCCGGTGAGCGCCACCCGCACCAGCTCGCGCAGCTGCACGGCCAGCGGCGTGAGCCGGTACTCGTTGCCGGCCCGGGTGAGCAGCTCGTCGCCGAAGTGGCGGCGCAGCCGGGCCAGCGACGCCGACAGCGCCGGCTGCGAGAGCCCCATCTGCGCCGCGGCCCGGGTGACGCTGCGCTGCTGGAGGAGGGCGTCGAGGGACACGAGCAGGTTGAGGTCCAGGCTCGCGAGGTTCACGGGGCCGACGGTATCGGCGCCGTCTATGACCCCCATCAGACATCTCGTCTTCCCTCCCCCGCCCGGGGTGACGGACCGTGGTCCGCGTCACGACGAAGGAGACGCGACCGTGCCCGACCGCACCTGGCTGGACCCCGCCGACCTCGACCGCACCGACCCCGAGGGGGCGATCGCGGCGGCGGCGAAGCGGTGCTCGAACTGGGGCCGCTGGGGCGCCGACGACGTGCTCGGCACGCTGAACTTCCTCACCGAGGACAAGCGGCGCGAGGGCGCGGCGCTGGTGCGGCGGGGCGTGAGCTTCTCGCTGTCGCAGCGGTTCGACGCCGACGGCCCGCAGAAGGGCTGGCGCCGGCGGACCAACCCGGTGCACACCATGCTCGACACCGGCACCGACGCCGAGCGCGGCGTGCAGGGCTTCCCGCACGGCATCGGCGGCGCTGATGACGTGATCGCGATGCCGCTGCAGGCTTCCACCCAGTGGGACGGCCTGGGCCACATCTTCGACCGCGGCAACGCCTGGAACGGCCGCCGCGCGGGCGACGTCGTCACCAGCCTCGGCGACGCCGTCACCGGCATCGAGACCGTCGCCGACCGGATCGCCGGCCGCGGCGTGCTGCTCGACGTCGGCCGGGCGCTGGGCACCGACGGGGAGCTGCCCGACGGGTTCGCCATCACCCCCGACCACCTCGGGGCGACCATCGCCGCGCAGGGCGGGTCCGCCCGGGTCGGCCGCGGGGACCTGCTGCTGGTCCGCACCGGCCAGCTCACCCGCGCCCGCCGCTCGGTCGCCGCCGGGCAGGGGTGGGGCGACTACGCCGGCGGCCCCGCGCCCGGCCTGTCGTTCACCACCGCCGACTGGCTGCACGCCACCGAGATCGCCGGCGTCGCCACCGACACCTGGGGCTTCGAGGTGCGGCCCAACGAGTTCGACGTCGCCTTCCAGCCACTGCACCAGGTGTGTATCCCGAACACGGGTCTGTTCCTCGGCGAGCTGTGGGACCTCGACGCGCTCGCGGCCGACTGCGCCGCCGACGGCGTCTGGGAGTTCTTCCTCGCCGCCGCCCCCCTGCCCGTGACCGGCGCCGTGGGCGCCCCGGTCAACCCGATCGCCGTCAAGTAGGAGACCCGATGCCCGCCGTCAGCACCGTCCTGGTGGTCGGGGCCGGCCTCGCCGGCGCCGCCACCGCCATCCGCCTGGCCGAGGCCGGCGTCGCCGTCGACCTGGTCGAGATCAAGCCGGAGGTGACCGCGCTCGGCTCCGGCATCACGCTGCAGGGCAACGCGCTGCGCGAGCTGCGCACCCTCGGCGTCTGGGAGCGGGTGTCCGCCGCCGGGTACGCCTTCGACGTCACCGGCATCCGGGCGCCCGACCCGGCCGGCACCGTCGTCGCGGAGATCCCCGACGCGCGGACGGGCGGCCCGGACCTGCCCGCCGTCATGGGGATGTCGCGCCCCGAGCTGGCGCGCATCCTCACCGACCGCGCCGCGGAGGTCGGCGTCAAAGTCCGCTTCGGGACGACGCACACCGAGCTGCGCCAGGACGCCACCGGCGTCGACGTCGCCTTCGCCGACGGCTCGACCGGCCGCTACGACCTCGTCGTCGGCGCGGACGGCCTGCGCTCCTGGACCCGCCGGGCGCTCGGCATCGAGCTGGAGACCAGGCCGGTCGGCATGGGCATCTGGCGGGCGTTCGGCCCGCGCCCGGCCAGCGTGACCCGCACCGACCTCTACTACGGCGGGCCGTCGTTCATCGCCGGCTACTGCCCGACCGGCGAGGACTCGCTCTACGCCTACATCGTGGAGCCGGCGCAGGACCGCTCCACGCTGACGCCCGAGGAGCAGCTGGCCACCATGCACGAGCTCGCCGCGGCCTACCACGGGCCGTGGGACGACGTCCGGGAGACGCTCACCGACCCGTCCCGGGTGAACTACACCTGGTTCGAGACGCACGTGCTGCCCGCCCCGTGGAACCGCGGCCGGGTGGTGCTCGTCGGCGACGCCGCGCACACCTGCCCGCCCACCATCGCCCAGGGCGGCGCGCAGGCACTCGAGGACGCCTACGCGCTCACCGACCTGCTGCTCACCCGGTCCGCGCTCGACCAGGACCTGTGGGACGCCTTCACCGCCCGCCGCTTCGACCGCGCGAAGACCGTCGTCGACGCCTCCAACCAGCTCGCCCAGTGGCAGCTCGACCACGTGCAGGGCGACATCCCGGGCCTCATGCGCTCGATCGCCCAGCTCGTCGCCCAGCCCGCGTAACCAGGAGAACGACCATGACCCAGCGCCTGATCACCCACCTGCGGCACGTCGACCTGGCCGTGCCCGACTTCGCCAAGCAGCTCGACTTCTTCTCCGGCACCTGGGGGCTCAGGGCCGAGCACACCGACTCCGGCCTGGCCTTCCTCGCCGCCGAGGGCAGCCCGGAGCAGTACGTCGTGCGGCTGCGCGAGGCCACCGACAAGCGGATCGACCTGATCTCCTTCGGCGCGAAGGACCGGGCCGACGTCGACACCCTGGCCGGCAACCTGGCCCGCGACGGCGTGCGGCTGGTGCACGAGCCGACCGACCTGCAGACCCCCGGCGGCGGCTACGGCTTCCGGTTCTTCGACAACGAGGGCCGCACCATCGAGGTCAGCTCCGACGTCGCCGTGCGGCAGCACCGCGCGATCGAGGAGGGCGAGTCGATCCCGGTGCGGCTGTCCCACGTGGTGATCAACTCCGCCGACCCCGAGGGCACGCTGGCCTTCTACGAGAAGCACCTGGCGTTCTCGCTGTCGGACACCCTGATGCACCCGCGGATGGGCAACATGATGTGGTTCATGCGGACCAACGCCTGGCACCACTCGATGGCGATCGCCCGCGGCCCGCACGCCTCGCTGCACCACGCGTCGTTCGAGCTGCGCGGCCTCGACGAGTACATGCGCGGCACCGGCCGGCTGCTGCGCCAGGGCGTGGAGAAGATCTGGGGCCCCGGCCGCCACCTGGCCGGCAACAACACCTTCTCCTACTTCCTCGACCCGCACGGCAACACCGTCGAGTACACGACCGAGCTCGAGGTCCTCGACGAGGACACCTGGCACCCGCACGTCTACGACTTCAGCAACCCCGAGGTCAGCGACCAGTGGGGCACCGCGAACGCGATGAACGAGTTCGTCGCGAAGAAGTCGTTCAACGACCCCGACAAGGGTCTGTTCGTCGCTCCCCCGGTCTGATGCGGTTCGCCACCTGGGAGGACGGCGGGGTCGTCTCCGCCGGGGTCGTGGGCGAGCACGGGCTGCACGCCCTGCCGCCGGGTGTCACGGTCCTCGACCTCGTGCGCGCCGGGCTGCCCGCGGCGCTCGACGCCGGGCTGGCGGCGTTGTCGGCGCCGCCCGTCCCGCTGTCGGAGGTGCGCCTGCTGCCGCCGCTGCAGGCGCCGACGGTACGCGACTTCGTCGCGTTCGAGGAGCACGTCGAGGGCGTGCGCAAGGCCATCGACGGCGTCGCCGGCGTGGTCGACGAGTGGTACCAGGCCCCGACGTTCTACTTCACCAACCCCTACGCGCTCGTCGGCGCGCACGACGACGTCGCGGTGCCGCCGGGCTCGCAGCGGTTCGACTTCGAACTCGAGGTCGCCGTGGTGGTCGGGGCTGTGGACGGCTCCGCCGGTGCCTCGCTGACGCCCGAGCAGGCCCGCGAGCACGTCTTCGGCTACACGGTGCTCAACGACTGGTCCGCCCGCGACCTGCAGGCCCGCGAGATGAGGGTCAACCTCGGCCCGTCCAAGGGCAAGGACTCCGCCACCACGCTCGGCCCGTGGCTGGTCACCACCGACGAGCTGGAGCCGTACCGGGACGACGAGGGCTTCCTGGCACTGGACATGCGGGTGTCGGTCAACGGCGCCGAGGTCGGCCAGGACCTCCTGTCCAACATGGGCTGGCCGTTCGAGGAGCTCATCGCCTACGCCTCCCGCGGCACGGAGGTCCGCGCCGGGGACGTGCTCGGCTCGGGCACCTGCGGCAACGGCGGCTGCCTGGCCGAGCTCTGGGGCCGGCGCGGCGACGCCGCTCCCCCGCCGCTGCGTCCCGGCGACGTCGTGGAGATGACCGTCGAGGGCATCGGCACCATCCGCAACCGCGTCGTCGAGGGCGTCGACCTGCCGCCGGTCCGCGCCGCCCGGCCGCGGCCGCGCACCCGCAAGCGCCCGGCGTGAGCCTCGCGGGGCGGGTCGTCGTGGTGACCGGCGCGGCCCAGGGGCAGGGCGCGGCGGAGGCCCGGCTGCTGGCCGCCGAGGGCGCGACCGTCGTCGCCACCGACGTGCAGGACGCCCCCGCCGAGGACCTCGGCGGGGCGGCCTACCGGCGGCTCGACGTCACCGACGCCCCCGGCTGGACCGCGCTCGCCGACGACCTCCGCGCCGCACACGGCCGCGTGCACGGGCTGGTCGCCAACGCCGGGATCACCTGGCGGGCGCGCCTGGCCGACCTCGACCCCGCCGACCTCGCCCGGGTGTCGGAGGTCAACGTCACCGGCACGCTGCTGGGCATCCAGGCGCTCACCCCGCTCATGACCGACGGCGGCTCGGTGGTCGTCGTCGGCTCGGTGGCCGCCCTGACCGGTCACTTCCCGGTCGCCTACACGGCGTCGAAGTGGGCGCTGCGCGGGCTGGCGAAGGCCGCCTGCCTGGAGCTCGGCCCGCGCGGCATCCGGGTCAACACGATCCACCCCGGCTACGTCGAGACGCCGATGACCGCCTCGGCGGCGCCGGCGTTCCGCGCCGCCAACGTCGCCGAGACCCCGCTCGGCCGCACCGGCACCGTCGACGAGGTGGCGCCGCTGGTCGCCTTCCTGCTCGGCGACGGCGCCTCCTTCATCACCGGCGCCGAGATCCCCGTCGACGGCGGGATGACCGCCCACGGCGGCGTGAAGTCGATCAGCGACGCGATGACTGCCGCGGCGCATCCCGCTACCTGAGAGGAACCACCGTGTTCGAGTACTTCCCCACCGGCCCCTACACCTGGAACCTCGGCGTCGTCGCCACGCTGAACTCCGGCGGGCTGATCGACGAGGTCGACCGCGCCTGCCGGCCGATCAAGGACGCCGCGAACGCCGGCGAGGACGCCGGGACGCCGGACTTCCTGCGCGCCTGGACCGCGCTGACCGACCAGCTCGTCGGCCAGGCCGAGGCGGCCGAGAAGGCCGGGCACCTGCGCACCGCCGGGCAGCTGTGGTTCCGCGCCAGCAACTACCTCGCGCAGGCCGAGCGGATGCTCGCCCACTCCGACCCCAACCGGGTGCCCACCTACCGGCGGATGCTGGAGATCGCGCAGGAGGCGTTCGACACCCACAGCCCGCGCGTCTCCCGCGTCGCGATCCCCTACGAGGGCACGACGCTGCCGGCCTACTTCAGCCAGGCGCCGGCCGCCGACGACGGCCCCGTCCCGGTGATGGTGCTGGTCAACGGGCTGGACTCCACCAAGGAGCACATGTACTCGTCGAACCACTGGGAGGAGCTCGCCGCGCGCGGCATCTCCTGCCTGATGCTCGACCAGCCCGGCACCGGCGAGGCGCTGCGCCTGCAGGGGCTCACCGCCCGCGTCGACACCGAGGTCTGGGCCGGCGCCGCCGTCGACTGGCTCGAGCAGCGTCCCGACGTCGACGCCGCGCGGATCGGCATCGTCGGCTGGTCGCTGGGCGGCTACTACGCCCCGCGGGCCGCCGCCTTCGAGCCGCGGTTCGCCCTGTGCGTGGCGTGGGGCGCCAACCACGACTGGGGCGCGGTGCAGCGGCGCCGCCGGCAGCGCGAGGGCGAGCGGCCGGTGCCGCACTACTGGGAGCACGTGTTGTGGGTGTGGGGCGTCGACGGCGACGAGGACCACCTCGACGCGTTCCTCGACTTCGCCGACCAGGTCACCCTCGAGGGCGTCGTCGAGCGGATCCGGGTGCCGTTCCTCGTCGCGCACGGCGCCAACGACCGGCAGATCCCGCTGGAGATGGCGCACCGCTCCTACGACCAGGCGGTCAACTCGCCCAAGCGGGAGCTGCGGGTGTTCACGCCCGAGGAGGGCGCGACCGAGCACATCGGCCTGGACCACCTGCCGTTCGTGAGCACCTTCATCGCCGACTGGGTCGCCGACACCTTCGCCGAGCTGGGGGCGCGGCCGGCCTGACCCCGCCGGGTGTCGACCTGCTGCCTCCGGGGCGCCGGGACAGCAGCAGGTCGACAGCGGGCCGTCAGGCCACCTGGAACGAGCGCTTCGCCAGGCCGATGAAGAAGCCGTCGATCGCGGTGGTGACGCCGGCGGTCGGGTCGGTCGCGGCGCCGAGGGTGACGAACAGCGGCGTGAAGTGCTCGACCGTCGGGTGGGCGTAGCGCAGGCCGGGCGCCCGCAACCGGAAGCGGGCGAGCTCCTCGACGTCGCCGCGGTCGAGCGCGTCGGCGGCCCACGCGTCGAAGTCCGCCGACCAGCCGGGGACCGCGCCGCCGAGCATCTCCCCGGTCAGGTACGGCAGGCCGTGGGTCATGAAGCCCGACCCGACCACCAGCACGCCCTGCTCGCGCAGCGGCCGCAGCCGCTCCCCCAGCGCCAGCAGCGTCGCCGTGTCGTGCGTCGGCAGGCTCAGCTGCAGCACCGGGACGTCGGCCTCCGGGTACATGACCTTCAGCGGCACCCAGGCGCCGTGGTCCAGGCCGCGGCCGCGGTGCTCGTACACGTGCGCCGTCTCCGGCAGGACGGCGAGCAGCTGCCGGGCCAGCTCGCCGGACCCCGGGGTGTCGTAGCGCATCCGCGAGTACATCGGGTCGAAGCCGCCGAAGTCGTAGACGAGCTCGGTGGGCACGGTGCTGGTGATGCCGAGGGAGTCCGACTCCCAGTGCGCGCTCACGATGAGCACCGCCCGCGGCCGGGGCAGCGCGCGGGCCCAGGCGGCCAGCTCGCGCATCCAGGCCGCGTCCTCGAACAGCGGCGGGGCGCCGTGGCTGAGGTACAGCGCCGGCAGCGGGCCGTCGTCCGGCGTCCACGGCCGGTGCTCCCCCAGCCCGGCGACGTGCCGCAGGTGGGCGGCGAACGGGTGGCGGGGGTCGACCAGCGCGTCGGCGGCGGCGGTGGGGTGCACGGCTCAGCCCGCCAGCGGGAGGTCGAGGGTGGACAGGTCGAGGGTGTGGGCGGTGTGGTCGCGCTTGACGGCGAGGTAGCGGGCGTTGGCCGCCGACAGGTGGACGCCGGTCGGCACCCGCTCGGTCACCGCGACGCCGAGCAGCTCCAGCTGGGTGGCCTTGTCCGGGTTGTTCGACAGCAGCCGGACCCGGTCGGCGCCGAGCGCCTGCAGCATCTGCGCGGCGGCGGTGTAGTCGCGCTCGTCCTCGCCGCGGCCCAGCGCCCGGTTGGCCTCGTAGGTGTCCAGGCCCGCGTCCTGCAGCGCGTAGGCGTCGAGCTTGGCGTACAGGCCGATGCCGCGGCCCTCCTGGCGCAGGTAGAGCAGGAAGCCGCCCTCGTCCGCGATCCGCTCGGCCGCCTCGCGCAGCTGGGGGCCGCAGTCGCAGCGCTCGGAGCCGAGGACGTCGCCGGTGAGGCACTCGCTGTGCGGGCGCACCAGCGGCGCCGGCCCGCCGGCCGCCGAGCGGGCCAGCGCGCCGCGCCAGTCGCCGAGCCCGATCAGCAGGTGCTCGCGGCCGTCGGCCAGCCCGTCGAAGGTCACCACCTCGGCCGTCGTGGCGTACCCGTCGGCGAAGCGCAGCGGCACGGTCACCCGGGTGCGCACCGTCGCCGAGGGGACCGGGGACACCAGGTCCGGGTCGAGGGAGAGGGTCACTGCGGCCTCCACGTCACTTGTACCTACAACCGAGAACCCTAGCCCGCATTGGTTGAAGCAACAAGCACCCGAGTGGGACGATGTCGTCGTGGAACCCCGGTGGCTGGACGACGACGAGATGCGGGCCTGGCTGCGCCTGGTCGCCGTCGTCGAGCTGCTGCCCGGCGTCCTCGACGGCCAGCTCCGCCGCGACGCCGGGCTGACCCACTTCGACTACCACGTGCTCGCGATGCTGTCCGAGGCGCCGGAGCGCACGCTGCGGATGACCGAGCTGGCCACCCGCACCAACGCCACCCTCCCCCGCCTGTCGCACGTCGTGCGGCGGCTGGAGGAGCGCGGCCTGGTCGAGCGGGCGCCGTGTCCCTACGACGGGCGCGCCACCAACGCCCGGCTCACCGACGCCGGCTGGGCCAAGGTGCGCGAGACCGCGCCGGGGCACCTGGCCACGGTGCGCGAGCACGTCATCGACGCGCTGACGCCGGAGCAGGTGGGCCAGCTCGCCGACGTCGCCGGGGCGCTGCTGGAACGGCTCGACCCCGACGGCCGCCTCGCCACGGGCCTGGCGGCGGCGGAGGCGCGCGGCCGGGACCGGTGACGCCGGACCGATGAGTCCGCGGCCGCCGGCGGGTCTCCCCCGGGGAACCCACCGACGCGCCGCGGCCGGCCCGCGACCCGACCCCAGGAGGTCCCCGTGCGCGCCACCAGCGTGCTCGCCCAGGCCACCGTCGCCGACCTCGACCGCGCCGAGCGCTGGTACGCCGCGCTGTTCGGCCGCGACCCCGACAGCCGCCCGATGGACGGCCTGCTCGAGTGGCACCTCACCGACTCCGCCGGCGTGCAGGTGTGGCACGAGCCGGACCGCAGCGGCCGCTCGACGGTGGTCATCGGCGCCGCCGACCTCGACGCCGTCGCGCGGGACCTCACCGCCGCGGGCGTCGCGCACGACGGGCCCGAGCCCGGTGGCGGCAGCCGCGTCGTGCGGCTGCGCGACCCCGACGGCAACCGCGTCGTCCTGACCGGCGCCTGAGCGCGGTCAGCCGGCGACGCGGGTGGCCATGCCGGTGTAGTCGACGACCAGGCCGTCGTCGTCGACGGTGAGCTCGAAGGCGCCGTGCACGTCGTCCGAGTAGCGCCACCGCCGCGGGCCCAGCCGGCGGTAGGTCTGGTCGACCCGCGTCACCCCGAGCGCCGGGACGTCGACCCACGCCACCGGCGTGGTCACCTCCTCGCCCACGGCCAGCGCCGCCAGCCGCCGGATCGGGAGGGTGTTGGTCAGTGGGGTGGCGGCGACGTCGACGTCGACGCAGCCGTCGAGCGCCGGCACCCGCTCGCCGTCCCGCGACCACCGGCGGTCGTCGTCGGCGGTGAGCACGAGGTGCCGCTCGCCGTCGGCCGACACCGCGGACGCCTCGACCGCGCGGGTCGCCCACGCGCCGTCGACGTCGACCCGGAACGAGCAGGCCAGGAGGGTCTCCGGCCCGGCCAGCACCTCGGTGCCGGAGAACCGCCAGCCGCCGTCGCGCCGCCCGACCCGGGCCAGGCTGTGCCCGGCGTCCTCGTCGGTCCGCCGCCACGCCACCACCCGGGTGTCCATGCGCGGAGGCTAGGCGCGGCCGCCGACGGTCTCAGGCGGTGCGGGCGCCCTCCCACAGGTCGATGCCGGCGTCGACGGCGTGCCGGTCGATGCGGGCGAGCTCCTCGTCGCTGAAGTCCAGCCGCTCGAGCGCGCCGACGTTCTGCTCGAGCTGGGCGACGCTGCTGGCGCCGATGAGCACGCTGGTCACCCGCGGGTCGCGCAGCGCCCAGGCCAGGGCCATCTGCGCCAGCGACTGGCCGCGCTCGGCCGCCAGCTCGCCCAGCGCGCGGACGTGCGCGATCGCCTCGTCGCTGAGCAGGTCCGGCGACAGCGACTTGCCCTGGCTGGCGCGCGAGCCCTCGGGGATGCCGCCGAGGTACTTGTCGGTGAGCATCCCCTGCGCCAGCGGGGAGAACGCGATGCAGCCGGCGCCGACGTCGGCGAGGGTGTCGAGCAGGCCCTCGGTCTCGATCCAGCGGTTGAGCATCGAGTAGCTCGGCTGGTGGATCAGCAGCGGCGTGCCGAGGTCGGCGAGGACCGCGGCGGCCCTCGCGGTGTCCTCCGGCGAGTACGAGGAGATGCCGGCGTACAGCGCCTTCCCCGACCGGACGGCGGTGTCCAGCGCGCCCATCGTCTCCTCGAGCGGCGTCGTCGGGTCCGGCCGGTGCGAGTAGAAGACGTCGACGTAGTCCAGGCCCATCCGGCGCAGCGACTGGTCGAGGCTGGCGAGCACGTACTTCCGCGAGCCGCCGCCCTGCCCGTAGGGGCCGGGCCACATGTCCCAGCCGGCCTTGGTGGAGAGCACCAGCTCGTCGCGGTAGGGGCGGAAGTCGTCGCGCAGGTGGCGGCCGAAGTTGGTCTCGGCGCTGCCGTAGGGCGGGCCGTAGTTGTTGGCCAGGTCGAAGTGCGTGATGCCCAGGTCGAAGGCCCGGCGGAGGATGGCGCGCTGGCGGTCCAGCGGCACGTCGTCGCCGAAGTTGTGCCACAGCCCCAGGCTGATCGCCGGGAGGTCCAGGCCGCTGCGGCCGGTCCGGCGGTAGGTCATCGAGTCGTAGCGGCCCTCGGCTGCGGCATACGTCATGACGACGATCCTGCCCGGCACGCGGGGAGCCGAACCGGGCGCCCCGGGTGACGCAGCGCCGTCCCCGTCCCCGGGACGGGTCCGGGACCTCGCTGCACCGGGGAGACGGCAGGCACGATCGCCGGCGCGGGGGCCCGTCCGCCCGACCGGCAGGGAGGGGCGCGATGCCCTTCTTCGACGGCACCCGGGGCCGCGTCCACCACGACGCCTGGCTCCCCGACGGCGATGCCCGCGCGGTCGTCGTCCTCCACCACGGCGACTTCGGCGAGCACCTGGGCCTCTACGCGCCCCTCGGCCGGCGGCTGGCCGCCGACGGGATCGCCGTGCACGCCCTGGACGCGATCGGCCACGGCCGCAGCGACGGCGAGCGGGACCTGATGCTCAGCCGGGACGACCAGGCCGAGGACCTCCGCACGCTGGCCGCGATCGCCCGTGCCCGGCACCCCGGCCGGCCGCTGGTGCTCACGGGGCACTCCGGCGGGGGCGTGGCCGCGCTGCTGCTGGCCCAGCGGTCGCCCGGCCTGGCAGAGGCGCTGGTCGTCTCCGACCCGCCGGCCGCCCCGGTGCCGGTCATCGAGGCGATGCTCGCCGACGACGCCGCGGAGGTCGAGCCCCCGGACCCGGCGGAGGTGTTCAGCACCCACCCGGGCTACCTGGAGGCGCTGCGCACCGACCCGCTGGTGAACCGCGGGCCGGTGCCCCGGCAGACCCTGGAGGCGGTGGTCCGCTCCTGGTCCGCGGTGGCCGACGGGCTCGCCGAGGGCCGGCCCGACGTCCCGACGCTGGTGCTGCACGGCGAGGCCGACCCGGTCGTGCCGCTGGAGAACTCCCGCGCCCTGGTCGCCCGGCTGCCGCGGGCCACGCTGCGCACCTTCCCCGGCGACCTGCACGACGTCCTCAACGAGCACGACCGCGACGCCGTGCACGACGTCGTCGCCGGGTTCGTCCTGGCGCAGGTGCGCCCCGCCGTCCGGGCCTGAGACCCCGGGCACCGGACCGGTACCGGCCGGATCTAGCGTGCCCGGGTGCCTTCCGCCTCCCCCGGTTCCCCGTCCCCTCCCGGAGCCCGCCCGGTCGTCGTGGTCACCGGGGCGAGCTCCGGGCTCGGCGCGGAGATGGCGCGCCAGTTCGCCGCCCGCGGCTGGGACCTGGCGCTGTGCGCCCGCCGGACCGACCGGCTGGACGCCCTCGCGGACGGGATCCGGACGGCGACCGGCCGGCGGGTGGAGACGGCGGCGCTCGACGTCACCGACGCCGACGCCGTGCCCGCGGTGTTCCGCCGCTTCGACGAGGCCTTCGGCGGGTTCGACCGGGTGGTCGTCAACGCAGGCCTGGGCAAGGGCGCCCCGCTCGGTACCGGCCGCGCCGACGCCAACCGCGAGACGGCGATGACCAACTTCGTCGGCGCGCTGGCGCAGTGCGAGGCGGCGCTGGAGGTGTTCCGCCGGCAGCGCCGCGGCCACCTGGTGCTGGTCTCGTCGATGTCCGCGCTGCGCGGGATGCGGAAGAGCATGACGACCTACGCGGCCACCAAGGCCGGGGTCGCGGCGCTCGCGGAGGGCCTGCGGTCGGAGCGCATCCCCGGCGTCGACGTGTCGGTGGTCCACCCCGGCTACATCCGCTCGGAGATGAACGAGCACGTGCGGCAGGCCACCCGGTTCATGGTGGACACCGAGACCGGCGTGCGGGCGATGGTCGAGGCGATCGAGGCGGGGAAGGCGAAGGCGTACGTGCCGGCCTGGCCGTGGGTGCCGATCGGCGTCGCGATGCGGGTGCTGCCGCTCTCGGTCGTCCGGCGGCTCTCGTGACCGACGCCCGCCCGGTCCGGGCCGAGGACGCCTTCGACGTCGCCGCCGTCGCCGCCTGGCTGGCCGCGCACGCCGACCCCGCGCGGGCCGGCGTCGACCTGTCCGCCGTCCCGGAGGTGCGGCAGTTCGCCGGCGGCGTCTCCAACCTGACCTACCTGCTGCGCTACCCCGACGGGGACCTGGTGCTGCGCCGCCCGCCGCGCGGGGAGCACACCGGCACCGCGCACGACGTCGCCCGCGAGTACCGCATCCAGGACGCGCTGGGCCGGGTCCTCCCCCACGTGCCGCGCACGGTCGCGCTGTGCGAGGACACCGCCGTCGTCGGCACGCCGTTCTCCGTCGTCCGGCGGGTCGAGGGGCCGATCCCCCGCCGCTCGCTGCCGCCGGGCGTGGACCTGGACCGGGAGCAGGTCGCGCGGCTGTGCCGCAACGTCGTCGACCTGCTGGTCGACCTGCACGCGGTCGACGTGCGGGCCGCCGGTCTGGCCGACCTCGACCGGGGCCCCGGCTACGTGCGCCGCCAGGTGGAGAACTGGACGAAGCGCTACGCGCGGGCCCGCACGCGGGACGTGCCCGCCTTCGCCCGGGTGACCGCGTGGCTGGCCGAGCACCAACCCGCCGACCGGCCGCACACGCTGGTGCACAACGACTTCCGGTTCGACAACCTCGTCCTCGACCCCGCCGACCCCACCCGCCCGGTCGGCCTGCTCGACTGGGAGCTGGCCACCGTCGGCGACCCGCTGGTGGACCTGGCGAGCGCGCTCGGCTACTGGATCCAGGCCGACGACGGCCCGCTGATGCGCCGGTTCAGCCGCCAGCCCACGACGCTGCCCGGGATGATGACCCGCGAGCAGGTCGTCGCGCACTACAGCGCACGGACCGGGCAGCGGGTCACCAACGCCGAGTGGGCCTGGTACGAGGTGTTCGGCCTGTTCCGCGTCGCGGTCATCGCCCAGCAGGTGTGGGCGCGCTACCGGGCGGGGCAGACGACCAACCCGGCGTTCCGCTCCTTCGGCCTCGCCGTCCGGCTGCTCGAGCGGCGCTGCCTGGCGGTGATCCGGCGGGCCGGCCGGCTCACCCCCGACCGCGCCGCGGCGCAGGTCGGCAGCCCGCTGCTCACCCGCCGCCGGATCCGGCCCCGCCGGTGGACCCCGCCGGCGTTCGCCGACCCCGGCCCGACCGCGCCGTTCCGCGTCGCCCACCGACTGCCGACCGGCGACTCCGGCCCCGAGGACGTGCTCTTCGACGACGCCGGCCTGGTGGTCACCGGGCTGCGGGACGGCAGCGTCGTCCGGATCGACCCGGTCAACGGGGAGCGCACGCTGGTCGGCCGCACCGGCGGCCGACCGCTCGGGGTGGAGCCGTGCGCCGACGGCAGCGTGCTCGTCTGCGACCACGACCGCGGGCTGCTGCGGGTGGCTCCCGACGGCGCCGTCGAGGTGCTGGTGTCCGAGGTCGACGGGGAGCCGGTGACGTTCGCGAGCAACGTCGTCGCCGGGCCGGACGGCACGGTGTGGTTCACGACGTCGACCAGCCGGTGGGACGTCGAGCACCACCTGGGCGACTTCTTCGAGCACTCGGCCACCGGGCGGCTGGTGCGGCGGGACCTCGACGGCACGGTGACCACGGTGCTGTCCGGGCTCGGGTTCGCCAACGGGCTGGTGCGGGCGCCCGACGGCTCGCACCTGCTGCTGGCCGAGACCTCCCGCTACCGGGTGCTGCGGCACTGGCTGACCGGCCCGCGGGCGGGCACCACCGAGCCGCTGGTGGAGAACCTGCCCGGGTTCCCCGACAACGCCTCGCTCGGCAGCGACGGGCTGCTGTGGGTGGCGATCGCCGCGCCGCGCAACGCGCTGCTGGACCGGCTGCTGCCGCTGCCGGGCGTGCTGCGGCTGCTGCTGTGGAACGTGCCGGAGCGGGTGCGGCCGGAGGCGACGCCGATCGCCTGGGTGATGGCGTTCGACCCGGCCGACGGGCGGCGCGTGCACGACCTGCGCGCCACCGACGGCGGCTACGGCTTCGTCACCGCGGTCGCCGAGCGCGGCGGCACGCTGGTGGCCTCCGGCCTGCACGAGGACGACGTCGTGGTGCTGGAGTCGCCCGGTCAGCGGAGGGTGTAGGGGCCGGTCGGGACGGCGTGGTAGCCCTTCGCGCCGACCGTCCGCGCCAGCTCGCTGCGCGGCGGGCGGCCGGCGGCGAGCGCGTCGAGGGCGGCGCGGAAGTCCCACTGCGGCGTCCAGCCCAGGTCGGCGCGGGCGGCGGCGTTGACGTACACCCGGTCGATCGAGGGGAACAGCCGCCAGCCCAGCCGCTCGTACAGCGCCGGGGTGTCGGGGAAGAGCCGGTCGACGACGGCCGGGGCGTCGGTGCGCAGCTGCACCAGGTCGTCCCGGCCGAACGGCGTCGTGGCGCTGACGACGTAGCGGCCGAACCCGAGCGCCGGCGCCCGGTCGAGGGCGGCGCGGTGCGCGGAGACGACGTCGGCGAGGTCCACCCGCCGGTACAGCAGCTCGTTGACCTTCACGTTGTCGTCGGCGTAGGCGGTGCGGACGTCGTCGCTGTCGTCGCCCTCGGGGAAGAAGCGCGAGGTCCGCAGGACGACGACGGGCAGGCCGGTGTCGCGGGCGACGAGCTCGCAGAGGTCCTCGGCGGCGACCTTGGTGGCGCCGTAGACGTTGCGCACCCGCGGCGGCACGGCCTCGGTGACCCACGCGGCGGGCTCGCCGGGCGCCGGCGTCAGCGCGCGGCCGAAGGCGCTGGTCGTGCTGGTGACCACCACGCGGCCGACGCCGGCGGCCGCCGCCTCCTCGAGGACGGTCAGCGTGCCGGTGACGTTGGTGTCGACGAACGCCTGCCGCGCGTGCGTGCCGACGTGCGGCTTGTGCAGCGTGGCGGTGTGCAGCACCGCGTCGGCGCCGGCGAGTGCGTCCCGGACGGCGGCGCGGTCGGTGACCGAGGCGACGACGTCGGTCCACGGCGAGGGCAGCAGGTCCAGGCCGGTGACGTCGTCCCCGGCATCGCGCAGGACGCGGACCAGCGCCTCGCCGAGGTGGCCGGAGCTGCCGGTGACGAGGACACGCACGCCCGCAACCCTGGCACGGCGCCGGCCGGTCCCCTGGAACGCGGACGGCCGCCCGGTCCTGGGAGACCGGGCGGCCGGATCGCGCGGCGCCGGCCCGACAGCCGCCTCTCGGCGAGTGGCCGCTCGCAGCGGCAGGAGGTGAGGCCCGGGGGCATGGACCGGACCGGCACCCTCTCCAACGCACCGTCCGCCGGGACATTCCCGCGCTGCCTCAGTAGGGCGGCGGGGTGGTCGTCGCGGTGAGGCCGGTGGGGGTGGTGACGGTGAGGGTGCCGTCGGGCGCGAGGTCGTGCCGCCAGCCGGGGGCCTGGTGCTTGCCGCGGTGGTGGCCGGCGCAGTAGCCGGCCAGGTTGTGCGCGGCGGTGGGTCCGGCCGGCCAGGGGACGGCGTGGTCGAGGTGGCCGGTGCGGCGGCGGCAGCCGGGGAACCGGCACCGCCGGTCCCGGGCCCGGGCGTGCCGGTCGAGTGCCGTGGCGGGGTGGTAGCCGGCGGTGGGGCCGGGGACGCGCAGGCCGGTGCCGGTGGTGTCGGCGCGGTGCAGGGCGGGCAGGTCGGTGAGGGTGAGCAGCGCACCGGTGAGGGCGTCGGTGAGGACCAGGCGGGGCCGGTCGGCCAGCCCGCCGCCGGCGGTGCGCCGGAGAGGTCGGCGAGCGCCTCCCGCGCGGCGTCGGTCGCGGCGGCGAGGGCGGTCAGGGCGTCGGGTGCGGCGGTGATCCGCCCGGCGGGGCTGCCGCGCCAGGCGGTCTCGTCGGCGGTGTCGGCGCGCTCGGCAGTGGCGACCATCCGGGCGGCATGACCGAGCGCCCGCTGGGCGGTGAGCAGGGCGGTGCCGGCGTCGTCGACGGCGCGGTCGGCGCGCGCCCACCAGCCCGCGGGCACGGTCGTCCCCGGTGGCCAGTCGGGAGGTGGTGGTGCGGGTTCGTCCGGTGGCGGTTGGAGGCTCGGTGGCGGTTCCTCGTCGACGGGGCAGGACACCGGCCGGTCGTCGAACTCCCCGCCCAGTACCCGGGCCTCCATCCGGTCCCACCACGCGGACAGCTCGTCGGCCTCGGCCTCGTAGTGGGCGATGTCCGCGGCGGTGAGACCCAGCAGCGGTGAGTCCTCGGCGTCGATGGCGGTGTCGAGCGGTGCGGCTTCGACCTGTGGGGTGTCGAACGGGCCGGCCGACGGGGTGCTGCTTGTCGAGTTGTCGACCCCGGCGCCCGCGGTCGGAGCGGCGGCCTCGGGGGCGGTGGCCTCGGGCGTGGTGGTCACGAGCGAGGTGCCGGTGAGCGCGGCCAGCAGGGCGCGGACCACCTCTGCGGGCACCACCTGCCCGTCGATCTCGCACGGCTGATCCCCACCCACCAAGGCGCCGAGCGGAGCGACGACATCGAGCGTCACCTGCACCGGCGGCAGCCCGGTCTCCCCGGGACGCAGCACCAGGTCGAGCAGGCAGTCGGCCATCTTCTGCCCGCGGGTGCGGCCGTCGTCGGGCAGCGCATCCGCGTACGCGCCCAGCGCCTTCACCAGCGCCGCGGCCTCCGGCGTGGTCAGCAGCGCACCCACCACGCTCCTCCCGTCCACCCGGTCCGGCCGGGCGGACACCCCGCGCGCGCGCACCGCCCTGGCCAGCCGGTCGGCGGCCGCCCGGACGCCGCGCTCGAGCACCTCCCGGCGCGCCTCGTCGCCCAGCTGCGCCGGGGTGGTCACCCGCCCCGCCATCCACCTCAGCAGGTCGGCCTCCAGCGCGGCGCGCAGCGTGTCGTCGGCGATCGGGGCGACCTCGTCCAGCAGCGGCCACAGGTGCCCGAGGTGCAGGGCTCCGGACTCCAACGCATCGAGGGTGGCGGGCAGCCGGTGCACCAGGGTCAGCGACCGCTCCAGCAGCGCGTGCGCCGCCTCCGCGGACAACGACAGCGCCACCGCCAGCTCCTGCGTCGCCCACGCGCTCACCGGCCGCAGCAGCTCCGGCCGCGCCGCCCACCGCTCCGCCGACATCGCCCCCGGCGCACCCTGCGGACGATCCACCGAGGCCGGCCGGGTCGCCGCGAACGCCGCCACCGCCCGCGCCCGCAGCGCCGTCTGCCGCGCGATCTCCCGGTCCGCGGCCTGCACCACACCCAGCGGCCCGGACGACAGCCCCGACCGCCGACACCACGGGCACCGGAGCGGTCAGCACGTCCTCCACGTATTCGATCATACGTTCGAGCACGACCGAGCAGCAAGTCCTGTGGATGAGAGAAGTGCAGGTCAGACGGCTGTCCGCCTGTCCGCCCCGGCGTCCGACCGCGCCCCCCTGCGAGGCCCGGGCGAGAGCAGCGCCGCCCGGGCAGCCAGCACGGCGGAGCGCTCGGCGAGCACGGCCGCGCGGGCGGCGAGCCGGCGGGCGCGGCGTCGCCGGGCCGCGGCGGCGACCCGGCGGTGGTCCCGCACCGACCGCCGCAGCTCGGCCGCGCGGGCGTCGTCGAGGGTCGCGGTGAGCCAGTCGGTCACGGCGCGCCCCAGCCGGCCGGGACCAGCGCCGGGCCGGGCAGCGCCGCGGCGGAGGCGACGACGTGGTCGACCAGCCCGTAGGCCACGGCCTCCTGCGCCGTGAACCAGCGGTCCCGGTCGGAGTCCCGCTCGATCTGCTCGACGCTCTGCCCGGTGTGCAGCGCCTGCAGCTCGTCGAGGTCCCGCTTGAGCCGGCGCAGCGCCTCGGCCTGCACGGCGACGTCGGACTGCGTGCCGCCGAGCCCGCCCGAGGGCTGGTGCACCAGGATCCGGGTGTGCGGCAGCGTGAACCGCTTGCCCGGCGTGCCGGCGGTCAGCAGGAACTGCCCCATCGAGGCCGCCGTCCCGAACGCATAGGTGGCGACGTCGCAGCCGATCGCCTGCATCGTGTCGAAGACGGCCATCCCGGCGGTCACCGAGCCGCCGGGTGAGTTGACGTAGAGGTGGACGTCGCGGCGCGGGTCGTCGGCCGCGAGCAGCAGCATCTGCGCGCACAGGCGGTTGGCGACGTCGTCGTCCACCTCGCTGCCGAGCACGACGATGCGCTCGCGCAGCAGGCGGTCGGCGACGGCGTCGTGCAGGGACGGGGAGCCGGTCGGGGTCTGCACGGTCGGGACCTCCTGGGCCGCCGGGGTCGGACGGCCGCAGTCAACCGGGAATGCAGCAGGAATGCGTCCCCGAATGGTCCCGTTCCGCCATTCGCGCAATTCTTCCGCTGTCGGCGGAACGGCGCGGGCGGCTCAGTCCCCGGCGACCGCGGCGACTACCTCCCGCGTCCCCGCCCGGCCCTCGGGGGTCGGCGTCGACGGGTGGACGTGGACGGCGCCCGGGCGGACCGTCACGTCCACCTGCGCGCCCTCCGCGGCGGCCCGGTCCCGCAGGCGCACCACGTCGGGGTACAGCAGGTCGCGGGTGCCGATCCAGACCCGCACCGGCGGGAGCCCGGCGAGCGGGCCGCGGACCGGGCTGAGCCGCGGGTCGGCCGGGTCGTCGCCGCCGGCCCACGCGCGGCCGGTCTCGGCCAGGCCGGTGCTGGACAGCCACGGGTCCCGGGCCTCGGCCGCGGCCACCCCGGGGCCGGTGAGCGCGAGGTCCAGCCACGGCGCGATCAGCGCCAGCCGCCGCGGCTGCGGCAGGCCGGTGCCGAGCAGGGTCTGGGCGAAGCCGAGGGCCAGCCCGCCGCCGGCGGAGTCGCCGGCGAGGACGACGTCGTCGCCGAGGTCGCGGTACACCGCGTCGAGCAGGCGGTACGCGTCGCGGTACGTGCACCGGGGCGCGAGGCCGTAGTCGGGCACCACCACCCGGACGCCGGCGTCGGCCAGCCGCCCGACCAGCGCCCAGTGCTGCGGCGCCAACCCCGCGACGTAGGCGCCGCCGTGCAGGTGGACCGCGACCCGGCCGGCCCGCCGCCGCGCGGGGCCACGGTGTGCACCTCGTGGCCCTCGACGAGCCGGGTGGCCACCTCGTGCCGGCGGCGCAGCGCATCGGGCAAGGGGGCGGGCGTGCGGGGGTCGGCCATCCGCTGCCGCGCCCGCTCGGCGGTGGCCATCCGCGGCTTGGCGGTCAGCCGCAGGCAGCCGGCCACCGCGCGCATCGCCAGGCTCACGCCGCGGCCCGCAGCAGCTGCTCGAAGGTGGTGGCCGGGGAGCCGGTCAGGTCGGGGACGGCGCTGCTCACGGCGGCCATCTCACCGGCCGCGATCGCGGTGTACGTCGACACCCAGGCCTCCACCTGCCAGTCCGGGGCGCCGTAGGAGGCGCGCGAGGCGAAGGCCTCCTCGACGGTCTCCGCGTGGTACCGGACGGGGCGGCCCGTGACGGCGGTGATCGTCTCCGCGACCTCGCTCAGCGTCAGCGCCTGCGGCCCGGTGAGGTCGTACGTGCGCCCGGCGTGCGCGCCGGGGTCGCGGAGGACGGCGACCGCGGCGTCGGCGACGTCGTCCTGGGCGACCGCGGCGACCCGCCCGTCGCCGGCCGGGCCGCGGATCACGCCGTCCTCCCCCACCAGGCCGGGCAGGAAGTCGGCGTAGAGCGCGTCGCGCAGGAACGTGGACCGCAGCCCGCGGGCGCGGGCGTGCTCCTCGGTGGCCCAGTGGTCGCGGGCGAGGGTGAAGGTGGCGTCCGGGGCCGCGCCCTGGAACGACAGGTAGACGAGGTGCCCCACGCCGGCGGCCGCGGCGGCGTCGACGAAGGCGCGGTGCTGGTCGACCCGGTCGGCCGACTCCGACGCCGACACCATGAACACGGTCCCCACGCCCTCCAGCGCCCGGCGCACGGCGTCGCCGTCGGCGTACCGCGCGACGACGGCGGCCGCACCCGGCAGCCGGGGCGCGCGGGACGGGTCGCGGACCAGCAGGCGCTGCGGGACGCCGGCGGCGGACAGCCGGCGGGCGACCCGGCCCCCGACCTGTCCGGTCGAGCCGGTGACGGCGACGGGGCTCGGGCTCAACGCGACTCCTCGGGGTGGGGACGGACGTCGCCCGATCCTCGTCGGACGTCGCCCGGGTGGCGTCCTCAGGCCGCGGCGGCCAGCACCGGGCGCGGCTCGACGGGGCGTACCGGGCGGCGGACCGGCAGCGGGACGACCGGCGCCGGCGTCCGGCGGGCGGCGAGCACCGCGCAGGTGACGAGGGCGCACGCGAGCCCCACCGCGGCCGACAGCGCCATCGCCGACTGCCCCACCGCGAGGCCGTAGCCGGTCCAGGCGGCGCAGGACCCGGCGCCGAGCCACCACCGCACCGGGGAGAGCCCGGAGACGTCCTGGGTGCGGTCGCGCAGCAGGCCCAACGGCTGCGGCACCGCGGCGGCGGCGCCGACGACCGCGGCCACGGCGGCGAGGACGGCGCCGGCCGCGGCCGGCGCGGCGCCGAGGTCCACCGCGACCAGGCAACTCCCGGCCAGGGCGGACAGCGCGGCGGCGCCGGAGGCGGTGCGGGCCAGCACCCGCCGGCCGCGCAGCGCCGGCTGGGTGAGCAGCAGGGCGGCGAGCACCGCGGCGTTGCCCGCGCCGACGACGGCGTTGGTGACCACCTGGGCCGGGTCGCGTGCGAGCAGGCCGAAGGTCAGCCAGGCGAGGTTCAGCGCGACGGCCAGCCAGCTGCCCGTGGGCGAGAGGCCCCGGGTGCGGCCGTGCCGGCAGGAGAGCCAGACCTGGGGCCAGACGACGGCGATGCTGAGGGTGGACGCGACGATGCCGAGGACGGCGGGCATGGTGGTGCGGGATCCGTTCGGGAGGACGAGCGAGGGGCGCGGCCACCGGCCGGGAGACGGCGCTCCACCGGCCCGGACCCCTCGTCGTCGAGCGGGTCCACGGGTGACCGCGGGTGTCATCGGCGCCCGCCGTCGGCAACGGAACCCGACCGGCCGTGATCCTCCTGTGACCTCGCTCGCCCCGGGGCGGCCCTTCGACCCTGCCCCCGGGCCACCGGTCGCGGGACGGTCGGGGCATGCGCCAGCAGATGCGTTCCCTCCGGGCCGGGGTGGCCGTGGTCCTCGGCGTCGTCCTGCTCGCCTCGTGCTCCGGCGACGACGGCGGCTCGAGCGACGGCGGCTCCGCGGCCGACACCCCGGCGGCCGACTCCCCGGCGGAGGACACGGCCGCCGGGGAGGACTTCTGCGCCCGGGCCGCGGACCTCGACCAGCGGGTGGAGGACGCCCTCGCGGAGGTCGAGGGCGACGCCTCGCTCCCCGAGGTCTTCCGTCAGCTCGGGGAGGAGATGCGCGACGTCAGCGCACCGGAGGAGATCGCCGCCGACTGGGAGGCCATGCAGGCCGGCCTGGACCGGATGGCGGACGCGGTGGCCGAGCTCGACCTCACCGACGGGGACTCGGTCGCCGCGCTCGAGGAGGCCGGGAGCGGCCTGGACACCGCGAGCGCGAACGTCGAGACCTACCTGCGCGACGAGTGCGGGATCGGCTGACCCCCACGATCAGCGCAGCGGCTGCCGGCACTGCGGGCGGGCCCGGTCGGGCAGCAGCTCGCCCTCGGTCAGCAGGCACCCGCCCAGCACGACCTCACCGCGCTCGCTCGGGTAGGACGGGGCGGTGCGACGGGTCGCGGTCCCGACCGTGGGGACGGCACCGACACTCCCCGGCGCGTTCCCCCGTCCGGGTCCCGGTGCCCGCGCGGCGGAACGTGCGTGCGCACGACCCCGCGTGGGTAGAGCGCCGCACGGACGACCGGGAACCCCCTCCCGGCATCACCATCCGCAGGAGGAGGCGACGTGTCGCTCCCCCGTCCCCAGGTCCCCGACGTCGACCGCCGCATCGTGGTCGCCTACCAGGAGCTCGGCACCGCCCGCGACGGGTTCCGCAACGCACCGAGCGGCGAGGGCTTCACCCTGTGCCAGGCGGCCCAGCAGGCGCTCGACGACCTCCTCGACCTCCGCCTGACCCTCACCGCCGCACTCGCCCGGGTGGCCCCGACCGCAGCTTGAGCGCCGGCTCCCTAGTGGGCCGACGGCGGCTCCCCCGGTGACGCGGCGTCGGCGTGGTAGCCGGCGAGCAACCGCCGCTCCTCGTCCCGCCGCGGGAACCGCGTGGCGACCAGCAGCGCCCCGAGCAGCACGGCGACGATGCCGGCCACGTAGGCCCACTGGTCGCCCTGCAGGAACGCGGCCCGGGCCGCCGCCACGATCTGGTCGGCCTGCGCGGGGTACTGCTGTGCGGTGTCCACGGCGCTGGAGAACGACTTGGTCAACTCAGCCTGCACGCTGCCGGTGACGTCCTCCCCCGACGCCGTGATCGCGCTGCCGGCCGCGGCCGCGTAGCCGGCGGTGAGCAGTGCCCCGAACACCGACTGCATGACCGCGCCACCGAGGTCGCGCTGCAGGTCCGCGGTGCCCGAGGCCATGCCCACCCGGCGCACCGGCACCGACCCGGTCAGCGAGTGCGACGCCGGCGTCCCCGCCAGCCCCACCCCGACACCGACGAGGGCGTAGCCGAGCCCGACCCGCCAGTACCCGGCGCCCTCGGTCCACAGCAGCAGCATCGCCAGGAAGCCGAGCAGCACGAACGCGTAGCCGGCGAGCAGCGTGAACCGCGCGCCGCGGGTCTCGACGATCGCCGCCGAGCGCGGCGCGACCAGCACCATGAGCGCCGCGGCGGGCAGGATCGCCAGGCCGGCCTCGACGGTCGAGTAGCCCAGCACGTTCTGCAGGTACTGCTGGCCGACGAACATCGCACCCATGAGGGAGCCGAACACGATCACGCCCGCGCAGGCGGCCACCCAGAAGGTCGGCCGCGCGGCCACCCCCAGGTCGTAGAGCGGCTCGCGCGCGCGGCGCTGGCGGAGGGCGAAGGCGACCAGGGCGAGCAGCGCGACGGCGGCGAGGACCAGGGTCAGCGCCGTCCGGCCCGGCACCGGCGCGACGTTGATCGACAGGATCAGCGAGCCCACGAGCACGAGGGAGAGCAGCCCGCCCCAGTTGTCGACCCCGCCGGTCGACTCGTTGATGTGCGCGGGCACGGACACCCAGGCCAGGACGAGGGCCAGCACGGCCAGCGGCAGGGTCAGCAGGAACACCGACCCCCACCAGAACTCCTCGAGCACCAGCCCGGAGCAGACCGGGCCGAGCGCGGCGATGGCCCCACCGAGGCCGGACCACAGGGCGATCGCCCTCGTCCGCCCGGGGCCGGCCCACAGGGCGGTGATGAGTGCCAGTGTCGTCGGGTAGGCCATCCCGGCCGCGAGGCCACCGCCCACCCGGGCGAGGAAGAGCACGGTGTCGCTCGGCGCGTACGCCGCCAGCACCGACATCGGGACGGCGAGGACCGTGCCGCCGAGGAGCATGAGCTTGCGCCCGTACCGGTCCCCCAGCGCCCCCAGCCACAGCACCGAGCAGGCCAGGCCCAGGGAGTAGCCGACGGCGATCAGGTCCAGCGCCGTCTGGCCCGAGTCGAAGCTCCGCCCGATCCCCGGCAGGGCCACGTTCGCCACAGACAGGTTCAGGTTCGCGACCGCGGCGACGAGGATCAACGCCGTCAGGACCAGCCCGGAGCGCGGGGGCGCGGTCCTCGGCTTCCGCTCAGGGGCGACGACCATCGCCGCAGGCTCCTCCGGCGGCACGCTCCCGGACATCGTCCCGGCCGGACGGCCGCGGCGCCGGCCCGAGGGGGAGACCTGGCACGAACCCGGCTGACGACCGCCGGTCCCCGCCTCCCGGCTGATCACCACCCGAGGTGGACGTCGGCCACGACCAGGACGGCGATCAGCGCGGCGGCGACGACGTCGACGGCGGCGCAGAACGGCGGCCACCAGCGGGTGTTCGCCACGAACCCGGTGCGGTGCTGCCAGAGGTCCTTCAGGCCGTGGCCGGCCAGGGCGGCCACGAGCAGCCAGGCCGGGCCGGTCACGCCCGCCGCGGCGACGAGGACGAAGACGGCGGCGACGACGGTCTCGACGGCGACGACCCGGCCGCGCCCGTCGGCCACGGCGAACCCGATGTAGACCGCGGCGATCAGGACGATCCCCAGCGCGTAGACGGTGGCGTCGTCGAGCCAGGGGAAGGCCAGCGGTGACGCGGCCTGCAGGCAGCCCCAGACCACGCCCCAGGCGATCGGGGTGCGCAGGCCGTGCACCCCCGCGGCCGTCGCGCCGCGGTGCCGCGCGCTCCCGGAGGTGGTCACGCCGTCCTCCCCTCCCCGACGCGACGCCGGTCCGGCCGCGGTCAGCGTCCGGCACGGGTGAGCCGCCGGGCGCGCCCGGCGACGACCGGCGCGGTCAGCCCGATCGCGCCGCGCACGACCCGCGGCAGCGGCGGGATGTGGTCGTAGTCGATGCCGCCCCAGGGCGGGCGGGGGTCGTAGTCGAGGGCCCGTTGCACCCGGCGGGCCGTGGCCTCGTCGGTCAGCCGGGCCGCGAGGTGCAGGGCCATGTCGATGCCGGCCGCCACCCCGGCGGACATGACGAGGTTGCCGTCCTCGACCCACCTGCGCCGGTGGTACGTCGCGCCCAGGTCCTCCAGGATCCCGGAGTAGAACCAGTTGGTCGTGGCGTCGCGCCCCTCCAGCAGCCCGACCGCGCCCAGGATCAGCGAGCCGGTGCACACCGAGGTGACCAGCTCGGCCGAGGCGGCGGCGGAACGCACGTAGTCCCGGACCAGCGGGTCGCCCATCGCGCGGATGGTGGGCAGCGCGCCGCCGGGCACCAGCACGATCGCCGGGTGCGGGACCTCCTCGAACGTCCGGTCGGGGATCATCGGCACGCCCACGTCGGTGGGCACGGGCTCGCGGCGGGCCCACACGGTCACGGGGCGGTAGCCCGGTGCGAACCTCTCGAGCATGGTGAGGACCTGCAGCGGGCCGATGGCGTCCAGCACGGTCAGCCCCGGGTAGAGCACGAGGGCGATGAGCCGCTCGTCGTCCGCCCCGGGCCCGGCGGCCGGCACGCTGCCGGGATCGCGCAGCGTCCGGGCGAGGTCGTCGTCGGCGGGGCCCGGCCCCACCCGGCCGAACGGCGGCTGCGGGTCGTACTCCGCGGACAGCTGGGTCAGCCGGGCGACGGCCCGGCTGCGCATCCGGGCCAGCAGGGACAGGGCCATGTCCATGCCGGCCGTGCCACCGGCGGCGGTGTGCAGCCGGCCGTCGACCCGCCACCGCTCGGCGGCGGGGATCGCGCCCAGCTCCTCCAGCGGCTCGCGGAAGGCCCAGTGGACCGCCGCCCGCCGGCCGGGCAGCAGGCCGGCCGCGGCCAGCACGAGAGCCCCGTTGCCGGTGGAGCCGACGACCTCCGCCCCGGTGGCGGCCGAGCGGACGTAGGACAGCAGCCCCTCGTCCTCGGCCGCCGCGAGGGTGGCCGCGCCGCCGGGCACGATCACCGCCCACGGGTCCGGCACCTCGGCGAAGGTGGCGGCCGGCTGCAGCTGCAGCGGCGTGTCGGTGGCCAGCGGCTCGGCGCGCTCGCCGACCACGACGGTGCGGTACCGCATGCCGCCGATGCCGGGACCCATCAGCACGGTGAGCGGGCCGATCAGGTCCAGCGGCGTCACCCCGGGGTGGACCGGGAACGCGAGGACCTTCTCCTTACCGGGCACGGCGGTCTCCTCCCGGTGCTCGGCGCGGTCAGTTCGGGACGCGGCGCTCGGCCGCCTGAGTCCCGGACGCACCGCGCGGCGCGGGCACGGGGGCGCCGGCCCTCGCGGCGGCGTCGACCACGTACGCGGCGTCGTCGGCGACGAAGCCGAGCAGCGCCGAGCCGCGGGTGTGCTGCCAGGACAGGCCGAGGACGTACAGCCCGGGGACGTCGGTGATCCCGCGGGTGTGGACGACGCGGCCGTCGCGCAGCACGCCCGGGACGTCGATCCACGAGTGGTCGGGCCGGTAGCCGGTCGCCCAGACGACGACGCCCACCTCCCCGCTGGTGCCGTCGGCGAACCGGACGGTGCGGCCGGCGGCGCCGGCCAGCCGCGGCCGGAACCGCACGCCTGCCCGCTGCAGGCTCCGGCGGCTGGTGCCGATGAGGAACTCGCCGCGGGACTGCATCCGCCGGCCGGGCCGGGAGCCGGCGGTCACCCGCATCAGCCGCAGCCGGGTCAGCCACCAGAACAGGTCGCGGCCGAGCAGCCGCTGCGGCAGCGCCGTGTAGGCCGACCCGACCGACAGCTCGACCGCCCGGGTCCCGGCCAGCTCCTCGGCGATCTGGAAGCCGGAGTTGCCCCCGCCGACCACCAGGACGGGCCCCTCGGGCAGCGCCGCGGGGCTGCGGTACCCGGAGCTGTGCACCTGGGTCACCGACCCGTCCAGCCCGGCGGCCAGCGGCGGGACGAACGGGGTCTGGAACGGCCCGGTGGCGACGACGACCTGCCGGGCGTCGTACGCGCGGTCGGCGGTGTCGAGCCGGAACCCGGCGTCGGTGCGCTCCAGCCGGGTGACCCGCGCGTCCAGCTGCACCGGCAGGTCGAAGGCGGCGGCGTAGTCGCGCAGGTAGTCGGCGACCGCCTCCTTGCCCGGGTAGGTGCCGGCCGGCGCGGGGAACGGCAGGCCGGGCAGCGCGTCGTGCTCGGCCGGGGTGAACAGCCGCAGCGACTCCCAGCGGGTGCGCCAGGTGTGCCCGAGTTCGGGCGCGGCCTCCAGGACCAGGAACCGCAGCCCGCGCTCGCGCAGGTGCCAGGCGGCGGCCAGGCCGGCCTGCCCGCCGCCCACGACGACGACGTCGTACGGCTCAGCCGGGGCGGTCACGACGGCGCTCCCCGGTCGACGGTGAAGCTGAACATCATCCCGGAGTGCATGTGCTCGGCGATGTGGCAGTGCGCCATCCACAGGCCGGGGTTGGTGACGTCGAGCAGGACGTCCACGGTCTGCCCGGTCGGGATGAGCACGGTGTCCTTCCACACCAGGTTGGCCTCGGGCGTCCCGTCGCGGGCGAGGACGAGGAAGCGGCCGGCCCCGTGGACGTGGAACGGGTGGTGCATCGGGTGGTCGGAGTCCACCTCGTTGACCAGCCGGATCTTGACCCGCTGACCGGCGGTGAAGTGCCAGTCGACGGGGAGCCCGTCGCGGTCCGGGGAGCGGTCGAGGAACCTCCAGCGCATCGTCTCGGTGGTGGTGGCCCTGTTCGTCTCGGCCATCTCGTCCTCCCACTCGATCCCGTCGGCGGTGGCGGGACCGTGGTGGTGGGCGTGCCCGTGCGCGGCGTCGTGACCGGTCGCTGACGTCCCCGCGGCGTCCGTGTCGTGGCCGGCGTGGCCCGTGCCGTGACCGTGGCCTCCCGCCGGCGCGGCCGCCATCAGCTTCATGCCGCACTTCGGGCAGCGCCCCGGCTCGTCGCTGACCACCTCCGGGTGCATCGGGCAGGCGTAGGTCGCCGGTCCCGCCGCGGGCGCGGCCGGGTCGTCCATCTCCGCGACGATGGCCAGCACCTCGTCCGGCGGCGCGGCCAGCCACGAGTCGAGCCGCTCGCGCTCGGCCACCAGCTCCGGCGCGGTGCGCAGCGTCTCGAAGCTGTCGGCCAGCGGCGGCTCGGCGACCTCGTCGCTGACGGTGATCGCCGCCAGCCGGGAGGTCCGGCTCGGGGTGCGGTGCTCCAGCGCGAACTCGCCCGGCCGGTCGAACAGCACGTCCACGACCGCCCGCTCCGACGGGGCCAGCACCACGTCGGGGACGAACTCCTCGTGCTCCACCCGGCCGCTGTCCCCGCCGACGAGCTTCATCCGGGCACCGGCCACGGAGACGCGGAACACCCGGCTGTTGGCGGTGTCGGTCAGCCACAGGCGGACGACCTCGCCGGTCCGCACGGTGAACGCCGGGTCGGTCTCCCCGCCGGTGAGCATGACGTTGCCGTAGCGACCCATCGCGGCGTAGTTCGTCTCGGTGCGGCTGAACGGGGCGATCGCGCCGTCCTCGAGCAGCAGGTCGTCGAGGGTCAGCACCACGTCGCGGTGCACCGGCGGCCAGTAGTCCGGCTCGGCCGGGGTGACGAGGATGCTGCCGTAGAGGCCCAGTTCCTGGGTGACGTCCTCGCGGACGTGCGGGTGGTACCAGTACAGGCCCGGGTCGGGGAACTGGATGCGGTAGGTGAACTCGCCGCCCGGCGGGATCGGCGCCTGCGTCTCGTGCGGCACGCCGTCGTAGCGGTTCTCCAGCCGCAGCCCGTGCCAGTGCACGGTGGTGTCGAGGTCGGTGCCGTTGGTGACGTGCACGACGACCTCCGAGCCCTGCCGGACCCGGAGCGTGGGTCCGGGGATCGAGCCGTTGTAGGCCAGCATCCGCACCGTGCTGTCCCCGATCCGCTTGGCGACCGGGGCGGGCCGCAGCGACAGCTCGTCGCCGTCGCCGAGCTCGACCACCTCGGGTCGCGTGGCCTCCGGCAGGCCGGTGAGGTCGGTGGAGAGGAAGGTGTCCACGGGACGTCCTCCTGTCGGGTGAGCGGAGAGCCGCAGCTCCGGGTGCCGCCGGCGACGTGAGGGGACGCGAGCGAGTCCGCGGCGCCGCGCGCACCGGCGCGGGTGGGGTCGACGACGTGCTCCGCGGCCATGGCGCCTCCTGTGCGGACTCGTAGTGCACCGCCGCCGGGTGTGGGCTGTCCAGACGCTCGGCGACGGTCCGGCCCGTCGGGCACCATCCGGCCGTGGACCCCGAGCAGCTGCTCCGGACGGCGGCCGACCGACTCGAGGCGCTCGCCGCCCGGACGCCCCCCGGCGACTGGCGGACCGGCGGGCTGCTGGCGACCCGTCCCGAGGTGGTCGCGCACCTCCCCGAGGGGAGCACCGAGCACGTGGCCGAGGCGCGGGCCGGGACCGGAACGTGGATCGCGGCCCTCTCCCCCGCGCTGGCCGCGCCGCTGGCGGGCTGGCTGCGCGCCGCGGCGGCGCAGGAGCCGGTCGACCCGGCGGCCGAGGCGTTCGCCCGGGCCCTGCTCGCGCGGCTGCCCTGACCGGGCAGGTCGTCACTCCGCCGTACGTCCGGGGGCGTCGGCGGGCTGTCAGAGCCCTGCCCGGTGACGTACCCCGAACCCCCGCGGACGGACGCTCTCTGCCGCACCGGGCAAGGCGACGACGTTCTATCCCGAAACGGCCCCGAGCGGAACCGGTCGGCGGCGGCACGGTCGGATCGAGGGGCCGGAGCAGCGACGACCCCGTGCGGCGGTCACGGACCGGCTGCGGCCGACGCACCTCACACGACGAAAGCCGGTGCGCACGACTCGGCGGGAGGAGCAGGATCTCGACGGGCCGGTTCCGGGCCGGCCCGGGCTCGCGGCGACCCGGCGCCCCGGTGGCCGCGACGGTGGGCGAGGAGAGCCCGATGGTCGAGTCGACGACGGATGCGGCGCCGGTCCCGCCGCTCCTGAGCCCGCGTGAGCTCGAGGTGCTCCGGCGGCTGGGTGAAGCGCAGTCCACCAGGCAGATCGCGGCCGGACTCGTGATCTCGACGAACACCGTCCGCGGCCACGTGCGCACGCTCGTGCGCAAGCTCGCGGCGACCGGCCGGGCCGACGTGGTGCGCCGCGCCCGGGAGCAGGGGTTTCTGTAGCGCCGGCGCGAGGAGGGCACGCCGGGGCTCGGCGTGCCCTCCCTCCCGGCCGGGTCAGCCCCCCGCAGCCTGCGTGCCGTCCAGCAGCTCCTCCGAGACGTCCGTCGAGGTGCCGCCGGACGTGGTGGTGAGCTGGCCGTCGACGGGGTTGAGGGTGCCGGCGAGCTCGGCGTTGTCCACCGCGTGCACGCCGTTGCCCCCGTCACCGGGAGCGGCCGAGTGGCCGCCCGTCCCGGTGGACGCGGACGCGTTGCCGACGCCCAGGCGGCCGGTCGTGCCGTCCGTGTTGTCGCTCAACGTGATCCCGAAGGCGTTGTCGCTGCTCGCGAATCCCCCGTTGATGTCCGCGGCTTCCGTCGAGCGCGAGTGCTGGCCCATGCCGCCGCCGGCGCCGGAACTGGTGTCGAGCTGAGCGGTGTTGCTCGCCACCTGGCCCCAGTCGGCGTTGGCCTGCCCGCCCGTGTCGGACGTGACGGCCACGCCGTCCACCGGGTGCGGGTTCTCCTCGGAGTAAGGCGGCGCACCCGCCGGCACCCTGCGGACGCCACCGGCCCGGCTCCTCGAGAGGAGCCGGGCCGGCGACGACCTCACGTGGTCAGGGACGTCCTGCCGGCCGGATCCGCGACACCGCTGTCCGCACCGGCAGGGACACTCCCTGGCCGTTCACGTCAGCTGCAGCCGCTGGTGGAGCCGCAGCCCTCGCAGACGTAGCAGCTGCCGGCGGGGCGCATCTTGGTGCCGCAGGTCATGCACAGCGGCGCGTCGGTGACGTTGCCCGTGACCAGCTCGAGCAGCTCGGCCGAGGAGTGGGCCTCCTTGACCGGCTTGTCGGCGGCCGGCTCCGGCTTGGCGGGCGCCTCGGTCGGCACCGAGCCGCGCAGCGCCTCGACGTCGACCTCCTCCTCCTCGACGACCTCCGCCGTCGAGGCCGAGCCGCCGTACGTGCCCGACACCTGCGCCGCCCGCTCCTCGGCGGTGAAGATGCCGAGGGTCGCGCGGGTCTCGACCGGCAGGTGGTCCAGCGCCAGGCGACGGAAGATGTAGTCCATCACCGACTGGGCGATCCGGATGTCCGGGTCGTCGGTCATGCCGGCCGGTTCGAAGCGCATGTTGGTGAACTTCTGGATGTAGGTCTCCAGCGGCACACCGTGCTGCAGCGCGATCGAGATGCCGATCGAGAAGGCGTCCATGACACCGGCGAGGGTCGAACCCTGCTTGCCCAGCTTGAGGAACACCTCGCCGAGGCTGCCGTCCTCGTACATCCCGGCGGTCATGTACCCCTCGGCGCCCGCGACGCTGAACGACGTCGTCATGCTCTGCCGCTTCTTCGGCAGCCGGCGGCGGACCGGGTGCGACGTCGCGGCGACCGGAGCGGCCTCGACCTCGACCTTGGCCTCGGTCTTCTTGGCCTTGGCGTCGGACAGCGGCTGGCCGACCTTGCAGTTGTCGCGGTAGATCGCCAGCGCCTTGAGGCCGAGCTTCCAGCCCTGGAAGTAGATGTTCTCGACGTCCTCGACGGTCGCCGACTCCGGCATGTTGACCGTCTTGCTGATCGCGCCGGAGATGAACGGCTGCACCGCGGCCATCATGCGGACGTGGCCCATCGGGGAGATGGCCCGCTCGCCCATGGCGCAGTCGAACACCTCGTAGTGCTCCGGGCGCAGGCTCGGGGCGTCGACGACGTGGCCGTGCTCGGCGATGTACTCGACGATCGCCTCGACCTGCTCGTCCTGGTAGCCGAGGCTCTTGAGCGCCCGCGGGACCGTCTGGTTGACGATCTGCATGGACCCGCCGCCGACCAGCTTCTTGTACTTGACCAGCGAGAAGTCCGGCTCGATGCCGGTCGTGTCGCAGTCCATCATGAAGCCGATGGTCCCGGTGGGGGCGAGGACCGAGGCCTGCGCGTTGCGCCAGCCGTTCTCCGCGCCGACCTCCAGGCACTCCTGCCACTGGGCGGTGGCGGCCCGCAGCACGTCGGCGTCGTCGGCGCCGACCGGGCGGATGGCGTCGTTGGCGGCGGCGTGCTTGCGCATGACGCGGGCGTGCGCGTCGGCGTTGCGGGCGAAGCCCTCGTACGCGCCGACGATGCCGGCGAGCTCGGCCGAGCGGCGGTAGGCGGTGCCGGTCATCAGCGAGGTGATGGCCGCGGCCAGGGTCTGGCCGCCCCGCGAGTCGTAGGCGTGGCCGGTGGCCATCAGCAGCGCGCCGAGGTTGGCGTAGCCGATGCCCAGCTGCCGGTAGGCGCGGGTGGTCTCACCGATCGGCTCGGTCGGGAAGTCGGCGAAGCAGATGGAGACGTCCATCGCCGTGATGACCAGTTCGACGGCCTTGACGAAGGTCTTGGCGTCGAACGTCCCGTCGTCCTTGAGGAACTTCATGAGGTTCAGGGACGCCAGATTGCACGAGCTGTTGTCCAGGCTCATGTACTCCGAGCAGGGGTTGGACGCGTTGATCCGGCCCGTCTCGGGGTTGGTGTGCCAGTCGTTGATCGTGTCGTCGTACTGGATGCCGGGGTCGGCGCACTCCCACGCGGCCTGGGTGACCTTGCGGAACAGGTCCCGGGCGTCGACGGTCTCGATGACCGAGCCGTCGAGGCGGGCGCGCAGGCCGAAGTCGGTGCCGTCCTCGACGGCACGCATGAACTCGTCGGAGACGCGCACCGAGTTGTTGGCGTTCTGGTACTGGACGCTGGTGATGTCCTTGCCGCCGAGGTCCATGTCGTACCCCGCGTCCCGCAGCGCGCGGATCTTGTCCTCCTCGCGCGCCTTGGTCTCGATGAACTCCTCGATGTCGGGGTGGTCGATGTCGAGGACGACCATCTTGGCCGCGCGCCGGGTGGCGCCACCGGACTTGATGGTCCCGGCGGAGGCGTCGGCGCCGCGCATAAAGCTGACCGGGCCGGAGGCGGTGCCGCCGGAGGACAGCAGCTCCTTGGACGAGCGGATGCGGGAGAGGTTCAGGCCGGCGCCGGAGCCGCCCTTGAAGATCAGCCCCTCCTCCCGGTACCAGTTGAGGATCGAATCCATCGTGTCGTCGACGGCGAGGATGAAGCAGGCGCTGACCTGCTGCGGCGCACTCGTGCCGACGTTGAACCACACGGGGCTGTTGAAGCTGAACACCTGGTGCAGCAGCATCCAGGTCAGCTCGTGCTCGAAGACCTCGGCGTCGCCCTCGGTGGCGAAGTAGCCGTGCTCGCGGCCGGCCGCGCCGTAGGTGAGCACCACCCGGTCGATGAGCTGACGCAGGCTGCTCTCCCGCTGCGGGGTGCCGACGGCGCCGCGGAAGTACTTCGTGGTGACGATGTTGGTGGCGTTGATGCTCCACTCGGAGGGGAACTCGACGCCGCGCTGCTCGAAGTTGATCGAGCCGTCACGCCAGTTGGTCATGACGACGTCGCGACGCTCCCACGTCACCTCGTCGTACGGGTGGACGCCGGCGGTCGTGTAGACCCGCTTGACCTTCAGTCCCTTCCCCCTGGTCGGCGCCTTGGCGGCCCGGCGCGTACGGGCTGCCGGGCGGTCCTCGATCTCGGTCACGAGCTCTCCCTCGGTGAGTGGTGCGGGCGGCTGGGGAAGAGAGCCACCCTGTTCCTATCTGGTCCTGCTGACGGTTCCGGTGGTGCTGGGAGGGCCGGCGACGCTGCCGGCGCACGTCTGGTCGCGAGCGCGGCGGTCAGCCGTCGCGGGCGGTGGAGGGGGTGCGGGCGGAGCCCCGGCGGCGCGGCGCCGGCGGCTCGATCTGCAGCCCGGGCAGCGGCGGGGTGCCGCCGCGGTGGTGGCGGGCCCGCAGCTCGGTGATCTCCTTCTCGAAGTCCTCGACCGAGGTGAAGGCGCGGTAGACGCTGGCGAAGCGCAGGTAGGCGACCTCGTCGAGCTCGCGCAGCGGCTGCAGGATCGCCAGGCCCACCTCGTGGCTGGGGACCTCGGCCACGCCGCTGGCGCGGATGGCGTCCTCGACCTGCTGGGCCAGCTGCTGGAGCTGGTCCTCGTCGACCGGCCGGCCCTGGCAGGCGCGCCGCACGCCGGCGACGACCTTGGTCCGGTTGAACGGCTCGCTGACCCCGCTGCGCTTGACGACGGCGAGCACCGCCTCCTCGACGGTGGTGAACCGGCGACCGCAGGCCGGGCACGAGCGGCGGCGACGCGTGGTGGCCCCCTCGTCGGCCTCGCGCGAGTCGATCACCCGGCTGTCGGGGTTGTGGCAGAACGGGCAGCGCACTGCGGTTCACCTCCCTCCGCGGAAGACCTGCCCGGACCGGGGACCCGGCTCGGGCGGCTGGTGCCGGCGGGCTCGTTCCGGTCCTGCCGGACCCGCCCGCCTGCCTGTCGTCTGTGGACCCCTCTGGGGACATCCGGTGGACACCCCGTGGAGGTCCTGAGGACGGCCTGTGGAGGACTTCCATCGGTGCAACTACTAGATGTAGGGGGACAGTAGGCCCCGCTCCACTACATCTGCAAGACGAGAACCCGCGTGTCTGTTCCGTCGAGATCCGGCCGTGACCCCGCGGTGACCACGCGCGAGCAGGACCCCCTCCCGTCACACGACACGCCGGGGCGCCACGCGTGTCGGCGCGCGGAGAGGCACGCCCGGGTGTATCCGGCCACCGCCGGCAGGGGACGACCGGGCACCCGGACGGCGCGCAGGCGCCTCCCGGGACGTCCGGCCGGACGCCGGTGGAGGGGTGCGGAGGACCGCCGGGGACGCGCCCCGGCGTCGGGTCAGGCGGTGGGGCGGACGGCGGGGCGGCCGCCGCGGGGGTGCGGCACCAGGTCGCCGAGGCGGATGGGGCGGGTCAGCATGTCCGGCTCCTCCGCGACGGCACCGTCGGCCGGCACCGGGCAGATGACGACCGGCATCTCGGCGGTCGCGGCCCGGTGCCGGCCGGAGCCGGCGGGCGCCCGGTGCCGGCCCGCGGCGGCCGGGCGGACGGCGGGCTGCTCGGCGGTGACGTCGCCACCGTGCCGGCGAGCGCCGCGGCGGGGGGCGCGGGCGCCCGGGACGACCGCGCGGCGGGCCACGGCCGGCAGCGCGGCGGTCCCCGTGGGGTCGGCGATCCCGTCCGCGGGACCGGAGGCCAGCGTCAGGTGCCGCTCGGGCAGCCGCACGAGGGCCAGGTCCACCCAGGCGTCCTCCCCGTCCGCTCCCGCGGTGTCGCGCAGCCGGACGCGGGCCTCGCACCCGCCGGTCGCGTCGTGGCGCCAGCCGTGCATGGCACCCGGCACCCAGGTGCCGTCCACGAGGACCTCGACGTCCTGCGGGGACCGGAAGGTCACCGCTGCGCTGCTGTTCACGGCTGCTGACACGCTCCTGACCGTAAGTGCCACGACGACTCCGGACGGTAAACGACGGCGCCTGCATGGTTGACGAACTCACCGGCGCGGTCTCGTCACATTCCCCGGGTGACGGCGCCGGACGGGGCGCCTACGGCAGACGGAGCACCTGCCCGGGGACGACGACCGCCCCCTGCAGGTCGTTGAGCGCCTCGATCGCGTCGACCACCGCGCGCACGTCCTGGTCGGCGCCGGCGACCTCCGCGGCGATCGACCACACCGTGTCCCCGCTCTCGACCACGACGCTGCTCTCGCCGGCCAGGCGCAGGCCGTCGTGGGGAGCGAGGAACTCCCGGCCGAGGGCGGCGCCGCCGACGCCGGCGGCGAGGACCAGCACGGTGACCAGGCGGCGACCGCGGCGGGTCAGCCGCACCGGCGCCGGGGCCGGCGCACACCGCGCGCGGACGGCGGCCCGGGCGGGCTCCGAGTGCACCGGGCGCCCGCTCGGGCGGGCCGGGTCGCGACGGGCGCGCGGCCCCTCGGCGGCCGGGCCGGCGGTGCGCGCGGGAGCCGCGGCGGGACGGTCGGGCACCGGCCGCAGGCGCCCGGTGACGCGAGGACCCGAGCCCGGCAGGGCGGCGCGCGGCGCCGGCCGGCCGGCGTGACCCGGGGATGCGGAGCGGGCCGCACCGGCCGCCGTCGCGCCCTCGCCGCGGAGCGGCGGCCGCCACGGGACCCGGACCGCCGCGTCGAACTCGAGCACTGCCTGCCGCACGCTGCCCATGACCGCTCCTCCTGATCGGGTCGACCGCATCGAACACGCGTTCGATCGAACGCCTGATCGGATGTCTACCGCACGGGTCCGACGAGTGCGAGAGCGGCGCGGCGTGTCCTTCGAACACACGTTTGAACCTGCGGCGCCGGCGCGCTACGGTCCGTGCGGGCGCACCGCCCGCCGACCGGCCTCGGGGCCGGGAGGGCGACGGACGGGCCGCGGGGACGCGGCCGGCGAGGAGGAGACGTGGCGGGCACGAGCGGGACCGGCCAGGGCATCCGGGGCGGCGGCACGACGACCCGCCGTCCGGCCGCGGAGCGCGGCGCCGGCGCGGAGAGCACGGGCGCCGTGCGCACCTTCCCCGACCGCGGCGAGGCCGGCGACGGCCTGACCCAGCGGCAGCGCCGGGTCCTCGAGGTCATCCGCGACTCGATCGAGCGGCGCGGTTACCCGCCCTCGGTCCGCGAGATCGGCGAGGCGGTCGGCCTGTCGTCGGCGTCGTCGGTCGCCCACCAGCTGTCGGTGCTGCAGAAGAAGGGCTGGCTGCGGCGCGACCCCAACCGGCCGCGCGCGCTCGACGTGCGGCTGCCCGGCGAGACCGCGGGCGAGACCGCCCCGGCGGCGCCTGCCGCGGCCGCCGACGGCACGACCGCGCCCACCTACGTGCCGCTGGTCGGGCGGATCGCGGCCGGTGGCCCGGTCCTCGCCGAGCAGGCGGTCGAGGACGTCTTCCCGCTCCCCCGCGAGCTCGTCGGCGAGGGCACGTTGTTCATGCTGCGCGTCGCCGGTGACTCGATGGTCGACGCGGCCATCTGCGACGGCGACTGGGTGGTCGTCCGCCAGCAGCCCACCGCCGAGAACGGCGAGATCGTCGCCGCGATGCTCGACGGCGAGGCCACGGTCAAGACCTACAAGCGCCGCGACGGGCACGTCTGGCTGCTGCCGCACAACCCGGCCTACGAGCCGATCCCCGGCGACGAGGCCACCGTCCTCGGCCGCGTCGTCACCGTCCTGCGGCGGGTCTGAGCCGCAGGTCCCCCGCCGGCGCCGGAGCTCAGGCGCCGGCGGGCGGACCGCCGGACCGGCGGCGGCGCAGCCGCCCGCCGAGCCACACCAGCGCGGTCGCGACGACGGCGGCGGCCACGCCCGCGGTCACCGGCGACAGGCCCCCGGGGTCCCCGCCGAGCAGCGCCGACGGCGACGGGTCGGCCGCCCCGGACCCCGCCGGCGCGGGCGGCGCGGACCCCGCCGGGACCGGCACCGAGGTGACGTCCCCGGGCACGCCCTCACCGGCCACCAGCAGCCCGCTGCCGTCCGCGGTGAACGACACCGCCTCCCCCTGCGGCGCCTCGGGCAGCGCGATCCGCACCGGCTCGCCGGCCAGCGCCCCCGGGATGTCCGCGCCGGTCAGCGGCCAGACGTAGGCGTCGGTGTAGGTGCGCAGCGCGATCCGGCTGCCGTCGCGGGCCACCGCCCCGCCGGTGACCAGCAGCTGCCCGGCCCGGCCGACGGGACCGCCGGGCGTGCCGGTGAGCGTGAACGTCACCGTGCCGACGTCGGCCAGCGCCACCGTGCCCCCGTCGACCAGCGGCGCGGCCGGCCGGTAGACGTGGCTGGCCCCCAGCACCTCCTTGGTCACCACGTACGGGGTGCCGTCGGGGGCGAGCAGCAGCGCCTCGGCGTCGTGCGGGCCGTCGGGATAGGTCAGCCGGTACAGCGCCGTCCCCCCGTCGGGCCGCAGCGCGACGAGCGCGACCGTCGTCCGGACCGTGGTGTTGTCGCCGGTGTCGGCCAGCCACACGGTGCCGTCGGGGCCGACGCCGAGGTCCTCGGGGTCGTAGGGGTCCACCGGCGCGGTGGTCACGTCGACCACCCGGCAGGCGCCGTCGAGCACGTACACGGCGACCTGGTCCCCGCCGTCGACCATGGCGAGCATGCGGTCGCCGACGTCGACGAGGCCGGAGAGCTCGGCCAGTCGAGGGTCGGTCACCTGGCAGCGGACCGACGGGGCGGCCGGCTCCTCGGCGGCGGCCGGGGCGGCCGGGAGGGCCATCAGGCCCGCGGTCAGCAGGACGGCCGGTGCCCGCCGGGCGGCGCTACGCGGACGGGCGGCCGGCTCGGGCACTCGCCCAGCGTGACAGCACCAGCGCGTCGAGTGCGTGAACCACGCCCAGCAGCAGCAGCCCCACGGCCGCGCCCACGACGGCATCGGTGACCCAGTGGAAGTCCAGCGAGACCATCGCGATCCCGGTGGCCACCGGCCCGACGACGGCCAGCCACCACAAGGTGCGCTGCACCCGCGGCCCGAGCCCGTACTCGACCGCCTGCCAGCGCGCCACGCCCCACATGAGCACGGCGTTGGCCACGTGCCCGGAGGGATAGCTGGCGCCGTCGCGGTGGAAGAACGAGCCGGGATAGGCGGGCGCCGTGCGGCCGGTGCCGAACTTGAACGCGTAGACGACGACGGTGAGCAGCGCCAGCGCGGTGACCACCCGCAGCAGGGGCAGCAGCGTCCGTTCCCGCAGGCACAGCCAGCCGACCAGGGCGGCCAGCACGATGAGGATGGTGCCGCGGCCGCCGATCTGGGTGACCGCCCACACCGGCCAGTAGGCCGGCGAGTCGCGCAGGTCCCAGGCGCTGACCACCTCGGAGACCTCGAGGTCCAGCCGCTCGAGCACCCCGCGGCTGAGCAGGTCGACGGTCACCCCGACGGTGACCGCGAACGCGAGGACCAGCAGCCACCACGGCGGGCGGCCGGCACCGACCACGGCGGCCGGGCGGGCGGCCCGCTCCGGGCGCCCGGCCGGCGCGTCGGAGGTGCGCCGCACCACGCCGCTGGTCACCGGATCACGGTACCGGGCCGTGACCCGTCCGTGACCTCGGCGGGCCGGAACGGCGAGCCGCCCGGGCGCCCGGCGCGGAGCCGGGCACCCGGGCGGCCCGGGGTGCAGGAGGCGGTCAGCCGACCGGGACGGCGTACCGCTCGAGCGCGGCGGCCAGGCCGCCGTCGACGCGGGCGGTCAGCCGGGTGCCGGCAACCTCGTGCTCCTCGCTGAGCACCTCGCCGTCGCGGTGCACACGGGCGACCAGGTCCCCGCGGTCGTAGGGAACGAGCACCTCGACCTCGACGTCCGGGTGCGGCAGCCGGGCGGCCACGACCTCACGCAGCTGCTCGATGCCCTCGCCGGTGCGCGCGGAGACCCACACGGCACCGGGCAGCGCCCGGCGCAGGGTCAGCACGTCGTCCTCGGTCATGGCGTCGACCTTGTTGACGACGATCAGCTCGGGCACCGCCGCCGCGTCGATCTCCCGCAGCACCACGTGCACCGCGTCGATCTGGCCGAGCGGGTCGGGGTCGGAGCCGTCGACGACGTGCAGCAGCAGGTCGGCGCCGGCCACCTCCTCCAGCGTGGAGCGGAACGCGTCGACGAGCTGGTGCGGCAGGTGCCGCACGAACCCGACGGTGTCGGTGAGCGTGTACTCGCGGCCGTCGGGCGACTGGGCCCGGCGCACCGTCGGGTCGAGGGTGGCGAACAGCGCGTCCTCCACCAGCACGCCCGCGCCGGTCAGCCGGTTGAGCAGGCTGGACTTGCCGGCGTTGGTGTAGCCGGCGATCGCCACGCTGGGGACGGCGTTGCGGTCGCGGCCCGAGCGCTGGGTGGCCCGGGCGGTCGCCATGCCGGCGATCTCGCGGCGCAGCTTGCTCACCCGCGACCGGATCCGCCGCCGGTCGGTCTCGATCTTCGTCTCACCGGGACCGCGGGTACCGATGCCGCCACCGCCGGCGACGCGGCCACCGGCCTGCCGGGACAGCGACTCACCCCAGCCGCGCAGCCGCGGCAGCATGTACTGCATCTGGGCGAGCTCGACCTGGGCCTTGCCCTCCCGGCTGGTGGCGTGCTGGGCGAAGATGTCGAGGATCAGCGCGGTCCGGTCGACCACCTTGACCTTGAGGGTCTTCTCCAGCGCGTTGAGCTGGCCGGGGGTCAGCTCGCCGTCGCAGATCACCGTGTCCGCGCCGGTCGCGGCCACGATGTCGCGGATCTCGTTGGCCTTGCCCGAGCCCACGTACGTGCCGGCGTCGGGCTTGTCCCGCCGCTGGCTCACCGCCTCGAGGACCTGGGAGCCCGCGGTCTCGGCGAGCGCGGCGAGCTCGGCCAGCGAGCGGTCGGCGTCGGCCTGGGTGCCCTCGGTCCACACACCGACGAGCACGACGCGCTCGAGGCGCAGCTGCCGGTACTCGACCTCGGTGACGTCGGCGAGCTCGGTGGACAGCCCGGCGACGCGGCGGAGCGCGCCACGGGCCTCGAGCGCGTAGGAGCCGGTCGTGTCGTCGTCCTCGTCCCACTGGCCGGCCGGGGCGGGACGGGTCTCGGCGAGCGTGTCGTCGTCGAGGGGGGTGCTCTCGGGGGCTGTCGTCATCACGTCCAGCGTGACACGCGAGGCCACGCCGGTCACCTGGGTTGTCGTCTCTGCAGTCGTCATACGCCTCCTACAACACCGGAACGGGTCAGGTGCATCCCGCCGGGAGGCGGGTAGGGCGGGACGGACACCACAGCCGAGGAGGACCCCGTGAGCACGAGCAGCGACGCCGGCACCGACGACCCCGGCCGCGACCCGGTGGGCCTGGACCCGCCGCGCAACCCCTTCGGTGGCGCCGACCAGGACACCGGCCGCGGGGAGCCGCGCGGCACCGGCAACACCGGCCCGGCGGACAAGCCGGAGGCGCCCACCGACGAGCCGGAGACCCGCGCGGACACCCCGGACAACCCCTAGGCGCAGCCCCTAGGAAGCCAGCCACTCCCGGGTCAGCTCACCGGAGGCGACGACGACGGCGGGACCGCGCAGCACCGTCGTCTCCGGGGAGACGTCCACCGTGAGCCGGCCACCGGGGACGTCGACGACGACGGTGCCGCGCACCGCGGGCCCGTCCGCGCCGGCCGCCAGCGCCGCGTACGCCGTGGCGCAGGCGCCGGTGCCGCAGGAGCGGGTCTCCCCCACCCCGCGCTCGTGCACCCGCAGCCGCACGTGCGCGTCGGCGCCCTCGGCCGGGCCCGCGAGCACCCGCACGAACTCGACGTTGACGCCCTCGGGGAACAGGCCCGCGTCGAAGCCCGGCTGGGCGGTGAGGTCCAGGCCTTCGAGGTCGGCGTCGGTCAGGCACACCAGGTGCGGGTTGCCCATCGACACCGCCTGCCCGGGGAACGCCTGCCCGCCGACGGTGGCCTCGCCGCGGCCGAACGGCCGGGCCGGGCCCATGTCGACCCAGTAGCCGCCGTCGGCACCGGCGCCGACCCGCCGCGGGCCGCCCCGGGTGCCGACCAGCACGCCGTCGGCGCAGGCGGCGCGGTCGAGCAGGCCCTCGGTGACCAGCGCGTGCAGGAACAGCCGGATGCCGTTGCCGCACATCTCCGCGTGCGAGCCGTCGGCGTTGCGGTGGTCCATGAACCACTCGCAGGCGTCGAGCGCCTCGCCGAGGACGGCGGGCGCGTCGGGCACGTGCCGGCTGCGCACCACCCGCAGGACGCCGTCGCCGCCGAGGCCGGCGCGGCGCTCGCACAGCCGGCGGACCAGCGCGGCGTCGAGGCGGTCCTCGGGCCAGCGGTCCCCGTCGGGGTCGGGCAGGACGACGAAGTCGTTCTCGGTGCCGTGCCCGAGGAGGAACCGGTCGCTCACCGTCCGATCGTACGGCCGGCGAGCAGCGCCCCGACGGCGTCGGCGAGGTCGGGGCGGGCGGCGTCGAACCACGTCGTCGCCGCGTCCCGGCGGAACCACGAGCGCTGCCGGCGGACGAAACGGCGGGTGGTGCTGACCGTCCGCTCGCGCGCCTCGTCGGCGGTGAGCTCGCCGTCGAGCTGGGCGAGCACCTGCGCGTAGCCCAGCGCCCGGGAGGCGGTGGGCCCCTCGCGCAGGCCCTCGGCCACCAGCGCCTCGACCTCCGCGACGAACCCGGCGGCCCACATCCGGTCCACCCGGGCGGCGACCCGCTCGTCGAGCTCGGCGGCCTCGCGGTCCAGGCCGACGACCACTGCCGGGTAGTGCGGCCTCGGCTCCGGCAGCGTCGCGCGGAACGGCCGGCCGGTGATCTCCACGACCTCCAGCGCCCGCACGATCCGCCGTCCGTTCGACGGCAGGACGGCGGCCGCGGCGGCGGGGTCGACCGCGGCCAGCCGGGCGTGCAGCGCGGCGGGGCCGGACACCTCCAGCTCGGCCTGCAGCCGGGCCCGCACGGCGGGGTCGGTGCCGGGCATGTCCAGGTCGTCGAGGACGGCGCGCACGTACAACCCCGACCCGCCGACCAGCAGCGGCAGCACCCCGCGCGCCCGCAGCCGGTCCACCTCCGCCCGTGCCAGCCACGCGTACTCGGCCACCGATGCCGCCTGCCGCACGGACCAGACGTCGAGCAGGTGGTGCGGCACGCCCTGCCGCTCGGCGGGGTCGGGCTTGGCGGTGCCGATGTCCATGCCGCGGTAGAGCTGCATGGAGTCGGCGTTGACCACCTCGCCGCCGAGCCGCTGGGCGAGGGCCACCGCCAGCGCGGTCTTGCCGGTCGCCGTCGGCCCCACCACGGCGACGACGGGGGGCGGCGTCACCGCGCCGTCCAGGACGCCACCAGGTAGCCGACGCCGAACGGGGCGTCGTCGAAGCGCAGCTCCGCGGCGACGTCGCGGCCGGCCAGCAGGGCACCGGCCGCCCGCCAGGCCGGCACACCGGCCGCGAGCAGCCGCTCCCCCTCGGCCGGGTCCAGCGCGGCGAGCGCGGCGGCGTCCCCGGCGGCCAGGGCCGCGGCGACGGCCGCGTCGAAGGGCGCGGCGGCCGGGTCGAGGTGGCCGGGCGCCTTCTCGCTGCGGCGCGCCGAGCCGTCGCCCATGACCAGCAGGCCGGCCCCGGGCAGCTCCGCGACGACGGCGGCGAGGTCGCCGGGGCCGACGCCGACCCGCGGGCCGGCGTGCCCGGCACCGCGCAGCAGCCACGCGCCGACGGTCAGCGACAGCGGCAGCCGGCGACCCCCGGGCCGCGCCCGCCCGTCCAGCGGCACCTCGACGTCCACGCCGAACCCGCGCAGGTCCCCGGCGTCGCCCGGGCCGTGCCGGCCCTCCGCGTCGGGGCCGACGACGACCACCGGGCCCGGCGCGGCCGCGACCAGCGCGGCGACGGCGTCGGTGCACGCGGCGCGCAGCGCGGCGGTGTCCGCGGCGGCCCGTCCGGCGACCTCGGGGAGCAGCAGCGGCGGGCACGGGCAGAAGGCGACCGGGACGGCTGCGGCGGGACTGCTGCTCACCGGAGCAGTCTCGCCGATGCGGCGTGGGACACTGCGGTGCGTGTCGAGCACGACGAACCCCGGAGACGGGTCGCAGCAGGTCCCTACGCCCGAGACGGCGGGTCCCGACGCGGTCACCCCGGAGGCCGGGACGCCCGCCGCGCCCACCCCCGACGCGGCGGCGCCGGCCGACCCGACGGCGGTGGAGGACGCCCCCGAGGTGGCCGCGCCGGAGACCCCCGCCCCCGAGACCGTGAGCCCCCGGACCCCCGAGGCCGCGCCGCCCGCCGGGGTGGTGACCGCGCCGGCCGCCGAGGCGGCGTCGGACCCCGCGCGGTGGGGCCGGGTCGACGAGGACGGCACCGTCTACGTGCGCACCGCCGACGGCGAGCGCGCGGTCGGCTCCTGGCAGGCCGGCGACCCGGCCGCGGGCCTGGCGCACTTCGCCCGCCGCTACGACGACCTGGCCACCGAGGTCGGGCTGCTCGAGGCGCGGCTGAAGGCGCACACCGGCAACCCGAACGAGCTCAAGGCCAAGGCGCAGGCGCTGGCCGACTCCATCCCCACCGCCACCGCCGTCGGCGACCTCGACGCGCTGGCTGCCCGCGCCCGCGCGATGGTCGGCACCGCCGACTCCGCCGCCGCCGAGTCGCGCGCCGAGAAGGCGGCCGCCCGCGCCGCGCAGGTCGCCCGCAAGGAGGCGCTGGCCGCCGAGGCGGAGGAGATCGCCGCGGAGTCGACGTCGTGGAAGGCCGCCGGCGACCGGCTCAAGGCGATCGTCGAGGAGTGGAAGACGATCCGCGGGATCGACCGGAAGACCGACGAGGCGCTGTGGTCGCGCTTCGCCGCCGCCCGGGACGCCTTCGGCCGCCGCCGGGGCGCGCACTTCGCGGCGCTGGACGCGCAGCGCGGCGAGGCCCGCGCGGCCAAGCAGGAGCTCATCGCCGAGGCGCAGCGGCTGTCGACGTCGACCGACTGGGGCCCGACCAGCGCCGCGATGCGGTCGCTCATGGACCGCTGGAAGGCGGTGCCGCGCACCGGCCGCGACGGCGACGACGACCTGTGGAAGCAGTTCCGCGCCGCGCAGGACGTCTTCTTCACCGCCCGCGCGGAGTCGGACAAGGCGCGCAACTCCGAGCAGCTGGCCAACCAGCAGGCGAAGGAGGAGCTGCTGGCCGAGGCCGAGAAGCTCGACCCGTCGACCGACCTGCGCGGCGCCCAGGCCGCGCTGCGCCGGATCCAGGAGCGCTACGACGCCATCGGCCACGTGCCGCGCGGCGCGATGCGCTCCCTGGAGGACCGGATGCAGGCCGTCGAGCAGCGGGTCCGCGGCGCCACGGACGCCGGCCGGGTGCGCACGGCGCCGGAGAACCCGATGGTCACCTCGATGCGGGCCGCGGTCACGAAGGCCGAGGAGCAGCTGGCCAAGGCCGAGGCCTCCGGGGACGCGAAGCGGATCTCCCGGGCGCGGGCCGACCTCGAGACCCGCCGCGAGTGGCTGGCCGAGGCCGAGCGGTCCTCCCGCCGCTGAGCCGACGTCCTCAGCCGGCCCCGTCCACCGGGTGCCGGCCGAGGAAGTCGGCCAGCACCGTGCCGAGCGCGGCGGCGTGGGTGATCGCCAGGTCGTGACCCGCGCCGGGCAGGACGACGTCCTCGGCCTGCGGCAACCAGCCGAGGACGGCGTCCCGGGCCACGGCGAACCAGGGGCCGCTGTCGCCGCCGGCCACGTAGAGCGCCGGCTGCCGGATCCGCCGGGCCTCCTGCGGCCGGGGGTCCCAGGACGCGAGGGCCGGCACGTCGGTCTCGAAGAACGTCGCGCAGTCCCGCTCCATCTGGGCGACCGCGCCCGGGAGGTCGCGCTCCACCGCGCGGCGCCAGTCCGGACCGACGACCCGGCGCAGGAAGGAGTCCAGGGCCGCCGCCGGGCCGCGGGCGCGGAAGTCCTCCCACAGGGCGGCGTTCGCCGCGCGGAACTCCGCGGCGTGCGGCGGCGACACCGGCGGGGCCTCGACGAGCGTCAGCGTGGCGACGAGCGCCGGTGCGTCGGCGGCCAGCCGCAGGGCGACCGCCGCGCTGTAGGAGACGCCGACGACGTGCGCCCGCCCGATGCCGAGCGCGGCGAGCAGCCGGCGGACGTCGTCGGCGTCGCGCTCGATCGAGCCCGGCCCGCGGACGGGGCTGCTGTGCCCGTAGCCCCGTCGGCGGTAGCTGACGACGCGGTAGCGGTCCCGCAGCGCGGGGTGGCCGGCGAGCGGCCGCAGCTCGTCGGCGGTCAGCGCGGTGGGGACGAGCAGCAGCGGCTCCCCGGCGCCGCGGACCTCGGTCTCCAGCTCCGCCCCGCCGACGTCCACCCGGCGCACCGGACCGGGACCCTCCGGGGGCCCGGTCCTGGACACGCTGCACCACCTCTCAGGCGGGCGCGCCGATCCGCGGCATGCCGAGCAGCACGCCGGGCGTCGTCGGCCGGGTGCCGGCCTCGTGCGCGTCGCCGGCGCGGGTGCGGCGGTGCGACAGCAGCGGGCCGTCGGCGACGAGGTGGTGCGGCGCGGCCGCGGTGACGACGGTCTCGACGACGTCGCCGGGCCGGACGCCGTCGCCGCCGGCGAAGTGCACCAGCCGCCCGTCGCGGGCGCGGCCGCTCATCCGGCCGGTGCGGGCGTCCTTGCTGCCCTCCCCCGCGGCGGCCAGGAGCTCCACCGTGCGGCCGACCTGCGCGCGGTTCTCCGCCCAGCTGATCTCGTCCTGCAGCGCGGTCAGCCGCAGGTAGCGCTCCTGCACGACCTCCTTGGGCAGCTGGCCGTCCATCGTGGCGGCCGGCGTCCCGGGGCGCTTGGAGTACTGGAAGGTGAAGGCGCTCGCGAAGCGGGCCTGCCGGACGACCTCGAGGGTCTGCTCGAAGTCGGCCTCGGTCTCGCCGGGGAACCCGACGATGACGTCGGTGGTGATCGCGGCGTCGGGCATGGCGGCGCGGACCCGGTCGATGATGCCGAGGTAGCGGTCCTGCCGGTAGCCGCGGCGCATCCGGCGCAGCACGTCGTCGGACCCCGACTGCAGCGGCATGTGCAGCTGGTGGCACACCGCCGGGGTCTCGGCCATGGCCTCGATGACGTCGTCGGTGAACTCCCGCGGGTGCGGGCTGGTGAACCGGAGCCGCTCCAGGCCCCCGATGCGGCCGGCGGCGCGCAGCAGGTCGGCGAACGCGCCCCGGTCCCGGAACTCGACGCCGTAGGCGTTGACGTTCTGGCCGAGCAGGGTCACCTCGAGCACGCCCTGGTCGACCAGCGCCTGCACCTCGGCGAGGATCTCGCCCGGCCGGCGGTCCTTCTCCTTGCCGCGCAGCGCCGGGACGATGCAGAACGTGCAGGTGTTGTTGCAGCCGACGCTGATCGACACCCAGCCGGAGTAGGCGGAGTCCCGCTTGGCCGGCAGCGTCGAGGGGAACACCTCGAGCGCCTCGGCGATCTCCACCTGCGCCTCGGCGTTGTGCCGGGCCCGCTCCAGCAGCGCCGGCAGCGACCCGACGTTGTGCGTCCCGAAGACGACGTCGACCCACGGCGCCCGCTGCACGATCTCGCCGCGGTCCTTCTGCGCCAGGCACCCGCCGACGGCGATCTGCATGCCCGGGTGCGCGTCCTTCACCGGGCGCAGGTGGCCGAGGTTGCCGTAGAGGCGGTTGTCGGCGTTCTCCCGCACGGCACAGGTGTTGAGCACGACGACGTCGGCGTCCTCGCCCTCGGGCGCGGCGGCGTAGCCCGCGGCCTCGAGCAGCCCGGACAGCCGCTCGGAGTCGTGCACGTTCATCTGGCACCCGTAGGTGCGCACCCGGTAGGTGCGCGGCGGGCTGTCGACCTCGGTTCCCATGACGCCTGCGAGGGTACGGCGCGATCCCGGTCACACGGCGTCACCGTCTTCGTTACTACACCGTGACGCCCCCGGGACGTCGGCGCCCGGCCGCGGCCCTAGGGTTCCGGACGTGACCAGCCAGCTAGCCGGAGGACCTCTCGTCCAGCTGACCGGCGTCAACAAGTGGTTCGGTGAGCTGCACGTCCTGCAGGACATCGACCTCTCGATCGACCGCGGCGAGGTCGTCGTGGTCATCGGGCCGTCCGGGTCGGGCAAGTCGACGCTGTGCCGCGCGATCAACCGGCTGGAGAGCATCCAGCAGGGCGAGATCCGCATCGACGGCGAGAAGCTGCCCGAGGAGGGGAAGGCGCTCGCCCGGCTGCGCAGCGACGTCGGGATGGTCTTCCAGAGCTTCAACCTCTTCGCCCACAAGACGATCCTCGAGAACGTCACCCTCGCCCCGACGCGCGTGCGCCGGATGTCGAGGTCCGACGCCGAGCGGCGGGCGCGCGAGCTGCTGGACCGGGTCGGCGTGGGGCACCAGGCCGACAAGTACCCCGCCCAGCTGTCGGGTGGTCAGCAGCAGCGGGTGGCCATCGCCCGCGCGCTGGCCATGGACCCCAAGGTCATCCTGTTCGACGAGCCGACGTCGGCACTGGACCCCGAGATGATCAACGAGGTCCTCGACGTCATGACCGCGCTGGCCCGCGAGGGCATGACGATGGTCGTCGTCACCCACGAGATGGGCTTCGCCCGGCGGGCGGCCAACCGGGTCGTGTTCATGGACGGCGGCCGGATCGTCGAGTCCGCCGACCCGGAGACCTTCTTCACCAACCCGCGCTCGGAGCGGGCCCGCGACTTCCTCTCCAAGATCCTCAACCACTGACCCACCCGGGAGGACCCCCCATGCGCAGCACCCGACGGTTCGCGGCCCTCGCCGCCCTCGGCCTGGCCCTGGCCGCCTGCTCCAGCGAGGCCGGTTCCCAGGCCGAGGAGTCGGCCGAGAACACCGCCGAGGTCCAGGAGGACGTCGAGTTCGAGGCCGGCACGACGATGGCCGAGCTCAACGAGGCCGGCGCCATCACCATCGGCACCAAGTACGACCAGCCCGGCTTCGGCCTGCTCAACCCGCAGTCCGGCAGCCCCGAGGGCTTCGACGTCGAGATCGCCAAGATCGTCGCGGCCGAGCTCGGCATCCCGGAGGACGGCATCACCTGGACCGAGACGGTGTCGGCCAACCGGGAGCCGTTCATCCAGAACGGCCAGGTCGACATGGTCGTGGCCACCTACACGATCAACGACGCGCGCAAGCAGGTCGTCGACTTCGCCGGCCCGTACTACGTCGCGGGCCAGGACATCATGGTCGCCGAGGGCAACCCCGAGGGCATCGAGGGGCCGGACGACCTGGCCGGGAAGACCGTGTGCTCGGTCGAGGGCTCGACGCCCGCCCAGAACATCCGGGACAACTACCCGCAGGCGCAGCTGGTGACCTACGACGTCTACTCCAAGTGCGCCGACGACCTGCGCAACGGCAACGTCGTGGCGGTGACGACCGACAACGTCATCCTCACCGGCCTGGTCGCCGGCAGCGACGGCGCCTTCGAGCTGGTGGGCAACCCGTTCACCGAGGAGCCCTACGGCATCGGCCTGCAGCTCGGTGACACGGACTTCCGCAACTTCATCAACGACGTCCTCGAGGAGGCCTTCGAGGACGGCCGCTGGGCCGACGCGTGGGACCGCACCGCCGGCTCCATCACCGGCGAGGAGGCTCCCGAGCCGCCGACGGTCGACCGGTACTGATCCCACTCGACCCGGACGTCCGCGACGCCGCCGGGCGGGCTCCCGCCCGGCGGCGTCGCCCCGTCCCCCACCTCTCGAGGGCGCGGTGCAGTTCCTCAGCGACAACTCCGACCTGTTGTGGAGCGCGTTCCTGACGACGCTCTCCCTCGCCGTCGTCAGCGGCCTGTGCGCCCTGGTGCTCGGCACCGTGCTCGCCGGCATGCGGGTGAGCCCCGTGCCCCCGCTGCGCGGGCTGGCGACCTTCTACGTCGAGGTCTTCCGCAACACCCCGCTGACGGTGGTGTTCTTCTTCTTCGCGTTCGGCATCGTGCAGATCGACCTGCAGTTCCCGAGCCGGTTCATCACCGCCGTCGCCGCGCTGTCGCTCTACACCGCCGCGTTCGTCTGCGAGGCGCTGCGCTCGGGCATCAACGCCGTCCCGCCGGGCCAGGCCGAGGCCGCCCGCGCGCTGGGCCTGACCTTCGGCCAGTCGCTGCGCCAGGTGGTGCTCCCCCAGGCCTTCCGCACCGTGGTGCCGCCGCTGGGCAACGTGTGGATCGCGCTGGCGAAGAACACCTCGATCGCCGCCGGATTCGCGGTCACCGACCTGACCGCCGCGCTGCAGCGGCTGGCCAACACCAACGCCGACCAGCTGCTCGCCGTCTTCATCGCGGTCGTCGCCGGCTACCTGGTCATCACACTGCCCTCCGCCTGGCTGATCCGGGTGGTCGAGAACCGGGTGGCGATCGTCCGATGAGCAGCACCGTCCTGTTCGACCTGCCTGGCCCGCAGGCCCGCCGCCGCCAGCGGATCGGCACCGTCGTCGGCGCGCTGCTCATCGCGGGCCTCGTCGGGTGGGCGCTGTGGCGCCTGGGCGTCAACGGCCAGCTCGAGCCCGACCGCTGGGCGATCCTGTTCGACCCGGCGTCCGGGGTGCCGCAGGCGCTGTGGGAGGGCCTGCTCAACACCCTCGCCGCGGCCGCCGTCGGCATGGTGCTGGCCACCCTGTTCGGCGCCCTGCTCGCCGTGGGGCGGCTCTCCGACCACGCCTGGGTCCGGGCCCCGGTCGGCGTGGTCATCGAGTTCTTCCGCGCCGTGCCGCTGCTGATCCTGATCCTGTTCTGCCTGCTGTTCCTGCCGACCGTCGGCGTCCCGATGACGGCGTTCCGCGCGCTGGTCCTCGGCCTGACGCTCTACAACATGGCCGTGCTGGCCGAGATCTTCCGCGCCGGCATCCTGTCGGTGGACCGCGGGCAGCGGGAGGCGGCCTTCGCCCTCGGCATGCGCAAGACGCAGGTCATGACGCTGGTGCTGCTCCCGCAGGCGGTGCGGCGGATGCTGCCGGTGCTGGTGGCCCAGCTGGTCGTGCTGCTCAAGGACTCGTCGCTGGGCTTCATCGTCGGCTACGTCGAGCTGCTGCGGACCGCCCGGAGCCTGGTGGAGTTCTTCGCCTTCTCCTTCGGCAACACCTACACGTTCCAGCTGTACGTGGCCGCCGCGGTCATCTACATCGTGGTCAACGTGCTGCTGTCCTGGCTGGCCAGGTACGTGGAGAAGCGCACCCGACGGAACACGAAGGCGGCCGCGGCCAAGCCGGTCGCGTCGCTCACCAGCGCGGAGATGGACGGGGGCGGCGGCCCGGTCTGAGCCGGACCGGCCGCGGGACACGGAACGGTCACGCGGTGTCCCGTCCGCCCCGCGGACGCCAGGTGGTCATCCCGCGCAGCGGGGCTGCCGAGAGTGGGTCCGTGGACACCGCTCTCCGCCCCGCCGTGCCGCCGCTGCCCTCGGTGGTGCGCCTGCCCGAGGGACAGGTCGACGTCGCCCAGGACTTCGTGAACCGGCTGCGCGCGGCCGCCGCGCAGTTCGCCGTCGCCGCCGGTGCCCAGTCCGCGGTGGTCCGCGAGGCCGTGCCGCCGGCCCGGCACCGGCGGGCCCGCTGCCGGGTGGTGCTGCGCGCCGCCGACGGCGGCGAGCGCGACCTGACCTTCCTCGGCCCGGTCAGCCGGCCGGCCGTGCTGCCCGACCGCACGTTCGAGCAGCAGATCCAGCAGTGGCTCGCCGCCCGCGTGGGCGACGAGGGCGAGTGGCTGGTGGCCGATGACGAGGCGCCCGACGGCGTGGCCGTGGACCTCACCGCGTGGGCCGGCCGGCCCGCCCCGGCCGGTCCGGCGACCCAGGCGATGCCGATGCAGCGGGCCCAGGTGGTCCAGGGGGCCGCGCACGCGCTGGCGACCGAGGCGATGCCTGCCGTCGCCACTCCGCTGGCGGGCTGACCCCTCCCCCGACGGCCGGCGGCCGGTCGCCCCGAGGGGCGGCCGGCCGCTGTCGTCCGTGCGGGTGCCGTCAGAGGCCGGCGCCGGTGTCCTCGTCGGTGCCGAAGCTGGTCTCGTCGAGGACCTCGCGGACCACGCCCGCGGCCAGCCCGCCGTTGTAGCCCTTGCGCGCGAGCATCCCGATCAGCCGGCGGGTGGCGGTGACGCGGTCCACCCGGCGCAGCGCCGGGAGCCGGCGTTCCACCAGGTGGCGGGCGGCGGCCCGCTCGTCCTCCTCGTCGACCTGGGCGAGGGCCTGCTCGGCGTCCTCGCCGTCGACGCCCTTGGCGCGCAGCTCGGCGCGCAGCGCCCGCCGGGCCAGGCCGCGGCCGGCCTGCCGGGAGGTGACCCAGGCGCGGGCGAAGGCGGCGTCGTCGATGAGCCCGACCTCGCCGAACCGGTCGAGGACCGCGGTCGCGGCCTCCTCGGGCACGCCGCGGCGCTCGAGCAGGTCGGCCAGCTGCTGGCGGGTCCGGGCCGCGCCGGTCAGCGCCCGCAGGCAGATGGCCCGGGCCACCGACTCCGGGTCGCCCGGGTCGTCGGCGTCGCGGTCGTAGGGAGCGGGCGGGGTGTCCGCGTCGGCGGCGGCCGGGCCGTCCGGGTCAGGGGACGGCCCGGACCGCCGCCGCCCGCGGCCGCCGCGGGCCGGAGAGCCCGACTGGTGGGCTCCCCGGCGGCGACGGCCGGCGGGGCGATCGGCCTGCTCGGGCCCGGCCTCCTCGGGGGCCGGGCCGGACCAGCCGGTCACGGGGTCGCTCAGAAGTCGACCGGGTCAGCGGCCGGGGCGTCGACCTGCGGGCCGATGCCCAGCTTCTCCTTGACCTTCTTCTCGATCTCGTCGGCGAGGTCGGGGTTGTCGCGGAGGAACGCGCGGACGTTCTCCTTGCCCTGGCCGAGCTGGTCGCCCTCGTACGTGTACCAGGCGCCGGACTTGCGGATGAAGCCCTGCTCGACGCCGGCGTCGATGAGGCCGCCCTCGCGGCTGAACCCGACACCCCACAGCAGGTCGAGTTCGGCCTGCTTGAACGGGGCGGCGACCTTGTTCTTGACGACCTTGACGCGGACCCGGCTGCCGACGGCCTCGGTGCCCTGCTTGAGGGTCTCGATCCGGCGGACGTCCAGGCGGACCGACGAGTAGAACTTCAGCGCGCGGCCACCGGTGGTCACCTCGGGCGAGCCGTAGACGATGCCGACCTTCTCGCGCAGCTGGTTGATGAAGATCGCGGTGGTGCCCGAGTTGTTCAGCGCACCGGTGATCTTCCGCAGCGCCTGGCTCATCAGGCGGGCCTGCAGACCGACGTGGCTGTCCCCCATCTCGCCCTCGATCTCGGCGCGGGGCACGAGGGCCGCCACGGAGTCGATGACGATGATGTCGAGCGCGCCGGAGCGGATCAGCATGTCGGCGATCTCGAGGGCCTGCTCACCGGTGTCGGGCTGGCTGACCAGCAGCGCGTCGGTGTCGACACCGATGGCCCGGGCGTACTCCGGGTCGAGGGCGTGCTCGGCGTCGATGAAGGCCGCGATGCCGCCGGCGGCCTGGGCGTTGGCCACCGCGTGCAGGGCGACCGTGGTCTTGCCGGAGGCCTCCGGGCCGTAGACCTCGATGACGCGGCCGCGGGGCAGGCCGCCGATGCCGAGCGCGATGTCGAGGGCGATCGAGCCGGTCGGGATGACCTTGATCGCCTGCGCAGCGCTGTCGCCCAGGCGCATGACCGAGCCCTTGCCGAACTGCTTGTCGATCTGGGCGAGGGCCATGTCGAGGGCCTTGTCGCGGTCGAGCGTTGCCATGGTGCTCACCTTCGGGAAGTCGCGTGTCGTGGAGTCGATGCGGTGTCGGAGGCGACGCTAGGTCGGGGGTCTGACACTTTCCGGTGACCGTCCGGGCCTGTGGAGGACGACCTCCCTGTGGACGTGCTCACAGTAGGACGAACAGGTGTTCGAGTCGAGGGGACACGCTCGACCCGGCGCCGGGAACGGCTCAGCGGTCCCTCTGCGGCACGTCGTACTCCTCGCAGATCGCCAGCCACACGCGGCGCAGCGGCACCCCGGCCTCGATCGCGTCGACCGCCGAGCGGCCCCCGAGCACGGAGAAGACGTGGTCGCGCGCGACGCTCTCCGCCCGCATCGACCCGAACTGGGTCTCCAGCCGGGACCAAAACTCCTGCAGACGCACGTCCCCGACGCTAGCGCGCGTCCCCGCCGGCCGTGGCGGCCGCGTGGTCGGCGATCCCCGCCCGCAGCCGCCGGACCAGCGCCGCCGGGTCGTCGGCGGCCAGCCGCAGCTCGGTCACCGGGCGGCCGCCGGTGCGGGCGAGCGGCAGCACCAGCGGCGTGCGCAGCTCGACGTCGACCTGCGTGGAGGCGACGACGGCGACCGAGACCGCGCGCCGCTCCCCCTCCTCCGCGACGACGACCGTGCGCGAGCCCTCGACGCTGCGCCGCCGCACGCGCGCGGCGGCGATCTCCTCCCACGGCACCCGGACGTCGACGGCCCAGCCGCTGCGCACCCGCAGCCCGCCGGCGTCGACGGTGTGCGGGTGCACCCGCTGCCCGGCGAGCATCCCGACCATCCACAGCAGGCCGTAGACGCCGAGGACCGCCACCGCGACCCGCAGCGACTGCCAGGGCAGCAGCCAGTCGACCAGCGGGATCTCGACCGCCGACAGCACGATGAACGTCCACATCACCGGCGCCGCCGCCGAGGCGTACGGGAAGGCGTCGGCGCCGGCCGGCACGTCGGGACGGCGGCGCACCCACCGCCACAGGCTGCGCCAGGTGCCGAGCTCGAAGGCCACCGCGCGGCGGACCAGCTCGCGGGCGGTCACGGGGCCTCCCCCGCGGCCGTGCCGCCCGGGACCAGCGCGCGCAGCCGGTCGAGGACCTCGTCGAGCGCGGACACCAGCCCGTCGAGGCGGTCCGGCGCCAGCCCGCCGAACAGCTGCTCCGCGAGCTGCGTCTGCCCGGTCGCCATCTCCTCGAGCAGCCGCTCGGCGCGGGCGGTGGGGGTCACCAGGGTCGCCCGCCGGTCGGTGGGGTGCGGCTCGCGGGTGACCAGGCCGGCCTCGGCCAGCCCGTCGACCAGCCCGGTGACGTTGCGGGCACTGACCCCGAGGGCGTCGGCCAGCGCCCGCTGGGTGCTGGGGCCGGCGGAGCGCAGCCGCCACAGCAGCGTCGTGCGGGCGACGGTCAGCCCCTCGGCCGCCAGCGATGTCGTCAGGTCCCGCCCGAGCAGGACGGTGACCTCCAGGACCCGGTCGAGCGCTGCGACCCGCGCGTCCGTCATCGTGAACCTCCTGTACCGTGAAGTGACTTCACTATACGGGACGGCCTAGGCTGGGGGCGTGTTCCCCAGCACGGGCTCGGCGACGTGGGACGTCGTCCTCGAGATCGGCATCGCGGTCTGCCTGCTGATCACGCTGGTCGTGCTGTGGCGCAACATGCGCGGCCACTGATCAGCGGGGCGGTCAGCGCCGCAGCCAGACCAGCGCCAGCGGGACCACCAGCGCCGCGGACAGCCCGGCGACCAGGCCGAAGCCGCCCAGCGCCAGCAGCGGGCCGCCGACGGCGCCCGCGACCGCCGCGCCCAGGCCCATGAGCAGGTCCGCCCCGCCCTGCGCGGTGGGCCGCACCTCCGCCGGCACCGCCTCGGTGACCAGCGTGGACCCCGCGATCAGCCCGCACGACCAGCCCAGCCCGAGCAGCAGCAGGCCGACACTCAGCCGGCCCGCGGCCTCCGGCGGCGCGGTCCCGGCCAGGCCCGCGGCGGCGAGGAGCAGCGCCCCGCCGAGCGCGACCGTCGCGCGCCGGCCCACCCGGTCGGCGAGCCAGCCGACGAGCGGGCTGAACAGGTACATGCCGGCCACGTGCACGCTGATGACCACGCCGACCAGGCGCAGCGTCGTCGCGTCGTCGTGCCCGCCGGCGTGGCCCATGTGCACCGGCGTCATGACCATGACGCCGACCATCGCCGCGTGGGAGACCACCACGGCGACCAGGCCGAGCCGGCCGCCGGGGTCGGCCCACACCGCCGCCAGCGCGCCCCGGGTCGCCCGCCGCGGGCGGTCGGGCGCCGGCCCGCCGCCGTCGGCGAGCCGGCGGGCCAGCAGCAGCGGGTCCGGGCGCAGGGCGAGCCACAGCCCGGCGGTGACGGCGGCGAACACGGCGGCGGACACGACGAAGCCACCGCCGAGCGCGGGCAGGCCGAGCGCGCGCCCCAGGTCGGCGCCGGGCGCGGCGAGGTTGGGGCCGAGGACCGAGCCGACCGTCGTCGCCCAGACGACCAGCGACAGCGCGCGGCCGCGCCGCTCGGGGATGGCGAGGTCGGCCGCGGCATAGCGCGCCTGCAGGGTGCACGCGGTCGCCGCGCCGAAGGCGAACAGCCCGGCGAGCAGCAGCGGGAGCGAGGACAGCGCCGCGGCGACGGCGGTGACCACCGCGCCGCCGACGGCGACGGCGTAGCCGGCGGCCAGCCCGGCCCGCCGCCCGGCCCGGTCGGACACGCGCGCGAGCGGGACGGCGAGCACCGCGGCGCCGAACACGCCCATCGTCTGCCCGAGCCCCGCGGCGGCGTCGCTGCCCGACACCTCCCGCACGAGCAGCCCGCCGACGGTGATCCCGACGGTCACGCCGAGGCCGCCCAGGGCGACCGCGCCGGAGAGCACGGCGACCGTGCGCCGCTGCACCCGGCCGACGTCGGCGGCCGCCTGCGTCGTCACAGACCCAGCGACCGGCCGATGATCTCCCGCATGATCTCGTTGGTGCCGCCGTAGATCGACTGCACGCGGGCGTCGCGCCAGGCCTTGGACACCGGGTACTCGTCCATGTAGCCGTAGCCGCCGTGCAGCTGCAGGCAGCGGTCGGCGACCTTGTTCTGCAGCTCGCTGGTCCAGTACTTGGCCATCGCCGCGTCGACGGCGGTCAGCTCGCCGGTGCCCAGCTGCCGCACGCACTCGTCGACGAACGTCCGCGCGACCGTCGTCTCGGTGTGCAGCTCGGCGAGGACGAACCGGCTGTTCTGGAAGCTGCCGACCGGCCGGCCGAAGGCGGTCCGGCTGGTGACGTACTCGAGGGTCCGGGCGAGCACCGTCTCGCAGGCGGCCACCGCGCCGACGGCGATCGACAGCCGCTCCTGCGGCAGGTTCTCCATGAGGTGGGCGAAGCCGCGGTTCTCCGTGCCGAGCAGGTTCTCCGCCGGCACGCGCACCTCGTCGAAGAACAGCTCGGCGGTGTCCTGCGCCTTGAGGCCGACCTTGTCGAGGTTGCGGCCGCGGGTGAAGCCGGGCATGTCCCGCTCGACGACGAGCAGGCTGGTGCCCTTCGCGCCGGGGGCGTCGGGGTCGGTGCGCGCCACCACGATCACCAGGTCGGCGTTGATGCCGTTGGTGATGAAGGTCTTGGCGCCGCTGAGCACCCAGGAGTCGCCGTCGCGACGGGCGGTGGTGCGGATCGACTGCAGGTCGCTGCCGGTGCCCGGCTCGGTCATCGCGATGGCGGTGACCAGCTCGCCGCGGCAGAAGCCGGGCAGCCAGCGCTGCGCCTGCTCCTCGGTGCACAGGTCACGCAGGTAGGGCGAGACGACGTCGTTGTGCAGGCCGAAGCCCAGGCCGCTGGCGCCGACCCGGGTGACCTCCTCGTCGAGGACGGCGTTGTAGCGGAAGTCCCGGACCCCGCCGCCGCCGAACCGCTCGTCGATGTCCATCCCGAGCAGGCCCTGCTCGCCGCCGGCGAGCCAGACCTCGCGCGGGACGATCCCCTCGCGCTCCCACCGGTCGTGGAACGGCGCGACGTTCTTCTCCAGGAACGTGCGGACCGTCTGCCGGAAGTCCTCGTGCTCGGCCTCGTAGAGCGAGTGGCGCATGGCGGGCAGTGTGCCGCACGCCACCCCCGGGCCGGCCACACGCCGCACGCTCCGGGCGTCGGCGCAGGCCAGCGGACTGTCGTACCCGCGGGGACACTGGACCCGTGCCCGCTCTCGACCGGTTCTCCGCGCCCACCCGGGCCTGGTTCACCGGCGCCTTCGCCGAGCCCACGGCGGCCCAGGACGGCGCCTGGGACGCCATCAGCAGCGGCGAGCACGCGCTCGTCGTCGCCCCGACCGGGTCGGGGAAGACGCTGGCGGCCTTCCTCTGGTCGCTGGACCGGCTGACCAGCACGCCGCCGGCCGACGAGAGCCGCCGCTGCCGCGTCCTCTACGTCTCGCCGCTCAAGGCGCTGGCCGTCGACGTCGAGCGCAACCTGCGCGCGCCGCTGGCCGGCATCGGGCAGGCGGCCATGCGGCTGGGCCTGCCGCGGCCGGAGATCACCGTCGGCATCCGCTCCGGCGACACCCCGGCCGACGAGCGGCGGGCGTTCACCCGGCGGCCCACCGACATCCTCATCACCACGCCCGAGTCGCTGTTCCTCATGCTCACCAGCTCCGCGCGGGAGGCGCTGCGCGGGGTGGAGACGGTGATCGTCGACGAGGTGCACGCCGTCGCCGACAGCAAGCGCGGCGCGCACATGGCGGTCTCCCTCGACCGGCTCGACGAGCTGCTGGACCGCCCCGCGCAGCGGATCGGCCTGTCGGCCACGGTGCGCCCCATCGAGGAGGTCGCCACCTTCCTGGCCGGCGGCCGGCCGGTGCGGGTGGTGCAGCCGCCGGCGGGCAAGGAGTGGGACCTGTCGGTCGTCGTCCCGGTCGAGGACATGAGCCAGCTGGGGCAGCCCACCGGCGAGCTCGAGGGGTCGGCGGCCGGGGACCAGCCGCGGACGTCGATCTGGCCGGCGGTCGAGGAGCGGGTGCTGGACCTGGTCGAGGCGCACCGCAGCACGATCGTGTTCGCCAACTCCCGGCGGCTGGCCGAGCGGCTGACCAGCCGGCTCAACGAGATGGCCTACGAGCGGGCCACCGGCGAGGCCGTCCCGCCCGGCACCAACGCCGCGGCGCTCATGGCGCAGGCCGGCTCCGGCGGCGGCGTCCCCGAGGGCGTGCAGCCGGTCGCCGCCGCCCACCACGGCTCGGTCTCCCGCGAGCAGCGCGCGGTCGTCGAGGAGGCGCTGAAGTCCGGGCGGCTGCCGGCGGTGGTCGCGACGTCGTCGCTCGAGCTCGGCATCGACATGGGCGCGGTCGACCTCGTCGTCCAGGTCGAGGCGCCGCCCACCGTGGCCGCGGGCCTGCAGCGGGTCGGCCGTGCCGGGCACCAGGTCGGCGCGGTCAGCCGCGGCGTGCTGTTCCCCAAGTACCGCGGCGACCTCGTGCAGTGCGCGCTGGTCGCAGAGCGGATGAAGGCCGGCGCGATCGAGTCGATCCGCTACCTGCGCAACCCGCTCGACGTGCTCGCCCAGCAGGTCGTGGCGATCGTGTCGGAGGGCCCGAGGACGGTGGAGGAGGTCGGTGCGCTGCTGCGCCGGTCGGCGCCGTTCTCCGGCCTGCCCGACTCCGCGCTGCACGCCGTCCTCGACATGCTGGCCGGCCGCTACCCCTCCGACGCGTTCGCCGAGCTGCGGCCGCGGCTGACCTGGGACCGGGTCACCGACACGCTGACCGCCCGCAGCGGCGCCCAGCGGCTGGCGGTCACCAGCGGCGGCACCATCCCCGACCGCGGGCTGTTCGGCGTCTTCCTCGTCGGCGGCGAGGGGTCCGGCGGGCGCCGGGTCGGCGAGCTCGACGAGGAGATGGTCTACGAGTCACGCGTCGGCGACGTCTTCCTGCTCGGCTCCTCGTCGTGGCGGATCGAGGAGATCACCCACGACCGGGTGCTCGTCTCCCCCGCCCCCGGCCAGCCCGGGAAGATGCCGTTCTGGCACGGCGACGCCCCCGGCCGGCCGCTGGAGCTGGGCCGCGCGCTCGGCGCGTTCCTCCGCGAGGTCGGCTCGGCGACACCGGACAAGGGCCGCGAGCGGGCGCAGGCCGCCGGGCTCGACGACTGGGGCGCGGCCAACCTGCTCGCCTACCTCGCCGAGCAGAAGGCGGCCACCGGCCACCTCCCCGACGACCGCACGCTGCTGGTCGAGCGGTTCCGCGACGAGCTCGGCGACTGGCGGCTGGTCGTCCACTCCCCCTTCGGCGCGCAGGTCAACGCCCCGTGGGCGCTGGTGCTCGCCGCCCGGCTGCGCGAGCGCTACGGCGTCGACGTCGCCTCCATGCACTCCGACGACGGCATCGTGCTGCGGCTCCCCGACACCACCGGCGAGCCGCCCGAGGCCGACCTCGCCGTCCTCGACCCCGACGACGTCGAGCGCGAGGTGACCGCCGAGGTCGGCAGCTCCGCGCTGTTCGCCAGCCGCTTCCGCGAATGCGCCGCCCGCGCGCTGCTGCTGCCCCGGCGCGACCCGCGCCGCCGCACCCCGCTGTGGCAGCAGCGCCAGCGCGCCGCGCAGCTGCTGAGCGTGGCCAGCGACTTCTCCTCGTTCCCCATCACGCTCGAGGCCGCCCGCGAGGTGCTGCAGGACGTCTACGACGTGCCCGGCCTGGTCGAGCTGATGCGCGACGTCCGCTCGCGGCGGGTACGGGTGGTCGACGTCCAGACCCAGGCCGCGAGCCCGTTCGCGCAGTCGCTGCTGTTCGGCTACGTCGGGCAGTTCCTCTACGAGGGCGACGCCCCGCTGGCCGAGCGCCGCGCGCAGGCGCTGGCGCTGGACACCGGCCTGCTCGCCGAGCTGCTCGGCCGCTCCGAGCTGCGCGAGCTGCTCGACGCCGAGGCGCTGGCCGAGGTTGAGCGCGAGCTGCAGCGGCTGCCGGCCGAGCGGCACCCCCGCGACGTCGACGGCGCCTCCGACCTGCTGCGCGGGCTGGGCGACCTCACCCCCGCCGAGGCCGCGCTGCGCGGCGTCCCCGCGGAGTGGCTGGACGAGCTGGTGGCCTCCCGGCGGGCGATCGTCGTGCGGATCGCCGGCGAGGAGCGGCACGTCGCCATCGAGGACGCCGGCCGGCTGCGCGACGCGCTGGGCACCGCGCTGCCCGTGGGCGTGCCCGAGGCGTTCACCGAGCCGGTCGCCGACCCGCTGGGCGACATCGTGGGCCGCTACGGCCGCACGCACGGCCCGTTCCAGCCGGCCGAGGTCGCCACCCGGCTCGGGTTGGGCGTCGCCGTCGTCACCGCCACCCTGCAGCGGCTGGTCGGCACCGGCCGGCTGGTCACCGGCGAGTTCCGGCCCGGCGGCACCGGCCAGGAGTGGTGCGACGCCGAGGTGCTGCGCTCGGTGCGCCGCCGCAGCCTGGCCAAGCTGCGCCAGGAGGTCGAGCCGGTGCCGATCGGCACGCTCGCCCGGTTCACGCCGGCCTGGCAGTCGGTGGGCAGCCGGATGCGCGGCGTCGACGGCGTCCTGGCGGTGGTCGAGCAGCTGGCCGGCGCGCTGGTGCCGGCCAGCGCGCTGGAGACGCTGGTGCTGCCGAACCGGGTGCGCGACTACTCCCCCGCGATGCTCGACGAGCTGACCAGCGCCGGCGAGGTGCTGTGGGCCGGCGCCGGCGGGCTGCCCGGCGGCGACGGCTGGATCAGCCTGGTGCCCGCCGACCTCGCGCCGCTGCTGCTGCCGGACACCCTCGAGCTGCCGGAGGAGGGCGGCGTCGGGTTCGCCGTCCTCGAGCAGCTGTCGGTCGGCCAGGCGGTGTTCTTCCGCGGGCTGTCGGACCTGGTCGGTTCCACCGACGACACCGCGCTCGCCGACGTCGTCTGGGACCTGGTCTGGGCCGGGCTGCTCACCAACGACACCCTCGCCCCGCTGCGCACCCGGCTGGCCGGCGGCGGCACGCACAAGCGGGCACCGGCGCCGCCGCGCGCCCGCGTGGACCGCACCCGCTACGGCCGCCCCCGGCTGGGCCGGCCGGCGATGCCCAGCCGCACCGGCCCGCCCACGGTCGCCGGCCGCTGGTCGCGGCTGCCCGACCGCGAGGCCGACCCGACCCGGCGCACCACCGCCCGGGCCGAGGCGCTGCTCGAACGGCACGGCGTGCTGACCCGCGGCGCGGTCGTGGCCGAGCAGGTGCCCGGCGGGTTCTCCGCGGTCTACCCGGTGCTGCGCGCGTTCGAGGAGAACAACCGGGCGCGGCGCGGCTACTTCGTCGAGACCCTCGGCGCGGCCCAGTTCGGCACGGTCGGCGCGGTGGACCGGCTGCGCGCGTACGCCGTCCCCGACCGCACGCCCGAGGGCGCGGTGGTGCTGGCGGCCACCGACCCGGCCAACGTCTACGGCGCCGCCCTGCCCTGGCCCGACCGCACCGGCCCCACCGACGGCGAGTCCGCGGGCTCGTCGGCAGCGCAGGTGGCCGTCGACGTCGGTGAGGGCACCGGCGGCGGGAAGCGGGCCACCGGGCACCGCGCCGGGCGCAAGGCCGGGGCGCTGGTGGTCCTGGTCGACGGCGAGCTGGTGCTCTACGTCGAGCGCGGCGGCAAGACGCTGCTGTCGTGGACCGAGGACGAGCAGACGCTCAAGGAGGCGGCCACCGCGCTGTCGGGCGCCGTGGCCGCCGGGGCGCTGGGCCGGATGGTGGTGCAGAAGGCCGACGGCGCCTCGGTGCACCAGGACACCCCGCTGTCCTCGGCGCTGCAGGCGGCCGGGTTCGCGGCCACCCCGCGCGGGTTGCGTCTCCGCGGCTGACGGGAGCCGGTCGGCCCCGGACGCGTACCGTGGACCGTCGCAGTACGTGAGGGATCGAGGGATACAGACATGGCAGCCGGCACGGTCCGCTGGTTCGACGCGGACAAGGGCTTCGGGTTCATCGAGCCGCAGGACGGCGGGGACGACGTCTTCGTCCACTTCTCGGCCATCGAGGACACCGGTGGCTTCCGGACCCTCGACGAGGGTCAGCCCGTCGAGTACGACGCCACCGAGGGGCCGCGCGGCCCGCAGGCCGAGCGGGTGCGCCCGACCGGCGGCCCCCCGCGAGGCGGCCGCCGCGACGACCGCGGCGGCCGGGACGACCGCGGGCGGGACGACCGCGGCGGCCGGGACGACCGGGGGCGGGGCCGGGCTCCGCGCGGCATCGTCGTGCAGGGCACCGTGGCGCGCTTCGACGCCGACCGCGGCTTCGGGTTCATCGTCCCCGAGGACGTCTTCGTGCACGTCTCCGCGGTGACCCGCGGCGGCGACCTGGAGGAGGGCGACCGGGTCGAGTTCGAGCTGGTCGAGGGCAACCGCGGCCTGCAGGCCGACTCCGTGCGGCTGCTGCCGTCCACCCCGCGCCGCGGCGGCTACGACCGCCCCGCGCCCCGCGACCGGCGGGACGACCGCCGCGACGACCGCGGCGGCCGGGACCAGCGGCCGGCCCGCGCCCCACGAGGCGGGGACGCCGGCGGCGACGCCGAGGGCACCGTGCAGTGGTTCAACGCCGAGAAGGGCTTCGGCTTCATCACCCCCGACGACGGCGGCGACGACGTCTTCGTGCACTTCTCCGAGATCGAGGACGCCGGCGGCTACCGCGAGCTCGAGGAGGGCCAGCGGGTCGCGTTCACCCGCACCTCCGGCGCCCGCGGCACCAGCGCCAGCGACGTCCGCCCGCTCGGCTGACGACGGTCCCGCCGGGCCGCCGCACCCCGGTGGCCCGGCGGGCTCAGCGGCGGCCGCGCAGCCAGGGGGCGAGCCAGCGCGACAGCCGCGGCATGACCACCTGGCCGAGGAGCACGACGACGACGGTCGCCGACAGCAGCAGCCGCGCCGGCAGCGGCCAGGACGCGATGTGCGGGGCCACGAGCAGCTGGAAGGCCAGCGTGATGGCGAAGACCACGGCGATGGTCAGCACGGTCAGCCGCCAGCGCGGGCCCGGCCGCGGCGGGGTGAGCGCGGTGAAGAAGCTGTCCAGCCCGGCGACGCGGGCGTAGTCGGCGCCGTCGGCCAGGTGCTCGACCCGCTCGAGCGCCTGCTGCCGCTGCGCCGAGCGCTCCCACCGGGCCAGCGACTCGCCGTCGGCGAAGCGGTAGACCAGGTGGTAGCGGGTGGAGCCCGGCCCGGGCCGCAGCAGGCTGGTGCCCAGGTTGCCCGGGAAGGCCGCGGCCAGGCCGAGGACGTCGTCGGCCCAGCGCTCGAACGCCTCGCGCTGCGGGGGCCGCACGTCGCGGGCGACGGTCACGGTGACCGGCTCGCCGGCGGCGGTCAGGTGCGCGGGCGTGGTGCTGGCCGAGGCGGGACGTCGCTGCACGGGTGCTGCAGCGTCCGCGCCGGGCGCGCCCTTCCCGCCGCCGGGGTGACGTCCCTCGCTCCCGAGCAGCGCGGATGCGCGCAGGGGACACTGGGGAGGTGCCCGAGGGAGACACCGTCTGGCTGGCGGCCAAGCGCATGAACACCGCGCTCGCCGGCCAGACGCTGCGCCGCGGCGAGCTGCGGGTGCCGCAGCTGGCCGCCACCGACCTGAAGGGCCGCACGGTCCGGGAGGTGGTCCCCCGCGGCAAGCACATGCTCACCCGGTTCACCGACGGCTGGACGCTGCGCACCCACTACCGGATGGACGGCAGCTGGCACATCTACCGCAAGGGCGCGCGGTGGCGCGGCGGGCCGGCGTTCTCCATCCGCGCCATCCTCGCCACCGACCAGTGGGACTGCGTCGGCTACCGGCTGCACGACGTGACGATGGTGCGCACCACCGACGAGGACCAGGTCGTCGGCCACCTCGGCCCCGACGTCCTCGGGCCGGACTGGGACCTCGACGAGGCGCTGCGCCGACTGCGGTCGCACCCCGACGAGCAGATCGGCGTCGCGATCCTCGACCAGCGCAACCTGTGCGGGCCGGGGAACCTGTACAAGGTCGAGGGGCTGTTCGTCTGCGGCGTGCACCCGTGGATGCGGGTGGCCGACGTCGAGGACCTCCCCGGGCTGGTCGACCGGACCCGCAACCTCATGCTGGCCAACCGCGACCGCCCCGAGCAGAGCACCACCGGCGACCTGCGCCGCGGCCGCGACCACTGGGTGTACGGCCGCAAGGACAAGCCCTGCTACCGCTGCGGCACCCCGATCCTGCGCGGCGACCAGGGCCCGGACCTGCAGGAGCGGATCACCTACTGGTGCCCGACCTGCCAGGCCACCGACGCCCCCGTCGACCCGGCGGCCCGCACCGGCGAGCCCGGCCGCCCGCCGCCGGTGGCCAACGCCCACTAGCGACGCCGCGGGCCCGGCCACCCTGAGGTGACCGGGCCCGCGACCGTCGGGACCTACGCGTTCTCGGGACGCTGGGCGGTCTGCTCGGTCTTCTCGAACGACGGCGCCGCCGTCCCCGGGCCGATCGCCCCCGCCGCGCCGGTGCCGCCCTCGACGGCCTGCTGACCGGTGCCCGCCCCGCCCATCGCCGCGCGGATCTGCTCCAGCCGGGAGGCGCCGGCGACGTCGAGGGTCGCCTTCTGCACCTCGAGCATGCGGCCCTCGACCGAGGTCTGCGCGAGCTCGGCCTGGCCGAGCGCGTTGGCGTAGCGGGCCTCGATCTTGTCGCGGACCTCGGCCAGGCTCGGGGTGTTGCCCGGCGCGGACAGCTCGTTGACCTGGCGCATCGAGGCGGCCACGTGCTCCTGCATCTTGGCCTGCTCGAGCTGGCTCATGAGCTTGGTGCGCTCGGCCAGCGTCGTCTGCAGCCGCATCCGGCTCTGCTCGACGGCGCCGCGCGCCTGCTCGGCGGCCTGCAGCGCCTCGTCGTGGCTGCGCTTGAGGTCCTCCATCGCCTGCTCGGCGGCGACCAGCTGCGTGGCGAACGCCTGCGCGGCCTGCTCGTACTCGGCGGCCTTGGCCGCGTCCCCGCGCCCCCGGGACTGGTCGGCCAGCACCAGCGCCTGGCGGGCCGAGGCCTGCAGCTTCTCCACCTCGCCGAGCTGCCGGTTCAGCCGCATCTCCAGCTGCCGCTGGTTGCCGAGGACGGCGGCGGCCTGGTTGGCCAGCGCCTGGTGCCGCTGCTGCTCGGCCTCGATCGCCTGCTGGATCTGGATCTTCGGGTCCGCCCGCTGGTCGATCTGCGCGTTGGCCGACGCGGTCAGGTACCGCCAGAGCTTGACGATCGGGTTGGGCATGTTGGGCTCCTCCTGCTCCGGCGCGGTCCCGCGCCGCCTCCTGGCTCCCGCACCGCCGCGGTGCCACGGCGGTTCTCCCCGTCATCGTCCCAGCAGGAACGGTGTCCCGGCCAACAGGGACGTCCCCGGTCCGGCCGGCGTCCCCCGTCCGGGGATCCCCGGAGAACCGGGCCCGGCCGGGCTAGGGTCGGCCGATGGACAGCGCCGTCCCCACTCTCACCGTCCTCGGCGAGCTGGTCGTCGACCTGCTGCCGGTCCCGGACGCCGACGCCGGTCCCGAGGGCACCGCGCCGCAGTACGTGGCGCGGCCGGGCGGCAACGCGCTCAACGTCGCCGTCGCCGCCGGGCGGCTGGGCGCCCCGGTGGCGCTGCTGGCCCGGCTCGGCACCGGCCCGCTGGCCCCGGCGCTGCGGCGGCACGCGGAGCTGTCCGGCGTCGACACCCGCGGCATGGTGAGCGCGACCGAGCCGGTGAGCCTCGCCGTCGTCGGCCTGGGCCCGGACGGGTCCGCCGACTACGGCTTCCACGTGCAGGGCGCCGCCGACTGGCAGTGGACCGACGAGGAGCTGGCCGCCGTCGTCCCGGAGTCGACGGCGGTGCTGCACGTCGGCTCCATCTCCAGCTGGACCCCGCCCGGGTGCGACGCGATCGCCCGGCTGGCCGAGCGGCTGGCCGGCCGCGCGCTCGTCAGCGTCGACCCCAACCTGCGCCCGATGCTGGCCGGCGGCCCGGTCGGCGCCACGCTGGGCAACGACCCCGGCGCCGTCCGGGCCCGGCTCGACCGGCTGGTCGCCGTCGCCGACCTGGTCAAGGTCAGCGCCGAGGACCTCGGCTGGCTGGAACCCGACGCCGCCGGCGACCTCGACGCCACCGCGCAGCGCTGGGCCGGCCGCGGGCCGGCGCTGGTGCTGCTCACCGACGGCGGCGCGCCGCTGCGGATCGCCCGCCCGGGCCGGCCGCTGCTGCACCGCGAGCCGCCGCGGGTGACCGTCGCCGACACCGTCGGGGCCGGCGACACCCTCGCGGCCGGGTTCTTCGCCGGCCTGCTCGCCGCCGGGGTCACCTCCCGCGCGGCGCTGGAGGCGCTGTCCGACGACGACCTGCTGCGCCTGGTCGACGACGCCGCGCTGGCCGCCGCGCTCACCTGCACGCGGGTCGGCGCCGACCCGCCCACCGCCGCCGAGCTGGCCGCCGCCCGCGGCTGACCCTCCCTAGGCCGGCGCCAGCCACGCGGCGGTGTCCGGCGGCAGGTCGTCGCCCGCCGCGGCGCTGGTGAGCAGCACCCGCCCGAGCCCGGCCAGCGGGACCGGGCGCGCGGACAGGTTGACCACGCAGCGCAGCGCCGGCCCGCGGTCGAAGGCCAGCACGCCGGCCCCGAGGTCCAGCCAGGTCAGCGGCTCCTCGGCCAGCAGCTCGCGGCGCAGCCGCAGGGCCGCCCGGTACAGGGAGAGCGTGGACGTCGGGTCGTGCCGCTGTGCCTCGACGGTGAGGTCCCGCCACGACGCCGGCTGGGGCAGCCACGGGGCGACGCCCTCGGGCGCGAAGCCGAACGGCGGGTGGTCCCCCGACCACGGCAGCGGCACGCGGCACCCGTCCCGGCCGCGCGCGGTGTGCCCGGACCGCTCCCAGGTGGGGTCCTGCAGCGCGTCGGCGGGCAGGTCCTCGACCTCGGGGAGGCCGAGCTCCTCCCCCTGGTACAGGTACGCCCCGCCGGGCAGGGCGAGCGTCAGCAGCGCCGCGGCGCGCGCCCGCCGCAGACCGAGGTCGAGGTCGGCCGGCCCGGCCGCGTCGAAGCCCATGACGGCGGCGCCGCTGTGCGCCCGGCCGAAGCGGGTGACGTGCCGGGTCTCGTCGTGGCTGGACAGCACCCAGGTGGCGGGGGCGCCGACCGGGGCGAGCGCCGCGAGGGTGCCGTCGACCACCGCGCGCAGGGCGCCGGCGTCCCACGGCGCCCTGAGGTAGTCGAAGTTGAAGGTGGTGTGCAGCTCGTCCGGGCGCACGTAGCGGGCCAGCCGCTCGGGCCCGCGGACGACGGCCTCGGAGACGAACAGCCGGTCGCCGTCGTAGCTGTCGCCGATGCGCCGCCAGCGGCGGAAGACCTCGTGCACCGCGTCGACGTCCCAGTGCGGGTTGTCCACCCACTCGCTGCTGGCGAACACCGCGCCGGGGCCGTGCCCGGCGTCGGGCAGGCCGGGCACCTTGGCCATCGCCGGCGCGGCGTCGACGCGGATCCCGTCGACGCCGCGGTCGAGCCAGAACCGCACGATCCCGTCGAACTCCTCCTGCACCTCCCGGGAGGTCCAGTCCAGGTCGGGCTGCTCGGGGGCGAACAGGTGCAGGTACCACTGCCCCGGCCGGCCGTCGGGCTCGCGCACCCGCGTCCACGCCGGCCCGCCGAACGCGCTGATCCAGTCGTTGGGCGGCGCGTCCCCGCCGGCCCGGCCGTCCCGGAAGAAGTAGCGCGCCCGCTCGGGCGCCGCCGGTCCACCGGCGAGCGCGGCCCGGAACCAGGGGTGCTCGGCCGAGGTGTGGTTGGCGACCAGGTCGACGACGACGCGCAGCCCGAGCGCGTGCGCCTCGGCGAGCAGCGCGTCGACGTCGGCCAGGGTGCCGAACCGCGGGTCGACGTCGCGGTGGTCGGCGACGTCGTAGCCGCCGTCGGCCATGGGCGACGGGTACCAGGGGGTCGCCCAGAGCGCGTCGACGCCGAGGTCGGCCAGGTGCCCCAGCCGGCCGCGCAGACCGGGGACGTCGCCCAGCCCGTCCCCGGTCCCGTCCGCGAAGCTGCGCAGGTAGACCTCGTAGACCACCGCCGTCCGCCACCACGGGCGGCGGTGGTCCACGGAGAGGGTCCGGTCCTCCCTCAGGCGCCGGCCCGGTGCGCTCCGGACGACCCGGAGGTCCCGGTGGTCCCGGAGATGACGCTGGAGCCGACGGTCTGCCCGCCGGTCTGCGCGTCCTGCACCTGGCCGACCCGGTCCTCCTCGGCCAGCTGGGTGAGCCGGGCGCCGGCCTCGGCGTCGCGGGTCAGGTTCTCACCCGTCTGCGGGTCGAAGACGTGGATCTTCCGGCTGTCGAGCCAGAACTCCGCGTCCCGGCCCTCGCGGATGCGGCTGGTCGCGTCGATCGACACGATCGCCTGGGTGCGCAGCTCCTCGGAGTCCAGCTCCCGCGACAGGTCGCGCAGCTGGCTGGTGATCGTCTCCGGCGCCTCGTAGGGGATGTAGGCGTACTGCGAGTCGCCCAGCCACTCGGTCACGTCGACGCGGGCGCGGAAGACCGACCCGTGCGGCCGCTTGGCCTCGTCGACCAGCGAGGCGTCCTCGAAGTACTCCGGCCGGATGCCGACCAGCAGCAGGTCGCGGCCGCGCACGGCGGCGACGCGCTTCTCGTCGAGCTCCACCTGCCCGAACGGCGTCTGCAGGGCGCTGCCCTCCAGCGTCGCCGGGAGGAAGTTCATCGGCGGGGAGCCGATGAAGCCCGCGACGAAGAGGTTGACCGGCTGCTCGTAGAGCTCCCGCGGCGAGGCGACCTGCTGGATCTTCCCCTTGCGCAGGACGCAGACCCGGTCGCCGAGGGTCATCGCCTCGGTCTGGTCGTGGGTGACGTAGACGGTCGTGATGCCGAGCCGGCGCTGCAGCCGGCTGATCTCGGTGCGCATCTGGCCGCGCAGCTTGGCGTCGAGGTTGGACAGCGGCTCGTCGAAGAGGAACGCCTCGGCCTGGCGCACGATGGCCCGCCCCATCGCGACGCGCTGCCGCTGGCCACCGGAGAGGTTGGCCGGCTTGCGCTCGAGGTGCTCCTTGAGCTCGAGCACGTCGGACGCCTCGTTCACCCGGCGCCGGACCTCGTCGTCGGGCGTCTTGGACAGCCGCAGCGGGAAGGCGATGTTCTCGAACACCGTCATGTGCGGGTAGAGCGCGTAGTTCTGGAAGACCATCGACAGGTTGCGATCGCGCGGCGCCAGATCGTTGACGCGCTTGCCGCCGATGAGCATGTCGCCGCTGGTGATGTCCTCGAGCCCGACGATCATCCGCAGCAGCGTCGACTTCCCGCAGCCGGACGGGCCGACCAGGATCATGAACTCGCCGTCGGCGATGTCGAGGCTGACGTCGTTCACGGCCGGGTAGCCGTCCCCGTACTGCTTGACGATGTTCTTCATCTCGATGGAGGCCATCAGATCTCGTCCCCTCGATGGGTCGGCGGGATGGGGGGCACGGCCGGGTCAGCCCTTGACCGCGCCGTTGGTGAGACCGGCGACGATGCGCCGCTGGAACAGGAGCACGAGGACGACGACGGGGATGGTGACGATCACCGCCGCCGCGGCGATGGCGCCCGTGGGGTCCTGGAACTGGGTCGCGCCGGAGAACAGGCCGAGCGCGGCCGGGACGGGGCGGGCGGCGTTCGTCGAGGTGAGCGAGATGCCGTACGCGAAGTCGTTCCAGGCGATGAAGAAGGCGATGATCGCCGTGGTGAACACCCCGGGCGCGGCCAGCGGCACGATCACCTTGCGGAAGGCCTGCCAGGTGGTCGCGCCGTCGACCTGGGCCGCCTGCTCCATCTCCCAGGGGATCTCCCGGAAGAAGGCCGACATGGTCCAGATGGAGATCGGCAGGGTCAGCGACAGGTACGGGATGATCAGACCCGGCCAGGTGTCGTACAGCCCGATCTGCCGCCACAGGTTGAACAGCGGCGTGACGATCGAGATGACCGGGAAGATCGCCACGGCCAGCGCGGTGCCGAGGATGAGCCGCTTGCCCGGGAAGTCCAGCCGGGCGATCGCGTACGCGGCGAACATCGAGAGGATGCACGAGATGAACGTCGCGATGAGGCAGATCCCGAAGCTGTTGCGCAGTGCCGGCAGGAACAGGTCACTCCCCGAGCCGGTGAGGATCGTCGAGTAGTTCTCCCACGTCCAGGCCGACGGCAGGAACTGCTTGTTGGCGATGTCCGCCGTGGTCTTGAACGACAGCGAGACGATCCAGGCGATCGGGAACAGGCAGTAGAGGACGATCAGCGCGCCGCCGATCCACCACCACGTCTTCTCCTTGGTCGACATCAGCGCTCCCCTCGTGCCTGGGCCAGGTCGACCCGGAATCCCTTGATGAAGCTGAAGGCGATGAGCACCACCGACAGGAACAGCAGCACGGAGACGGCCGAGCCGAGGCCGATCTCCACCCGGGAGATCGTCTGCCGGTAGGCGAGGAACGAGACCGACTCGGTGTTGTTCGCGCCGGCGGTCATGATGAAGATGCTGTCGAAGATCCGGAACGCGTCCAGGGTCCGGAACAGCAGCGCCACCATGATGGCGGCCTTCATGTTGGGGATGGTGACCCGCCACATCCGCTGCCACCAGGTGGCACCGTCGACCTTGGCCGCCTCCTGCAGCACCTCCGGGACCTGGGCCAGGCCCGCCAGGAGCAGCAGCGAGATGAACGGCGTCGTCTTCCAGATCTCGGCCAGGCAGATCACGAACAGCGAGGAGGCCTGGCCGCCGAACCAGTCGGTGGTGTCGCTGACACCAGGCAGCCAGGCGAACCAGCTGTTGACGAAGCCGGTGTTGATCCGGAAGGCGAACGCCCAGGCGTAGGCCGACACGACCGTGATCACCGCGTAGGGGATCAGGATGGCGGCCCGGACCAGCGGGCGGATCGAGCTGAGGGCCTTGGCCATCACCAGGGCCAGGGCGAAGCCGAGCACCAGCTCGACGGCCACCGTGACCACCGTGATGATCACGGTGACGAGGATGGACTGCCACCACACGCCGTCGGTGAGGATCACCCAGTAGTTGCTGAGACCGGTGAACGACCGGTTCTCGGGGTCGGTGAGCCGGTAGTTGAACAGCGAGTAGTAGACCGCCTGGACGATCGGGTAGGCGGTCACCAGCAGCATGACCACGAAGGCCGGGCCGGCCAGCATCCAGCCGAGCCTGCGCTCGGCCCGGGACCGGTCGCTGATCGTGCCGCGGGGCGCCGAGACGGGCTGGGTCTTCTCGACCGGCGGCAGCGTTGTCTGACTCATAGCAGCTGCTCCCCTGACAGGATGGCCTGGGTGAGGGTCTCCGTGCGCTCACCGGTCTGGTCGTCGACCGAGCCCGGTGGGTGGAACTCGCGGAGGAAGGACCCCAGGACCTCGCTGTAGTAGGCCGTGAGCGGGCGGGACGCCGCCAGCTCGAAGGACTCGCGGAGGGTCTCGGACATCGGGTAGGCCTCCTGCACCTCGGGGTCGTCGTAGACCGCGATCGACGACGCCGGGTTGCCGTTGGTCACCATGTACTCGGCCTGGTTCTCGTCCTGGACGATGCAGGTGACCGCGTCGTAGGCGAGGTCGGGGTACCGGCTGAACGCCGACACGCCGATGTCGATCCCGCCGAGGGGGGGTGCGCTCGGCGTGCCCTCGTCGACGGCGGGGTACAGCGCCCAGCCGTAGTCGTCGGGCACCGACTGGTCCAGCGTCCCGGCCTCGACCTTGCTGAGGGCCTGGGCGTAGACGAACGGCCAGTTGACCATGAAGCCGGCGTCCTCGCCCTCGAAGTCGCTCGCGTTGGTGTCCTCGTTGGACGTGGTGAACCCGGGGGCCACCGCGGAGGAGTTGGCGACGGCGGCCATCACCTCGGCGGCGCGGTCGGCCTCGGGGGTGGAGAGGCCGAACTGGATGTCCTCCGGGCCCTCCCCGCTCTCCACGATGTACTGGCCGCCGGCGGACTCCAGGAGCGCGTTGAACCACACCATCAGGGACTCCGACCGCCGGCCCTGGGCGCCGAGCAGCTTGTCCTGGCCCTCCGCGGCCTCGATCAGCTGGTCCCAGGTCACCGGCTGGGTCATGTCGAGACCCGCGGCCTCGGCCACCGACTTCCGGTACCAGAGGATCTGGGTGTTGGACCAGAAGGGGACCGCGACGAGCTCGCCGTCCCAGGTGGCGGAGTCCAGCGCGCCCTGGAACACGCCCTCGCTGACCTCCTGCGCGACGTCCTCCGGGACGGGGGCGAGGAAGCCCGCCTGGGCGAACTCCGGCGGGAAGATGACGTCGAGGCTCATGAGGTCGATCGACTGGTCCTCGGCCGCCAGCCGGCGGACCAGCTGCTCGCGCTGGGGGGGCGAGTCACGGGGGAGCTGGGACACCTCGATCGTGTAGGCCCCGTCCGACTCCTCGGAGCAGCGCTCGGCGATCGTCGCCTGGCCGCCCGAGTCGGGGTTGATGTACCAGGTCAGGACGGGGCTCCCGCCGTCCCCGTCGCCGCCGCAGGCGGCCAGCGTGGACGCCACCACTGCCGCGGTGGCCATGCTGCCCAGTGCGCGCCGTCGCCGCCTGCGCCGGCTCTGGTGTGGTCGACCGGCTCCGGTCTCCGGGATCCGTCCTGCGATGGACAAGACTCATCGCCTCCGTTTCGGCGAGCACCGACGATCACCGCGTGATCAGTACCGTGGCCCTGATCACAGGAGTGCGCAACCCGGCCGTGAACCGGCCGTGACCTGCGGGATGGGCGGCGTCCCGCCTCAGGTCCGGCGGGCGATGACCGACGGCGTGGTGATCTCCTCGGGGGTCCGGGAGAGCACGTTGTCGAGGTAGGAGCGCGTGGCCTTCCTCGCCCCGACGTCGCGGCCGGCCTTCTCGGACAGGAACCACCGGTGCTCGAGCACCTCGTGGAACACCTCGGCCGGCGCCAGTCGCCCGGCGAGCTCCTTCGGGACCGCGTCGACGACCGGCTGGTACACCTCGGTCAGCCAGCGGGTGCTGGCCTCCGCCTGCGGCACCGGCCGGCCCGTCTTCTGCTCCAGGTAGGCGCGGTAGGAGCGCAGGTCGTTGAGCAGCCGGCGGGCCTGGTTCTCCTGCACCTCCAGGCCGGTCAGCCGGAACAGCTCCCGCCGGTGCTGGCCCGGGGAGGAGACCCGGGTCTCGACCCGGAGCCGGGCGCCCTCGTCGGAGGTGACGAGCTCGACCTCGCCGACGTCGAAGCCGAGGTCGTTGAGCCGCCGCAGCCGCTCGGCCACCCGGTAGCGCTGCTCGTCGGCGGAGAAGACCTCCTCGCGGGTGACCTCGTCCCACAGCAGGTCGTAGCGGCGGGGCAGGCTCTCGGCCACCTCGATGGGGTCGACGCCGTCGGGCAGGAGTTCGCCGAACTGCAGGTCCAGCAGCTCCGCGCCGACCCGCTCCCGCGCGAGGTCGAGGTCGTAGTGGCGCTGGCCGCGGGACAGCTGCGGGTGCCGCTCGGCGGTCTCGGCGTCGACCAGGTGCGCGGCCAGCGCCCCGGCGTCCAGCCGGAAGAGGGTGTTGGACAGCGAGCAGTCGCCCCAGAAGACGCCGGCCAGGTGCAGCCGTACGAGCAGCACCACCATGGTGTCCATCAGCTGGTCCACCGACTGCCGGGCGCTGGGCCGCGAGAACAGGTAGCGGTAGGACATCGAGTACTCGAGGTACCGGGTCACCAGGATCGCGTCCTGGCCGCCGGGCCGGTCCACGCAGACGCCGAGCACCGAGACCGCCGGCAGGCCCTCCTCCTCGAACTCGCCGAGCAGCGCGTACTCGTGCCGGGCCAGCGGCTCGGCGATCTCCTTGAGGGCGAAGACCTGCCCCTGCTCGGCGACGAAGCGGACGACGTGCCGGGAGATGCCGCGCTGCGGGACCTCGAGCAGGAGGTCCGGGTCCCACTCCTCCAGCGGCTGGTGCCAGGGCAGCGTGAGCAGCCGGGCACCCTCGGTCCCCGGCGGCCTGAACAGATAGCGCACGGCGACCTCCGTTGGTACCCGGAGCAGCCGACCGCCCGCCGTGGGCGGTCCCCCCGTGGTCACCCTGCCACGCCGGGCGGCGCGACGCCCGGCACCACGGCGGGGCCGGCGGGCGGCCCCGCCGGCGGCTACGCGGCGAGCGAGACGGCGCGCAGCCCCGCGCGGGCCGGCGTCCCCGCGCCGACCAGCGCGAGCGCGGGCTCGGCGACGGGCGCGGCCTCGGCAGCGGGCGCCGACGCGGCGGCCGGCTCGGCCGCGGCCTCCTCGGCGGGGGCGGTGCCGGCGGGCTCCAGCGGGCGGACGCGGGTGTCGGCACCCCGCAGGCCGGAGCTGACCTCGGCGAGCAGGTCGGCGAGCTCGACGTCGAGGGCGTCGCAGATGGAGGCGAGCAGCTCGGAGGAGGCCTCCTTCTGCCCGCGCTCGACCTCGGAGAGGTAGCCCAGGCTCACCCGGGCGGCACCGGAGACGTCGCGCAGCGTGCGGCGCTGCTGCAGCCGGTGACCGCGCAGGGTCCGCCCGAGCTGGGTGCGCAGCAGCGTCATGGCCGTCTCCTGTCTGGCAGAGGGAAGAGCGGCGGCACCCGCGGGTGCCGTGCGCCCACGGTACGCGGCCCGCCGGCCCGGGACCGGGCCGACGCGGACGCGTCCGCTCATGGCGTAACGCCGCAGGCAGGCACGCACTTCCCGCGCCGCCCCGGCCTCACGCCGCGGTGTCGGTGACCGAGCCGGAGGGCCCGGCGGCACGCCGCGCGGCCGCGGCGCGCATGGCCCGGGCACTGGTGCGGCGCAGGGCCAGCGCCCGGTAGACGTAGTCCAGGCCCGTGACCAGGGTGAGCACGACCGCGGCGGCCATGACCCACCAGCGGGCGCTGGCCAGCACCCCGGTCAGCGGCAGGGTGTACAGCGCGATGGCCAGGGCCTGGACGACGGTCTTGGCCTTGCCGCCGCGGCTGGCGGCGATGACACCGTGCCGGATGACCCAGAACCGCAGCAGCGTCACGCCGACCTCGCGGACGAGGATCGTCAGCGTCACCCACCAGGGCAGCAGCCCGAGCACGGACAGCCCGACCAACGCGGTCCCGGTGAGCGCCTTGTCCGCGATCGGGTCGGCGAGCTTGCCGAACTCGGTCACCTGCCCGGTGCGGCGCGCGATGAGCCCGTCGTAGCGGTCGGTGATGATCGCCAGCCCGAAGAAGACCGTCGCCCACACGCGGCGGTCGTCGTCCATGCCGCCGTCGGACAGCAGCAGGACGGCGAACACCGGCACCAGGGCCAGTCGCAGCACGGTGAGCGCGTTCGGCAGGTTGACCAGCTTCGCCGACTGCGGTGGGGTCGCCGCCGGGTCCGGCAGGACGGCGCTCACCGCTCGCTCACCGCCCTGCCGGGAGGGAGGCGGGCTCGAGGGCGGCCGCGACCAGGTCGACGCCCTCGGTGCCGACCACCTCGGCCGCGAGCAGCTGCCCGGGCCGGGCGTCGGCGGGGACGCCGGTCACCGTGGTCGTGCCGTCGGCGTCGGGGTCCTGGTGCGCGGCGTGGCCGGCCCAGACGCCCGGGCCCTCCTCCGCCGACAGGTCCTCGGTGAGCAGCACCTCGACGCGCTCGCCGACGCGGTCCTCGGCGCGCTGGGCGGTCAGCTCCTCGACGAGGTCGGTGATCCGCCGGACGCGGGCGTCGATCTCGGCCTGGACGAGCTTGCCCGGCAGGCCGATCGCCTCGGTGCCCTCCTCGTCGGAGTAGCCGAACACCCCGACGGCGTCGAGGCGGCCCTCGGTGAGGAAGCGCTCGAGCTCGGCGACGTCGTCCTCGGTCTCCCCCGGGAAGCCGAGGATGACGTTGGTGCGGAACCCGGCCGCGGGTGCCAGCGACCGGGCGCGCTCGATCAGCGCGAGGAAGTCGTCGGTGCCGCCGAACCGGCGCATCCGGCGCAGCAGGCCGGGCGAGGAGTGCTGGAACGACAGGTCGAAGTACGGCGCGACGCCCTCGGTCGAGGCGATGAGCTCGAGCAGGCCCGGGCGCAGCTCGGCCGGCTGCAGGTAGGCCACCCGCACCCGGGCGATGCCCTCGACCGCGGCCAGCTGCGGCAGCAGCCGCTCCAGCGAGCGCAGGTCGCCGAGGTCCTTGCCGTAGGAGGTGGAGTTCTCGCTGACCAGCACCAGCTCGGTGACGCCCTGCTCCGCCAGCCAGCGGGCCTCGCCGAGGACCTCGGCCGGGGGGCGGGAGACGAACGAGCCGCGGAAGGTCGGGATGGCGCAGAAGGCGCACCGCCGGTCGCAGCCTGAGGCGAGCTTGAGCGCGGCGGAGGGACCGGAGGCCAGCCGGCGGCGCTGCACCCAGCCGTGGCCGGGGATGGCCGGCGCCTCCGGTGCGGCGGCCGCGGCGGTGCGGGCGACGGGGCTGATCGGCAGGAGCGTGCGGCGGTCGCGCGGCGAGTGCGGGACCAGCGGCCGGCCGGCGAGGACGTCGTCGAGCCGGTCGCCGATGGCGGCGTAGTCGTCGAAGCCGAGCACGGTGGCCTCGGGCAGCGCCCCGGCCAGCTCGGAGCCGTAGCGCTCGGCCATGCACCCGACGGCGACCACCTCGGCGCCACCGTCGGTGGCCGCGAGGATGGCGTCGACCGAGTCCTTCTTGGCCGACTCGATGAACCCGCAGGTGTTGACCAGGACGGCGTCGGCGCCCTCGGGGTCCTCGACCAGTCGGTAGCCGTCGGCGGCCAGGCGGCCGGCCAGCTCCTCCGAGTCGACCTCGTTGCGGGCGCAGCCGAGGGTCACCACCGCCACCGTGCGGGCAGGGCTGGGCGGAGCTGTCACCGGTCCATCGTAGGCGCCGGGCGCCACGCTCCCGTGCCGAGCGGGGGGAACGCCGCCCGCTCCCCCGCTCAGTCCTCTCCCGCGGGGAGGGTCCCGCCACGGAGCGTGAACAGGACCGACTCCAGCTCGTCGGGCTTGACCAGCACGTCGCGGGCCTTGGACCCCTCGGACGGGCCGACGACGCCCCGGGTCTCCATGAGGTCCATGAGCCGGCCGGCCTTGGCGAAGCCGACCCGCAGCTTGCGCTGCAGCATCGACGTCGAGCCGAACTGGCTGGTGACGACGAGCTCGACGGCCTGGCACAGCAGGTCCAGGTCCCCGCCGATGTCCTCGTCGATCTCCTTCTTCTCGCCCTGCGCGGCGCTGAAGACCTCCTCGCGGTACTCCGGCTCGGCCTGGCGCTTGGTGAACTCGACGACCGCCTCGATCTCGGCGTCGGACACGTAGGCGCCCTGCACGCGGATCGGCTTGCCGGCGCCGATCGGTAGGAACAGGGCGTCGCCCATGCCGATCAGCTTCTCCGCGCCGGGCTGGTCGAGGATGACCCGGCTGTCGGTGAGGCTGGAGGTGGAGAACGCCAGCCGCGAGGGCACGTTGGCCTTGATCAGGCCGGTGACGACGTCGACCGAGGGGCGCTGGGTGGCGAGCAGGAGGTGGATGCCGGCCGCGCGCGCCTTCTGCGTGATGCGGACGATCGACTCCTCGACGTCACGTGGGGCGACCATCATGAGGTCGGCGAGCTCGTCGACGATCGCGAGGATGTACGGGTAGGGCCGGTAGACCCGCTCGCTGCCCGGCGGCGCCACGATCTCGCCGCGCTCGACCTTGCGGTTGAAGTCGTCGATGTGCCGGACGCCGGACGCGCGCATGTCCTGGTAGCGCTGCTCCATCTCCTCGACCAGCCAGGCCAGCGCGGTGGCCGCCTTCTTCGGGTCGGTGATGATCGGCGTGATCAGGTGCGGGATGCCGTCGTAGGGCGTGAGCTCGACCATCTTCGGGTCGACCAGGATCATCCGCAGCTGGTCGGGCGTGGCCCGCAGCAGCAGCGACACCAGCACCGAGTTGACGCAGCTGGACTTGCCGGAGCCCGTGGCGCCGGCGACCAGCAGGTGCGGCATCTTCGCGAGGTTGGCGCAGACGAAGCCGCCCTCGATGTCCTTGCCCAGGCCCACGAGCATCGGGTGCGGGTCCTGCTTGGCCACGTTCGAGCGCATGACGTCGCCGAGGCTGACGGTCTCGCGGTCGGTGTTGGGCACCTCGACGCCGACCGCGGACTTGCCCGGGATCGGGGCGAGGATGCGGATGTTGTCGTTGGCGACCGCGTACGCGAGGTTCTTGGTCAGCGCGGTGATCTTCTCGACCTTGACCGCGGGGCCGAGCTCGATCTCGTAGCGGGTGACCGTCGGGCCGCGGGTGAAGCTCGTGACGGCGGCGTCGACGTTGAACTGCTCGAGGACGCCGGTGATCGCCTCGATGGCGGCGTCGTTGGCCTGCGACCGGGCGCGCGGGGGCGTGCCGGGGCGCAGTGAGTTGATCGAGGGCAGCACGTAGTCGCCCTCGACCGGCTCGATGACCAGCTGCTGGGGCTCCTCGACCGGCGGGAGGTCCTCCGGCGGCGCCGTCCGGTCGACGACGGCGGGCCGCCGGGCCGCGGCGGGCGCCGGGTCGGGCGCGGGCTCGTGCCGGACGGCCTCCCGGACGTCGGCCGTCGGCACGTGGTCGATCGGGCCGGTGGCGGTGAGGTCGGGGGCGTCCTCGTCGAGCACCTCGGCCAGCGCGGCGCGCTTGGAGCGGCGCGGCTTGACCGGCTCCGCCGGCTCCTCGGCCCAGTCCTCGTCGTAGCCGTCCTCGTCCCACTCCTCGTCGCCGCCCCGGCCGACGAGCTCGCGCAGCCGCTCGGGCACCTGGTGCAGCGGGGTCCCGGTCAGCACCAGCAGCGCGAAGACGGCGAGCAGGGAGAGCAGGACGACGGCGACGACGGCGCCGAGCCCCGCGGTCAGCGGCGTCCCGACGGCCCAGCCGACCAGGCCGCCCGAGCCGGGCTCCCCGCCCATCGGGTCGGCGGGCGTGCCGACGACGGAGGCGATGCCGAGCACCGCGAGGGTGGCGCACACCCAGCCGATGGCCAGCCGGCCGCGGGCCTCGGGGCGCGGCGCGCGGCGCAGCAGCCGCAGCGCGACGAGGAACAGCAGCGCCGGCAGCACCACGAGCAGCGACCCGACGATCCAGCGGACGCCGTCGGCGAGGCCCGCGCCCACGGGGCCGATGCCGTCGAACCACGCGGCGGCGCCCAGCACGACGGCGAGCCCGAGGACGGCGAGGCCGGCACCGTCGCGGCGGTGCTCGGGGGCCAGCGGCTCGGCCTCCTCCGGGCGGGCGATCGAGCGGGCCAGCCCGCCGGCGCCGCGGGCGAGCAGGGACCAGGCGCCCGCGGCGGCCCGGAAGGCGCCGGCGGCCGCGCCCGGCGCCTGCTTGGGGGCGGGCCTGCGGGCGGGCGGCTTGCGGTTGCCGTTGCGGGCGGGCGTGCGCGAGGCCGGCCGCTTGCCGGAGGCCGTCGACCCGGACCGGCCCTTCGGGGCCGAGCCGGCCGGCCGGCGCGAGGGCGTGGTGCGGGCAGGCATGTGTCGACGGTAGCCGTCGGCCGGCGTCCTCCCAGGAAGGCGCGAGATCGTGTCCCCGACCTACGGTCGCTGCATGCCGACCTCCTCCCCCGTCCCGTACGGCAGCTGGCCCACTCCGATCACCTCGGCACTCGTCGTCCGCGCGGCCGCGCGCCTCGGCGAGGTGGCCGTCGACGGCGACGACGTCTGGTGGTCCGAGTCACGCCCCGGCGAGGGTGGCCGGTCGGCGCTGGTCCGGCGCTCGGCCGACGGCACCACGACCGACGTCCTCCCCTCTCCCTGGAACGCCCGCACCCGGGTGCACGAGTACGGCGGGGCGGCGTGGACGGTCGCCGGCGGCACGCTGTGGTTCACCCACTTCGACGACCAGCGGCTGTACCGGCTGTCCCCCGGCGACGACGGGCCGGTCGCCGTCACGCCCGAGCCGGAGCTGCCGGCCGGGGTGCGGTACGCCGACCTGACGCCGGAGGCCGGCGGCTCGCTGCTCGGCGTCCGGGAGACGCACACCGCCTCCGGCGCCGCGGCCGACGTCGTCGACGAGGTGGTGCGGCTGGCGCCGGACGGCACCGCCGAGGTGCTGGTCAGCGGGCCGGACTTCGTCTCCGACCCGCGGCCCGGCCCGGACGGGCAGCTGGCCTGGCTGCAGTGGGACCACCCGGCCATGCCCTGGGACGCCGCGCAGCTGGTCGTCCGCGCCGCCGACGGCACCGAGACCGTGGTGGCGGGCGGTCCGGGCGAGTCGGCGGTGCAGCCCACCTGGGCCGACGACGGCACCCTGTGGTTCTGCTGCGACCGGACCGACGTGTGGTCGCTGTGGCGGTGGCGGCAGGGCGGGGAGGCGGAGCTGGTCCTCGACACCGGCACCGAGATCGCCGGGCCGCAGTGGGTCTTCGGCTCCCGCCGGTTCGTGCTGCTCCCCGGCGGCCGGGTGGTCGCCGCGGCCGGCGGCGGGGGCGGGGACCGGCTGGTCGTGGTGGAGGCCGACGGGACCACGCGGGAGGTCGCGCTGCCCGGGTGGACCGCCCTGCGGTACCTCACCGCGCACGGCGACGGCGTCGTCTGCGTCGCCGGCAGCCCGGCGAGCGAGCCGGTCGTGCTGCGCGCGGACCTCTCCGGGCGGACCGAGGTGCTGCGCCCGGCGCGCGATCTCGGCCTGGACCCGGCCTGGTTCTCCGCGCCGGAGCACCTCACCTTCCCGACCGAGGAGCGCGGCACCGGCATCGCCGAGGCGCACGCCGCGGTCTACCCGCCGGCCAACCCGGAGGCCACCGCGCCCGAGGGGGACCTGCCGCCGCTGATCGTGATGGTGCACGGCGGCCCGACGTCGGCCCACCCGCGCGTGCTGGACCTGGAGATCCAGTACTTCACCTCGCGCGGGTTCTGCGTGGCGCACGTCGACTACCGCGGCTCCACCGGCTACGGCCGCCGCTACCGCGACGCGCTGCAGGGCCGCTGGGGCGTGGTCGACCTCGACGACGTCGTCGCCTGCGCCCGCTCCCTCGCCGACGCCGGCCGGGTGGACCCCGCCCGCATGGCCATCCGCGGCGGCTCGGCCGGCGGCTACACGACGCTGGCCGCGCTCACCCTGCGGCCCGGCGTCTTCACCGCCGGCGCCAGCCACTTCGGCGTGGCCGACCTCGGCGCCCTGGCCTCGGACACGCACAAGTTCGAGTCGCGCTACCTCGACGGGCTGGTCGCGCCGTGGCCCGAGGGCGCCGACGTGTACGCCGAGCGCTCGCCGATCACGCAGGTCGACGCGCTGGACACCCCGCTGGCGGTGTTCCAGGGCGCGGAGGACCGCGTCGTGCCGCCGGAGCAGGCCGAGGTGATGGTCGCGGCGCTGCGGGAGAAGGGCGTGCCGCACGCCTACCTGCTGTTCGACGGTGAGCAGCACGGCTTCCGGCGGGCGGAGAACATCCGCGCCGCCCTCGACGGCGAGCTGTCCTTCTACGCGCAGGTGTGGGGCTTCGACCTGCCCGCGCAGGAGGGCATCGCGCCGATCGAGGTCGTGCGCTAGACCTCCAGGACGGTCGGGATGATCATCGGGCGGCGGCGGTGGGTGTCGGACACCCACTTGCCGACCGTCCGGCGGATCGTCTGCGACAGCCGGTGGGCGTCGCGCTGACCGTCGGCGAGCTCCCGCTTGAGGTTGTCCTCGACCAGGTGCAGCACCTCGTCGAAGGCGCTCGGGTCGTCGGAGAAGCCGCGGGTGGACAGGTGCACCGGCCGGACGATCGTGCCCGTCGAGGGCTCGATCACCACGGTCAGCGCGACGAAGCCCTCGTCGCCGAGGATCCGCCGCTCCTGCAGGGACTCCTCGCCGACGTCGCCCACGTTGAGCCCGTCGACGTAGACGTTGCCCACCGGCACCGACCCGGTGATCGAGGCCTTGCCGTCGACCAGGTCCACCACCACGCCGTCCTCGGCGAGCAGGACCCGGTCGGCGGTCATGCCGGTCTCCTCGGCCAGCGCGGCGTGCGCCCGCAGGTGCCGCCACTCCCCGTGCACCGGCATCAGGTAGCGCGGCTTGGCGACGTTGAGCAGCGTCCGCAGCTCGCCGGCCGGGGCGTGCCCGGAGACGTGCACGCGGGCGGTCTCCTTGTGCACCACGGTGGCGCCGAGCCGGGCCAGCCCGTTGATGACCTTGTAGACGGCGGTCTCGTTGCCGGGCACCAGCGAGGAGGCCAGCACGATCGTGTCGCCGGCCTCGATGGTCACCTGGTGGTGCTCGCCGCGGGCCATGCGCCCGAGCGCCGACAGCGGCTCGCCCTGCGACCCGGTGCTGATCAGCACCACCTGCTCCGGCGGCATGCTGGTCGCCTCGTCCAGGCTCACCATCAGCCCCGGCGCGACCCGCAGCAGGCCCAGGTCCCGGGCGACGCCCATGTTGCGGACCATCGAGCGGCCGACCAGGGCGACCTTGCGGCCGTGCGTCTCGGCGGCGTCGAGCACCTGCTGGATGCGGTGCACGTGGCTGGCGAAGCTGGAGACGATCAGCCGCTGGGTGGCGCGGCGGAAGACGTCCTCGAGCACCGGTCCGATCGACCGCTCGGGCGTGACGAACCCGGGGATCTCGGCGTTGGTGGAGTCGGCCAGCAGCAGGTCGATGCCCTCGAGGCCCAGCCGGGCGAAGGCGCCGAGGTCGGTGAGGACGCCGTCCAGCGGGAGCTGGTCCATTTTGAAGTCGCCGGTGTGCACCAGCACGCCCGCGGGCGTGTGGACGGCGACGGCCAGCGCGTCGGGGATCGAGTGGTTGACCGCGATGAACTCGCAGTGGAACGGCCCGGCGACGTGGTCGTCGCCCGCCGCGACCTCCACCAGCGTCGGCACCAGCCGGTGCTCGCGCAGCTTGGCCGCCACCAGGGCGAGGGTGAACCGCGAGCCGACCAGCGGGATGTCCCCGCGCAGCCGCAGCAGGTAGGGGATCGCGCCGATGTGGTCCTCGTGCCCGTGGGTGAGGACGACGGCGACGACGTCGTCGAGGCGGTGCTCGATGACCCCGAAGTCGGGGAGGATCAGGTCGACGCCGGGCTGCTCGGCCTCGGGGAAGAGCACCCCGCAGTCGATGACCAGCAGCTTCCCGTCGAACTCGACCACGGCCATGTTGCGGCCGATCTCGCCGAGCCCGCCGAGCGCGATGACCCGCAGGCCACCGGCGGGCAGCGGCGGCGGCGTCTTGAGGTCCAGGTGCGGCTGACCGGCGGTGCCGGCGGAGCTGACGGTCACGGGGCGGTGCTCGCAGGGCTCACAGGGGGATGCCTCCGTCGGCGAGGTCGGCGCGCAGCTGCGCGATCTGCTCGGGCGTGGCGTCGACGAGCGGGGGGCGCACGGGGCCGGCGGGCAGCCCCAGCTCGCGCAGCGCCGCCTTCACCATGATGACGCCCTGGGTGCGGAAGATGCCGGTGTACAGCGGCAGCAGGGTCTCGTTGACCTCGCGCGCCTTGGCGAGGTCGCCGGACTCCACCGCGGCGATCAGCTCGGCGAGGCGGGGGCCGGCCAGGTGGCCGACCACGCTCACCACGCCGACGGCGCCGAGGGCCAGCATCGGCAGGTTGATCATGTCCTCGCCGCAGTAGTAGGCGAGGTCGGTGCGGGCCAGCGTCCAGGCGAGCGCGCCGAAGTCGCCCTTGGCGTCCTTCACCGCGACGATGCGCGGGTGCTCGGCGGCGCGGACCAGCGTCTCCACCTCGATCGGCACGACCGACCGCGGCGGGATGTCGTAGAGCATCACCGGCAGGTCGGTGGAGTCGGCGACCGCGGTGAAGTGGCGCAGCAGCCCGGCCTGCGGCGGCTTGTTGTAGTACGGGGTGACGACGAGCAGGCCGTCGGCGCCCAGCCGCTCGGCCCGGCGCGCGTTGTCGATGGTGTGCGCGGTGTCGTTGGTGCCGACCCCGGCGACCACGGAGGCGCGGTCGCCGACCGCGTCGATGACCGCCTCGAGGACGGCGTGCTGCTCCCCGTCGCTGAGCGTGGGGGCCTCCCCGGTGGTGCCGAGGACGACGAGGCCGTCGTGGGCCTGCCGGTCGACCAGGTGCGCGGCCAGCTCCTGGGCCCCGGCGAGGTCGATCGAGCCGTCCTCCGCGAGCGGGGTGACCATCGCCGTGACGACGCGTCCGAACGGCCGGGCGGGGTCGGTGGTCATGCGGAGGAATCTACCGACCGGCCGCGGGCGTCCCGGTCCCGGCAGCGTCCCGGCGGAACTCGGAGACGGCGTACCGCAGCCCGGTCGTCGAGGTGGCCCACCCCGCGTCCGGCGTGCGGGACACGCGCCGCCAGCCGTCGTCGAGGACGGGGGCGCGGGTGTCGCCGTCGACGGCCAGGTCGACGTCGGTGACGACCAGCCGGTGCGCGTGCGGGAGGAACGCCGCGTAGACGGCCGCGCCGCCGATCACCCAGCAGTCCGGGTGTGCGGCGAGCACGCCGGCGACCGAGCCGGCCCGCTCCGCGCCGTCGGCGGACCAGCCCGGGTCGGTGGTGAGGACGACGTTCACCCGGCCCGGCAGCGGCCGGTTGCGCGCGGGCAGCGACTCCCAGGTGCGCCGCCCCATGACGACGGTGCCGCCGCTGGTCAGGCGCTTGAACAGCCGCAGGTCCTCGGGCAGGTGCCAGGGCAGGGCGCCGCCGGCGCCGATGACCCGGTCGTGTGCCTGCGCCCAGATGCAGGCTATGCCCATCGGCGCCGAGTCCCGCGCACGGTCACACGGCCACGGCGGCGCGGATGGCCGGGTGCGGGTCGTAGCCGTGCAGGGTGAACGACTCGAAGGTGTGGTCGAACAGCGACGGCGCCGGGGCGATCTCCAGCGTCGGGAACGGCCGGACCTCGCGGGAGAGCTGCTCGCGCACCTGCTCGACGTGGTTGCTGTAGACGTGGCAGTCGCCGCCGACCCAGATGAACTCGCCCGGCTCCAGCCCCACCTGCGCGGCGACCATGCGGGTCAGCAGCGCGTAGCTGGCGATGTTGAACGGGACGCCGAGGAACATGTCGGCGCTGCGCTGGTAGAGCTGGCAGGACAGCCGGCCGTCGTGGACGGCGAACTGGAACAGCGCGTGGCACGGGGCCAGCGCCATCTCCGGCAGCGCGGCGACGTTCCACGCCGACACGACCATGCGCCGGGAGTCGGGGTCCTTCCGCAGCGTGTCGAGCACGCCCTGGATCTGGTCGATCGTGCCGCCGTCGGGGGTGGGCCAGGACCGCCACTGCACGCCGTAGACGGGCCCGAGGTCGCCGTCAGCGTCGGCCCACTCGTCCCAGATGGTGACGCCGTGCTCCTGCAGCCAGCGGACGTTGCCGTCGCCGCGCAGGAACCACAGCAGCTCGACCGCGACCGACCGGAAGTGCACCTTCTTCGTCGTGACGAGCGGGAACGACGCCGACAGGTCGTAGCGCAGCCGCTCGCCGAAGGTGCTGACCGTGCCGGTCCCGGTGCGGTCGGACTTCGGCGTCCCCGTCTCGAGGATCCGCCGCAGGAGGTCCTCGTACTGCGTGTCCACCGGTCCGTTGCTCACCACGGGCGTCGAGCCTAGGCGACCACGGGGCGCGGGGCGGGCAGCGCGCAGGTGAGGTCGGCCGCGAGGTCCCCGCGGTCGGCCACGGCGACGTCGTCGAGCTCCAGCCAGTCCGCCATCAGCCGCAGCTCCCCGGCCAGCGCGGCGGCGACCTCGGCGCGGTCGACGCCGTCCTCGGCGTGGGTGGCCTGCGCCCGCAGGACGCCGGCCTGGCGGTCGGCCTTGAGGTCGACCCGTGCCACCAGGCGGTCGCCGAGCAGGAACGGCAGCACGTAGTAGCCGTGCACCCGCTGCGCGGCGGGCGTGTAGATCTCGAGCCGGTAGCGGAAGCCGAAGATGCGCTCGACCCGCGGCCGCTCCCACACCAGCGAGTCGAACGGCGACAGCAGCGCGCGGGCGCGGATCCACCGCGGCCGGCGGGCGGCCGGGTCCAGCCAGGCGGGCGCGCCCCACCCGGCCACCTCGACCGGCAGCAGCTCCCCCGCGTCGGCGAGCTCGGCGATCGCCTGGCGTGCCTGCGCCGGCTTCAGCCGGAAGTAGTCGCGCAGGTCCCGCTCGGTGGCCACGCCGAGCGCGCGGGCGGCGGTGCGGACGAGCTCGCGGACGGCGTCGGCGGGGTCCGGCGTCGGGGTCTGCAGGACGGCGGCGGGCAGGACCCGCTCGGTGAGGTCGTAGACCCGCTCGAACGACGTCGTCCGCCCCCGGGCGGTGAGCACGCCGGTGTAGAAGAGCCACTCGAGGGCGACCTTGCCGGCGTGCCAGTTCCACATCTGCCCGGGCCGGTCCGGGCGGGGCTCGTCCAGGTCGCTGGCCTTGGTGGGGCCGCCCTCCCGCACCCGGTCGAGCACCTCGGCCACGTAGCCGGGCCGCTCGCGCTGGATGCGCACCATCGAGCCCCAGGCGTGCTCCTCGGCGGCGGCCATGCGCCAGCGCAGGAACGGGTGCAGCCGCACGGGGAGGAAGGACGCCTCGTGCGCCCAGAACTCGAACAGCTCGTGCCGGCGGGCGGTGAAGTCGTCGAGGACCGCCCGGCGATAGGCGCCGAGCCGGCTGAACGCCGGCAGGTAGTGCGACCGGGACAGCACGTTGACCGAGTCGATCTGCACGACGCCCAGCCGGTCGACCATCCGCCGCAGCTGCCGGCTGTCCACCACCCCCCTGGGCCGCGGGTCGGCGAAGCCCTGCGCGGCCAGGGCGATGCGCCGGGCGAGGGCAGCGGGCAGCCGGTCGGCGACGGGAGCGGGCACGCCGCCGATCCTGCCGTGCACCGGTGACGGTCCGCCTCCGCGCTCCCCCGACCTAGGCTGCCCGGCGTGGACCCCCGCCCGGCCTTCCCGCGCCTGACCGGCACCGCGGACGTGTCCGTGCGCCCCGCCGTCGCCGCGGACGCCGCCGAGGTGGCGCGCGTGCAGGGCGAGACCTGGCGCACCGCCTACCGCCACGTCCTGCCGCCGGCTGCGCTCGAGGGCTGGGACGCCGCGGCCGCCGAGGCGGCCTGGCGCGCGGCGATCACCTCCCCGCCCACCGCGGCGCACGGGGTGCTGGTCGCCCTGGACGACGGCCGGGTGGTCGGGTTCGCCGCGTTCGGTCCCGCCGAGCTGTCCGACGGCGAGCGGCCGCACCCGGCCGGCCCGACGACGGAACTGGCGGTCCTCCTGGTGGAGCCGCGGTGGGGACGGCGCGGGCACGGCAGCCGGCTGCTCGCCGCGGTGGCGGACCTGGCCGCCGGGACCGGCGCGACCCGGCTGACCGCCTGGGTGCCCGAGGCCGACGGGGTCACGGCCGGGTTCCTCGAATCGGCTGGGTGGGACCGGGACGGCTGGGCACGCACCCTCGACGCCGACGGGGTCCCGCTGCGCGAGGTCCGCTGGCACACCCTGCTGGGAGGAGACGCATGACGTTCCAGGGCTTCCCCGACGAGGGCCTGGTGTTCTACGAGGGCCTGGAGGCGGACAACTCCAAGACCTACTGGACACGGCACCGCGCCGTGTACGACAGCTGCGTCAAGGCACCGATGCAGGCCCTCGTCGACGAGCTGGCCGCCGAGTTCGGCCCGGCCAAGCTCTTCCGCCCCTACCGGGACGTCCGCTTCAGCAACGACAAGACGCCGTACAAGACGCACCAGGGCGCCGTCGTCAACCCGGAGGGCCGGGGCGCGGGCGCCTGGTACGTCGAGATCTCCGCCGCGGGCCTGCGGGTGGCCGGCGGTGCCTGGCGGCTGGAGTCCGACCAGGTCGACCGCTACCGCCGAGCCGTCGCCGACGACGTCCAGGGACCGCGCCTGCGGGACGAGGTGGGCCGTTTGGCCGCGGCCGGCTGGTCCGTCGACGGTGACCGCCTCACCCGGGTCCCCAAGGGCTACGACCTGGCCGGCGACGACGCCCGCGCGGACCTGCTGCGGCACCGGTCCCTGCACGCCGGCCGCCTGTTCGACTTCGCCGAGTGGCTGCACGGGCGTGAGGCGCTCGAGCAGGTCCGCACCGCCTGGCGGGACCTGGTCGCACTCAACGCCTGGCTCGCGGACAACGTGGGCGCGACGACGAAGGAGATCCGTCGGCGCTGACCGGCTTTTGCATTGCCGTTCTGACGGAATGCAGCAGGGCCCCGCACCGGATGGTGAGGGGCCCTGCTGAATGGTTGTCCGGCGGCGTCCTACTCTCCCACCCCGTCTCCGGAGCAGTACCATCGGCGCTGAGAGGCTTAGCTTCCGGGTTCGGAATGGGTCCGGGCGTTTCCCTCTCGCCATGGCCGCCGTAACGCTGTGAACGTGTTCCCGGCCGGCATCCGGGTGGAATGCCGGGGGCTGGGTGCGTTCAGAACCGCACAGTGGACGCGAGACACGAAGAAGTGTGTAGAAGGATGTGTGGTCAAGCCCTCGGCCTGTTAGTACCGGTCAGCTCGCACGCCTTGCGGCGCTTCCACTTCCGG
>NZ_JBJGZH010000016.1:0-113320 GCF_054050415.1 Geodermatophilus sp. SYSU D01180 | reverse complement strand
GCGCGGGTTGCGGCGGCCATCCGCCGCCCGCCGCCGCCGCCTGGGGGGCTGACCGGGAACCGCCTTCCGCGCGCGGAAGGCGGCAAGGGGTCAGAAGCCGAAGAGCAGGCCCAGGCCCGCGACGGTGAACAGCACCATCACCAGGACCAGCGGCAGCTGGTCCGACGCCGGGGCCCGCGGCGCCACCCGCAGCGCCTTCTCGTGGGCCAGCAGCACGCCGACGACGTGGCCGAGCACGACCGCGCCGACCTGCACCCAGGCGATGAGGTCCGGGCTCACCGCGCGCAGGTCCACCACGTTGGCCGCCGTCCCGAACAGGTCGGCGCCGGTGCCGAACGGGTCGCTGGCGAGGATCCAGGTCGTCTGACCGTCGAGGGCGAGCAGCGAGAAGTAGTGCGCCACCGTGTAGCCGACCGCGATCGGCACCACCGACGCCGCGTACAGCCGGGGCTGCGGGCCCGGCGGGAGGCGGCCCAGCCGGCCCGACAGCCGGGTGCCGAGCAGGTGGAGGACCGCGACCAGCGCGGTGCAGGCGACCAGCCCGAGCGTGCCGGAGGCGGTGTCGTTGGCCGCCCCCGGCCCGGTCTGCCACCACGCGGTGCGCGACAGCCCGTCGAAGCCGGTGGAGCCGAGCAGCACCACCACGACGGCGGCCAGCCCCCGGCTGTCCGGGCCGGCCATCGCGCTGGTCAGCGGCGAGCGGACGACGACCACGCCGTCGTCGCGCCGGCCGACGGGTGACAGCCGGGCGAGGACGGTCGAGTACACCTCGAAGCCGTCGCCGCGGGCGAACCAGCCCTCGCCGAACCAGGCCGCCGCGGCCAGGTGCACGACCGCGTACGCGCCGAGGAAGACCGCGACCGTGACCGGCTCGGACCGGCCCGGGTACACCAGCTCCAGCCAGACGAAGGCCAGCAGCGAGCCGGCCGCCGGCCACAGCCCCAGCGCCGGCAGCCGGCCGGCGCCGCGCGGCGGCCCGGTGAGCACCCGCAGGCCGCGGGCGAGCAGTCGCAGCGGGTTGACGACCCGCCACACCGGCCCGAGCAGCAGGCTCGCCGGCACCAGCCCGACCCAGAAGGTCACGTAGAGGACCCAGGGCGAGAGGTTGTCCGCCGTGTCGTCCGGGCCCGCCAGTGCCACCGCCAGCACGAGGACGGCGACGGCGAGGGCGGCCGCCTGCAGGCCCCGGCGCAGCGGGGCGCTGTCCGCGGCGCGCTGCACCCAGGCCGGCAGCGGGTGCCCGGAGGCGGCGTCGCCGAGCCTCGGCCGGCGCCAGAACAGCAGCAGGACGGTGAAGCTGACCAGGATCGCCGCGCCCGCGCCGTAGAGCGCCAGGCCCAGGGGGAGCGGCAGGTCGGTGCGCGACCCGACGCCGTGGGCGAGGACGGTCACCCGACCTGCAGCGACAGCAGCACCGTGCCCGTCCCGTGCAACTCCACCTCGAACACCCCGGGGACGTCGGCGGTGAACCGCACCGTTGCCGGCGTGCCGGGGGCCAGCTCGGCCGTCAGGTCGTAGCCGTGCACGTGCACCTCGTCGGCGACGTCGCCGGTCACGGTCAGGGTCACCTGCTCCCCGGCGGCGACGGGGACCCGGCCGGTGTCGCCGGTGACCCGCCCGCCGGCGACCGCCACCGCGAGCGCGCGGCCGGCCGGAGTGGTGGGCGCCGGCGTCGACGCCGCCTCCGGGGACGGGCTCGCGCTCGCCGCCGGCGCGCCCGCGTCGGACGGCGCGGTCCCGGCGCACCCGCTCAGGGCCACGACCGCGAGGGCGGCCAGCGCCAGGCGGCGGGTCACCGGCCGGCCCCGCTCGGCGCCGGGGCCGGGCTGTCCACCGGCCGGTCGGGGAACCGCTCGCCGGCGCTGCCGCGGCGCGAGTAGCGGCCCACGCCCCAGGAGATCGCCGCGACGATCGCGATCGTGCAGGCCAGGACGACGAGGTTGGCGGCGGTCCACAGCGCGCCGCCGGAGTCCTTCAGCTCCCGCTGCAGCAGGTCGACCTCCGGGATCGCCGCGCGGGTGACCCCGTCGGTGGCGGCGATCTCGTCGGCCGGGATGGCCCGGTCCTCGGGCAGGTAGACCGGCACCGCGGTGAGCACGCGGCCGTCGTGGATGCGCAGCATCGTCTTCCAGTCGTCGTGCACCGGCACCGGCTCGGTGGTCCGGTACTCGCCCGGCCCGGTGCGCTCGAGGTCGGTGACGACCAGCCCCTGGCCCTGCCACGCGGTGATCTGCACCCACGCCGGGTCGTCGAGGGCGTCGGCGGGGTCCAGCCGCACGGTGACGTCGACCGTCCGCGGGTCGGTGGTGACGTCCTCGACGGCGAGGGTGGCCTCGAGGTCGTCGGGCACGGTCGCCACGAGTCCGTTGGCCACGCCGCCGGCGAGGGCCAGCAGGCTGAGGACGAGCACGCCGCGCGCCACCGCGGGGCGGGGCAGCCGGCGGCGCAGGCCGAGCGCGAGCAGCGCGCCGAGCAGGCCGCCCGCGACGCCCCCGACGACGGCCATGAGCGTGCCCTCGACGAGGATGTCCGCGTTCCACTCGAGCACCTGGGTGACCCGGGTCCACAGCCCCTCGACCGCCGTGCCGACGGTCCCGACCAGCACGCCCGCGACCGCGCCGAAGGCCAGCGGGCGGCGGGCGAGCGGCCAGGCCAGCGCGAGCAGCTCGACCAGCAGCGCGGAGCCGAGGTAGAGCGGGAACTGCGGGGTGATCTCGCCGAGGACCGGGCCGACGACGACGGCGATCGTGCCCCGGACGACGAGGAAGAACCCGGCGGCGGCCAGCGCCCCGCCCCGGCCCATCCAGAGCCGGGCGGCGACCAGCGCGGCCCCCGCGGCGCCGGCGATCATGAACGGCTCGAGCACCAGGCGGAACTGCGGGACGTCGAAGTCGAACTCGCCCTGGAACACCGACAGGCCCAGCAGCAGGCCGCCCATGGCCGAGGCCTGGCGCAGGAACCGGGCGCGGTTGCCGACCTTCCGGCCGCCGTCGTCGGTGGACAGCCCGCCGTGGCCCTCCATCTCCAGCACCAGCAGCCCGACGATCGACAGGCCCGCGCCGCCGATGAGCATCAGGTGGGTGGGCCCCCACAGCGTCACGTCCTGGCCGAACAGGCGGTGCCAGACGTCGTCGAGCGGGAAGCCGAGCAGGGCGTAGAAGCCCGCCGCGGTGAGCAGCACGCCGCCGACCGGCACGTCCCAGCCGCGGACGAACCGGACGGCGGCCGGGCCGGGGCGCTCGTCCAGCGGCATCGAGCAGGCCAGGACGCCGCCGGCGAAGACCCCGAACAGGCCGAACAGGATCAGGTAGTGCGCGGGGTTGGCGAGCGGGCCCTCGTCGCGGCCGACGCCGATGTGCAGCGCGATGTCCCACATCATCCCGAGCAGCGCGACCAGCAGGGACGCCGTCGTCAGCACGGTCGGGAGGGCGACCCAGCCGGGGACGTGGGTGGCCCGGCCGAGGGCGTCCCCGGCGCGGGCGAGCACCGTGGTCCGGCGAGTGCGGTGCGCCCACACCAGGCCGAGCAGGACGGCGGTGAGGGCGAACCCGATGGCGGAGGCGAGCACGACCTCGCCGAGGGCGGCACCGCCGGCGGGACGGTCCTCCACGGCGAGCAGCACTGGTCCCAGGGACGTCACGCCGCCATGGAACACCGATCGACGTGACATCGCAAAGTGACACATCGGAGTACCACTACGATCGGGTCCTGATGGAGGCTGAGGAGCGGGCTGCCGAGGGTGACGCCGAGCGGGAGCTGACGGTCGACGAGCTCGCCGCGCGGGTGGGCATCACCGTGCGCAACGTGCGGGCGTACGCGGCGCGCGGGCTGCTGCCCCCGCCCCGGCTGGTGGGGCGCACCGGCTACTACGGTCCCGAGCACGTCGCCCGGCTGCTGCTGGTGCGCGAGATGCTCGCCGAGGGCTACTCGCTCGCCGTCATCGAGCGGACGCTGGCCACCGCCCCCGCCGTCGGCGGCTCGGCCACGCTCGCGCTGCACCGCGCCCTGCTCGCGCCCTGGCTGCCGCCGGAGCCGGAGGAGACCACCGCCGAGGAGCTCGCCGCCCGGGCGGGCGTGCCGGTGGACCCGGCCACCGTCGAGGAGATGGTCCGGCTCGGCCTGGTCGAGCGGCTCGACGACGGCCGGCTGCGGGTCAACGACCCGCCGCTGCTGACCGCGGGCCTGCAGGTCGTCCAGCTCGGCGTACCGCCGTCGGCACTCATCGCCGCCCAGGCCCGGGTCATCGAGCTGGTGCGGGAGATCGCGGCCACCTACGTCGGCATGTTCGTCGAGACCGGGTGGCGCGCGCTGTTCGCGGAGGGCTCGTCGCCGGACCAGCTCGACCGGGTGCGGGCCGTGGTCGACCGGCTGCAGCCGGCCGCCGCGCAGGCGCTGCTGGCGAGCTTCCGCACGGAGATGGCCGCCGCGGTCGGCGCCGCGGTCGAGGCCGAGCTCGGCGCGCTCGCCGAGGAGTGAGCCAGGGGATCGGCTACCCGTCGCGCCCGGCCGACGGCTCGTCGATGCGCTCGTGGGAGCCGTCGAGCCCGTCGCGCTCGCGGGCGGCCAGCCGCCGGTCACGCACCACGGCGGCGACGACGACCGCGACGAGGACCGCCGCGGGCACGAAGAACCCGGCGGTGGCGATGAGGCTCAACCCGTCGGTCGCCAGGACGCTCGTGCCGGACACGCCCTTCATGTGACACCGATCGATGTCACGCTGTCAACCGGCGTCGCCGAGATCTCGTTCCGGACCGGCGCCGCCGGGTAGGCCGACGGCATGAGCGGTTCTGCCACCTTCGACTTCACCGGCTCCGTCGTCCTCGTCACCGGCGGCGGGACCGGCATCGGCCTGGCGATCACCCGGGCCTTCCTCGACGCCGGCGCCACCGTCGCGATCACCGGCCGCCGGCGGGAGCGGCTGCAGTCCGCCCTCGAGGGCGTGCCCGCCGACCGCGGGGCGGCGCTGCCCGCGGACGTCTCCGACGCGGCCCAGGTGCGGCGGCTGGTCGCCGACGTCGTCGACCGGTTCGGCCGGCTCGACGTGGTGGTCAGCAACGCCGCCGGCTACGAGAGCGGGGAGGTCACCGACCTCGCCGACGACGCGTGGGAGCAGATGCGCGCCACCAACGTCGACGCCTTCTTCCACCTCGCCAAGGCCGCGCTGCCGCGGCTGGCGGAGTCCGGCGGCAACCTGGTCGCCGTCTCCTCGGTGTCCGGGCTGCGCGGTGACTGGGGGCAGGCCGGCTACAACGCCACCAAGGCCGCGGTGACCAACTTCGTGCGGTCGCTGGCGCTGGACTGGGGCCCGCGCGGCGTGCGGCTCAACGCCGTCGCGCCGGCCTTCACGTTCACCGAGCTCAACGCCGACGCACCCCGCGACGACGAGTCGCTGGCGCCGTTCCGCAACCGCATCGCGCTGGGCCGCCCGGGGGAGCCCGAGGACATCGCGCCGTCGGTGCTGTTCCTCGCCTCCGAGGGCGCGCGGTACGTCACCGGCGCCGTGCTGGCCGTCGACGGCGGCACCAGCGCCTCCACCGGCCAGGCCCACGTCTGACGGCGCACGGGTGACCGGCCGCGCCGCCTCCGACCGGCTGGCGTTCGTCGCCGGCGTGGTCGCGGCCGCGCCGGGGGAGCGGGTGCTCGAGGTCGGCTGCGGCGCCGGCGTGCTGGTCACGGAGCTCGCGGCCACGGTCGGCGGCGGCCGGGTGGTCGCGGTGGACCGGTCGGCGCGGATGGCCGCCGCGGCCGCCCGCCGCAACCGGGAGGCGGTCGACGCCGGCCGGGTGCGGGTGCTCGCCGCGCCGCTGCTCGACGCCGACCTCGCCGGCGAGCGCTTCGACGCCGTCGTGGCCGTCGACGTCCGGGCGTTCTGGACGCCCCCGGCGCCGGAGTGGGACGTCGTCGCACGGGTGCTGGACCCGGGCGGGCGCGTGGTCCTCGGGTTCTCGGTGATGCGCCCGGGCGACCGGGACCGGGTGCGGGCGGCCGTGGCGGGGCCGGCGGGGGAGCGCGGGTTCGCGGTGACCGTGACGGCGGAGGCGGCCACGGTCCCGTTCCCGACGGCCGCGATCGAGGTGCGCCGTCCCGGGTAGGGGAGGGGCACCCACCGACCGGAGGACCTGCGATGACCGACGAGCTGCCCGGCGACCTCTACGGCTACGAGACGCTGCTGGACGACGACGAGCGCAAGGAGCTGGCGGGCATCCGGCGCTTCCTGGCCGAGGAGGTCCGGCCGCGGGTCAACGACGCCTGGGCGGCGGCGGAGTTCCCGATGGACCTGGTGCCGCGCTTCGCCGAGGAGGGCATGGTCGGGCGCAGCTACGACCTGGAGCACCGGCCGCGCGCCTCGCGGCTGTTCACCGGGTTCATCGCGCTGGAGGCCGCGCGGGTCGACCCGTCGATGGCCACGTTCCTCGGCGTGCACAACGGCCTGTCGATGGGCTCGATCGTGCTGCTGGGCTCCGACGAGCAGCGCGCGCGGTGGGTGCCGGACATGGTCGCGCTGCAGAAGATCGGCGCGTTCGCGCTCACCGAGCCGCACGGCGGCTCCGACGTCGCCCGCGGGCTGGAGACCACCGCCCGCCGCGACGGCGACGGGTGGGTCATCGACGGCGCCAAGCGGTGGATCGGCAACGGCACCATCGCCGACGTCGTCGTGGTGTTCGCCCGCGACGTCGCCGACGACGCGGTGAAGACCTTCGTCGTCGAGAAGGGCACCCCCGGCTTCACGCCCACGAAGATGGAGGGCAAGTACGCCCTGCGCACCGTGCAGAACGCCGACATCGTCTTCGACGGCTGTCGCGTGCCCGCCGAGAACAAGCTCGAGCACGGCAACTCCTTCAAGGACGTCAACCGGGTGCTCAAGCTGACCCGCGGCGGCGTCGCGTGGTCGGCGGTCGGCTGCCAGATGGGCGCCTTCGAGGCGGCGGTCGCCTACGCCAGGGAGCGCGAGCAGTTCGGCCGCCCGATCGGCGGGTTCCAGCTGATCCAGGACCTGCTCGCCCGGATGGCCGGCAACGTGACCGCGAGCCTGGGCATGGCGGTGCGGGTGTCGCAGCTGCAGGAGGAGGGCGTGTTCAGGGACGAGCAGGCGGCGCTGGCGAAGGCGTTCGTCACCGGCCGCGCCCGCGAGACGGTGGCGCTGGCCCGCGAGCTGTTCGGCGGCAACGGCATCCTGCTGGAGAACGACGTCGTGCGGTACTTCGCCGACGCCGAGGCCCTCTACTCCTACGAGGGCACCCGGGAGATCAACAGCCTGATCGTCGGGCGGGCGCTGACCGGGCTGAGCGCCTTCGTCTGAGAGGGCCCCCTCGCGAGGGGGAGGCCGCCCCGCGCCCGGCTGCACGCCGCGGCGCGGGGCGCCGATGTCCTCCAGGTGACGGGCGGGACCGCCGCCCGCGGGCCGGGGAGGTGCGGTGGGCGTGCAGTCGGTGCTCGTCGTGGAGGACACCGAGGAGATCCGCGAGCTGGTGGTCACGGTGCTGGAGCGGGCCGGGCTCGACGTCCGCGCCGTCGGCTCGGGCGCGGAGTGCCTGGCGGAGGTGCGCCGGTCGGCGCCCGACCTCGTCGTCCTCGACCTCGGGCTGCCCGACGGCGACGGCACCGAGGTGTGCCGGCAGCTGCGCGCCGAGAGCGGCTGCTACGTCCTCATGCTCACCGCCCGCGCCGAGGAGGTCGACCTGCTCGTCGGCCTCGCCGTGGGCGCCGACGGCTACATGGCCAAGCCGTTCTCCCCGCGGGAGCTGGTCGCGCGGGTGCAGGCGATGCTGCGCCGCCCGCGCACGGTCGTCGCCGTGCCGGAGCCGGACGACGCCGTCGTCCGGCTGGCCGACCTCGAGGTCGACGAGGACACCCGCGAGGTGCGGGTCGACGGCGTCGTGGTCGACCTGACCCGCACCGAGTTCGACCTGCTGGCCGCGCTCGCGTCCCGGCCGGGCCGGGTGCTGCAGCGCGAGACGCTGCTGCGCGAGGTGTGGCGCACCGACTGGGCCGGCAGCCTGCGGCTGGTGGAGGCGCACATGTCCAACCTGCGCCGGAAGCTGACCGCCGCGGGGCTGCGGGCGGCGCAGATCCGCACCGTCCGCGGGGTGGGCTACCGGCTGGTGGCCTGACCCCGCCGGGGCTCGGGCACCCGGGTGCCGGCGCAGCAGGTGGCCCGCGCGCGCAGCCGCCGCACCAGGACCGGGTCCGCCGCGGGGGTCGCCGGGGCGGCCGGTGCCGCGGCGGGATCGGCGAGGAAGGCCAGCAGCCGGGCCGGCAGCTCGCTGCCCGGCTCCGGGGCCCGCTGTACCGGGTCGGCGTCCTGCGTGCTCACGCCGGGGAGCCTGTCACCGGCCCCGCGGACGGTCCGCAGGACCCCCGCGCGATCCCCGCAGGACCGGTGTGCTCAGCGCGGCAGGACCAGCGTCGCGGTGGTGCCGCGGCCCTCGGTGCTCGCGAGCTCCAGCCGCCCGCCGTGCGCCGCCGCGATGGCGTGCGTGATCGACAGGCCGAGCCCCACGCCCGGCACGCCGGCCCGCACGGCGGTGGTGGCGCGGGTGAAGCGGGTGCCCAGGCCCGCCCGCTCCGCGCCGGGGATGCCGACGCCGGTGTCGCGGACCTCGATGCACACCTCGCCGTCCGCCGTGCCCAGCCCGAGCTCCACCCGCCCGCCGCGGGGGGTGAACTTGACGGCGTTGGACAGCAGGTTGTCGACCGCCTGGCCCAGCCGCAGCGCGTCGCCGGGCACGACCGGCCCGGCCGTGGGCGCGGTCACCGCCAGCGTCACCCCGGCGGTGTCCGCGGTGACCTGCGCCGACTCCCCGGCGGCGCGCACGAGCGCGGCCAGGTCGACCTCGCCCGGGGTCAGCGCGAACCGGCCGGCCTCCACCTGCGCGGTGAACAGCAGGTCGCCGACCAGCCGCTCGAGGCGGTGGGCGTTGCGCTGCACGGTGGCCAGGTACCGGCGCGGGCCGGCGCCCACCGCCGGGTCGTCGAGCACCAGCTCCAGGTAGCCGAGCACCGACGACAGCGGGGTGCGCAGCTCGTGGCTGACCAGGGCGACGAACTGGTCCTTGAGCCGCTCGGCCGCGCGCACCTCGGTCATGTCGGTGCCGACGAAGGTCCAGCCGGCGGGGCCGCCGTCGTCGTCGGCGCGCGGGGTGACGGCCACCGAGACGGTGCGCCGGGTGCCGTCGGCGGCCACGTAGGTCCAGTCGCGGACGTCGCTGCCGCGCGCGGCGGCGACGGACACCAGCGCGTCCAGGCCGCGGCCGGCGAGCTCCCCGGGGTCGTGGAAGTCGGTGATCCGGCGCCGGCGGACGACGTCGGCGCGGGGGAGCCCGAGCAGCCGCTCGGCGCCGGGATTCCACACGCGGACGACGCCGTCGCGATCGGTGCCGACCACGGACTGCTCGGTGATCGCGTCGACCACGCTGGTCATGGTGGCGGCGCGGGCGCGCAGCATGCGGGCGGCGACGGCGAGCTCCTCGCCGCGGGCGTCGACCAGCGCGGTCAGCGTGGCGCGCTCGGCCCGCAGTGCGGCGACCTGCGCGCGCAGCTCCGCGACCTCGGCGTGCGTCACACCGGCAGCGTCGGCCGCCGCCGGGTGCGGCTGCAGCCGGGGCCGGCCCGGGTCACCCGCCGAGGGGAGACACGACAGCGCCCCGCCGGGTGGGACCCGGCGGGGCGCTGCTGAGCTGCTGGGATCAGCTCGACGAGGCCTGGCTCTGCACGGACTCGCGGGACTGCTGGGCCTGGCCCTGCACGTCCTGCGCGGCCGACTGGCCCTCCTGCTTGACGTTCTGCGCCGCGTCCTGCGCGGTCGACTTGACCTCCTCGACGGCCTGCTGGGCGGCCGGCTTGAGCTGCTCGCCGACCTCCTGCGCCGCCTGCTTGGCCGGGGCGAGCAGCTCGTCCTTGTGCTCGCGGACCGCGTTCTCGGCCTGCTCGGCCAGCTGCCGCTCCTTCTCGGTGGCGGGCAGCAGGCTCGACACCAGCCAGCCGACACCGAAGGCGATCAGCCCGGCCGCGAGGGGGTTGCCCTGCGTCTGGCGGACCACCGCGTCGGGGGCCTGCTGGACGGCGTGCGCCGCCTGGGAGGCGGCGTCCTGGACCGTGCCGGCCGCGCTGGACGCCGCGTCCTGCACCGTGCCGGCCGCGCTGGACGCCGCGCCCTGCACCGAGCCCACGGCGTGCTGTGCCACGCCGCGGGCGTCCTGTGCGGTGCCGCGCGCCGAGGACCGGGTGTCGTGGGCCGAGCCCATGACCTTGTCCTTGACGTTGGCGAAGCGGCCCTTCGCCGAGGACATCCGCCGGTCGATGACGCGGGCGGGGTTGACCTTCTCGTTGAGGGCGTCGACGTCGTAGCTCAGCTCGCGACGCGTCTCCTCGATCTGCCGCCGGATGACGTCCGGGTCACTGCTGCTGGTCATGTCTGCTCCAGGGGGTGTGGTGGCCTGACCGGTCGGGTCGCGGGCCGAGGGTCAGTGGGGCTTGAGGGCGCCGGGGACCTGCTGGAGGGTGTCCACGGTCCGTTCGGGCTTCGGGTTCACCTGCCGGAACTTCTTGCGCCCCATGGCGTAGGCGACGGCCCCGATGACGCCCCAGATGACCGCCACGATCAGCGCGGCCAGGCCGGCGTCCATCACGTTCTCCAGCGCCCACCACAGGGCGAAGGAGAGGAACAGCAGCGTCATGTAGCCGGCGAAGCCCGCGGCGCCGAACATGCCCGCGCCCTGCCCGGCCTTCTTGGCCTCGACCTTGAGCTCGGCCTTGGCCAGCTCGAGCTCCTGGCGCATGAGCACCGACAGGTCCGTGGTGACCTCGCTGATGAGCTCGCCGACGGAGGTGCCGGAGACCTCGGGCCGGCCGGCCTCGGTCATCGGGGTGCCGCGCTCACCGGCGTGCGCCCCGTAGGACTGGGTCGGGTACTCCTGCTCGCCCGCGTAGCCCTGCTGACCGGTGTAGCCCTGCTCGTAGCCGGGGGTCACGGCGTAGTTCGCCTGCGGCGGCTCCGGGGGGTAGCCCTGCTGGCCGCCCACCGGCGTGGCGCCGGAGTAGGGGGAGGTCATGGTCAGACCCCCTGGCCCGGGCGGCGGGTCGGGTCGTCCCAGCCGGCGGGTGCCGACGGGGGCACCACGCTGCCGGCCGGCGGGACCGTCCCGTACGGCGGGGGCGGCACCGGGGTGCCGGGGGTGGCGGCGTGCTCGCCGTAGGAGCCCGTCGTCGTCTCGTAGCCACCGGTCGTCCCGTAGCCGGTGGTCGACTCGTAGCCCGAGTAGGTCGGGGCCGGGTCGACGTAGTTGCCGGTGGTGTAGCTCGACGGCGTCGAGGCGAACTGCTGGGTGCCCGACGAGGAGCCGTTGCTGTGCGCGGCCTTGACGCCGCTGGTCAGCCGCCCGGCGAGGACGCCTGCGACGGCGGCGCCGAGGAGGAAGGTCCCCGGCCGACGACGGGCGAAGGAGCGGACCTCCTCGAGCAGGTCGGCCGGCTCGCGGTTCTGCAGCATCTCCGCGAACTCCTGGACCTTGCCGGCGCCCTGCTGGATGAGGTCGCGGGCGGGGCCGGGGGCCGGGGCGTTGCCGTCGACCATGCCGCGCAGCTGCTCGGCCAGGCTCGACAGGCTCTGGCCGGCCTTCTGCTGCTGCGACACGACCTGCTGGCGGGCCTGGGTGCGGCCCTGCTCGACCAGGCTCTGCGCCTGCTGCTTGGTCTCGGCGACGACGTGCCTGGCCTCGTCCGCGGCGGTCGAGGCGACCTGGGAGCCGGCCTGCTTCGCGGTCTGGCCGACGTTGCGGGCCTCGTCCTTCGCGACGTCGGTGGTCGACGGCGAGCCCGAGGTGGTGGTCGAGGTCGTACTCGTCTCCCCGTAGCCGCTCGCGCCCGAGGAGGGCGGCGGCGGGAGGGGGGCGTCGATGGAGTGGGTCATCGTTCCTCCTGAGTGGATCTCGGTCGAGGCTGGCGCTACCCAGAAATGGATCACTCACACACATCCCGGCGACGGCCGTCGCCGGGGCGGATGCGGGTGGAGCGGGGCCGGCGACGAGTGCCGCCGGCCCGGTGGACCGTGGGGAAGACGCGGTCGGGGAGCCGGCCGGCCCGGACGTCCGTGCCCGGCGGCGTCGCCGTTCCCGCAGGCCACGGGCTACCCGGACGCCCAGGTCCGAAACGGCGAGGGAACTCCCGGCGAGCGCAGGTAAGGTGAGCCTTCCCTGATCCGAGGAGGGCCCATGGCCGACCGGTCCCCGCGCCGCAGGCGGACGCCCCGTACGGGCACCGTCGTGCGCACCAGCCGCGTGACGCCGCACGTCGTCCGCGTCGTCCTCGGCGGGGAGGGGCTGTCCGGCTTCGCGCCGCAGCACACCGACTCCTACGTCAAGCTGCTCTTCCCGCCGGCCGGTGCGCCCTACGCCGCCCCGTTCGACCTCGACGACGTGCAGGCCCGCCTGCCGCGCGAGCAGTGGCCCGCCACGCGCACCTACACGGTCCGCTCCTGGGACGCCGCGGCCGGCGAGCTGACCGTCGACTTCGTCGTGCACGGTGACCAGGGCGTGGCCGGCCCCTGGGCCCAGGCCGCCCGCCCCGGCGACACGCTGCAGCTGTTCGGCCCCGGCGGCGCCTACACCCCGGCCGCCGACGCCGCCTGGCACCTGATGGCCGGCGACGAGACCGCGCTGCCGGCGATCGCCGCCGCGCTGGAGGCGCTGCCCGCCGGGGCGCGGGCGGAGGTGTTCGTCGAGGTGGCCGGGCCCGAGGAGGAGCAGGAGCTCGCCACCGGCCCGGGCGTGCGGGTCACCTGGGTGCACCGCGGCGCGGCCCCCGGGGTGGCGCTGGTCGCGGCCGTCGTCGCGGCGGACCTGCCCGAGGGCGACGTGCACGTGTTCGTGCACGGCGAGGCCGGCGCCGTCCGCGAGCTGCGCCGGTTCGTGCGCACCGGGCTCGGCGCCCCGCGCGAGCGGCTGTCGGTGTCCGGCTACTGGCGGCTCGGCAGCACCGAGGACCGCTGGCAGGCCGAGAAGGGCGAGTGGAACGCCGCCGTCGAGGCGGAGGAGCAGGGCCTGTCGGTGGCCTGACCGCCCATCGCGCGCGAGAGGCTCCTCACGGCCTCCAGGGGAAGCGCGGGGTGCGCCGCTCGGTGAAGGCGGCCACGCCCTCGGCGAGCTCGCCGGCGGCGATGGTCTCCCGGTACCAGCGGCGCGCCACCTCCTCGCCGTCGCCGCCCGCGGCCAGCGCGGCGGTGACCTCCTTGGCGGCGCGCTGGGTGAGCGCCGACCGCTCGGCCAGCACCCCGGCGAACCGGCGCACCTCGCCGGCCAGGTCGCCGGCGGGCAGCAGCCGGTCCACCAGGCCGGTGCGCAGCGCGGTCTCGGCGTCGACGAGCTCCCCGGAGTACAGGAGGTAGCGGGTCGTCGCCGGGCCGACGAGCTCCACCAGCTGCCGGGTCGACGTCGGCGTGTAGACGATGCCGACCTTCGCCGGGGTGACGCCGAAGACGCCGGTCGGGTCGGTGAACCGCAGGTCGCAGCAGGTGGCGAGCTCGACGCCGCCGCCGATGCAGTGGCCGCGGATCATCGCGAGCGTCGGCCGCGGGAAGTCCCGCAGCGCCGCCTGCGCGGCGAGGTTGTCGCGGCGCAGGCGCGCCATGGGGTCGTCGGTGTCCGGCCCGCCGAGCAGGTCGGAGATGTCGGCGCCGGCGCAGAAGCTCGTCCCGGCGCCGGTGAGCACGAGCACCCGCACGGACGGGTCCTCGGCCAGCCCGGCCAGTACCCGGGGGAGCGCGGCCCACATGCCGGCGGTGAGCGCGTTGCGCTTGTCCGCGCGGTCGATGGTCAGGACGGCGACGGCGCCGTCGCGGCCGACCCGCAGGTGGTCGGCGGGGTCGCTCGGGGTCACGGGCTCAGCCCAGGTCGTCGGTCGAGAAGGTGTCGCACTGCCGCGGGTCGCCGGTCTCGTACCCGGTCAGGAACCAGCGCCGGCGCTGCTCGGAGGAGCCGTGGGTGAAGGTGTCCTGGTCCACGGTGCCGCCGCCGAGGTTCTCCTGGATGAAGTCGTCGCCGATGCGGCCGGCGGTGTCCAGCGCCCGGTCGACGTCGTCCCGGGTGATCTCGGCGATCAGCGGGGCGCCGGACTCGTCGGGCACCGTCTCGGCGTGGTTGGCCCACACGCCGGCGTAGCAGTCGGCCTGCAGCTCCAGCCGCACCGTGCCGCTGGTCGGGCCGGTCTCGCCCGGGGTCACCTGCCGGTTGGCGCCGAGCAGGTTCTGCACGTGGTGCCCGTACTCGTGGGCGAGCACGTACGCGTTGGGGAACGCGCCGCCCTCGGCGCCGAACTGGCTGCGCAGGGTGTCGAAGAAGGTCAGGTCGATGTACACGAGCTGGTCGGCCGGGCAGTAGAACGGCCCCGACCCGCTGGTGGCGCCGCCGCACTGCGTCTGCACCTCGGTGGAGAAGAACACCGTGTCGGTGGGGACGTAGTCCGCGCCGAGCGCCTGCGACCAGTAGTCCTGGATCGAGTCGACGTCGGCGACGACGGCGCACTCGACGGAGGTGTTGGCGTCGCCGCTGTCGTCGCAGGACTGCTCGAGGGCGCTGTTGTCGGCCGTCTCGCCCGCGCCCAGGCCGCCGGACAGCGCGCCGAGCCCGGCGCCGGCACTGCCCCCGCCGCCGAGGACCTGGAACAGCACGATCACCAGGAGCCCGACGAGGCCGATCCCGCCGCCGCCGACCGCGAGCCCCCGGCCCCCGCCCAGGCCCCCGCCGCGTCCGCGCCGGTCCTGGATCGACGACGTGTCGAGGTCGCCGCCCTCCCTGTACCTCATCCTGTGCAGTCCTCCCGGTGGCTGGCCGTCGTCCGACCGTGCCACCGGCCCCCGCGCTCCGCGACCGGAGGGTCAGGGCCCGCGATCACGGCGCCGTGACCGCCCCGGGACGCCGGACCGTGGTTCCGGCGCCATGATCGCGGCCTGGCGGCGCGGGTCAGGCGCGCTCGGCGGGCTCGGCGCCGGTGCGCGGGGCGGCGTCGCGGTCCTCGCGCAGGAACAGGTACCAGTACGACGTCCCGACGAAGACCACCGCGCCGACCAGGTTGCCCGCCCCGGCCAGCAGCCAGTTGGTCACGGTGTCGCCCCAGTTCGCGCCCTCGACGCCGGCGAACACCGCCGCCGGCAGGAAGAACATGTTGGCGACGACGTGGTCGAAGCCCATCGCCACGAACGCCATGACGGGGAAGAAGACCGCCAGGATCTTGCCCGACACGCTCGAGGACGCCAGCGACATCCACACCGCCAGGCAGACCAGCCAGTTGCACCCGACGCCCCGCAGGAACGTCTCCCACGCCGTGTGGTGGGTCTTGCCGTCGGCGATCTCCGCGAGCCGGGTGAAGGTCAGCTGCGCGCTGCCGGTGCTGTCCGGGTCGCCGATCACCCCGGTGGAGACGGCGAGGAAGTAGGCGACGAACAGGGCGCCGAGCAGGTTGCCGAGCAGCACCAGCGTCAGGTTCCGGAGGACGTCGCCGCCGGTGATCTTGCCGTTCATCGCGCTGAGCGGGACCAGCATCATGTTGCCGGTGGCGAGGTCGGAGCCGGCGATGAGCACCAGCACCAGGCCCAGGGTGAAGGCCGCGCCCATGAACAGGGTCGGCAGCGTCCCCCACGTGTCGGCGGACAGGCCCGAGGAGACGGTGATCGCCACCAGCGCGCCGAAGGAGATGTAGGCGCCGGCGAGGAACGCGCTCACCAGTATCCGGTCCCAGCTGCGGTGCACCTTCTTGGCGCCGGTCGCGGCGGCGACCTTCGCGACCTCGGCGGGTTCCTTCGCGGTCATCACGCCTCCCGGGACGGCGGGCTCGCCCCGGGACGCTAGTGGAACAGCTCCGTCCGCGCCGCCCGGGGACGCCGACTCCGCAGGTCGGGCCTAGGGTCGGGCCGACGATCACACGGGGAGGAGCCCATGGCGTTCGGCAACCGGGTGCGCAGCGCCCTGACCACCACGGTGCTGGCCACCGCCGCCACCGGTTTCCTCGCCGGCTGCGGCTCCGACGACGAGCAGGAGCAGGTCGCCTACTGCACGAACGAGGACGGCGAGATCGTCGACGAGGACTACTGCGACGACGACTACCGCGGGGGCGGCGGGCTGTTCTTCCTGTACCTGGGCGCCTTCCGTCCCGGCCTGCCGGTCGGCACGGTGCTGCCGGCCGGCGGCACCCGCGTCAACCCCACCGACACCGCGGCCCGCCAGCGCTACGGGCTGCCCGCCACCGGCAAGGTGTCCGCCGGCCAGCGGGTGACCGGCGGCATCGGCTCGGGCGTCGGCGGCGGCTCGGGCTCCTGAGTGCGGCGCGTCGAGGGCGGCGTCGTCCGGCCCGGCTGGGAGGCCGAGGTCGAGGCGCAGGGGCTGGTCTACAACCGGACGACGACGCCGGGCGGTGAGGTCCGCAGCTACTGGCGCGAGGGCCCGTACTACGACTTCACCGCCGCGGAGGTCGAGCGGCTCGAGGGCGCCGTCGCGCAGCTGTTCGAGATGTGCGTCGCCGCCGGCGACCACGTCATCGAGCACGACCTGTTCGACCGGATGGGCATCCCGCTGATCGCCCGCTCCGGCATCCGCGCCTCCTGGGAGGCCGAGCCGCCCAGCGTCTACGGCCGCTTCGACCTGCGCTACGACGGCGAGGGCCCGCCCAAGCTGCTGGAGTTCAACGCCGACACCCCGACCGGCCTGGTCGAGGCGGCGGTGACCCAGTGGAACTGGCACCTGTTCACCGGGCAGGGCCGCGACCAGTGGAACGCGCTGCACGAGAAGCTGGTCGCCGCCTGGCAGCGCAACCTGACCCGCTGGGAGCGGCGCACGGGGGTGCGGCCGCGGGTGCACCTGGCGTGGACCAGCGCGGAGACCTCCGGAGAGGACCGGATGACCGTCGCCTACCTCATGGACACCGTCGTCCAGGCCGGCTACGAGGCGGTCGAGGTCCTGGTGGAGGATGTCGCGCTGGACTCCGGCGACGGCCGCTTCTACGACCCCGCCGGCCGCCACCTCGACGTGGTCTTCAAGCTCTACCCCTGGGAGTGGCTGGTCGACGACGAGTTCGGCGCGGCCGTCCTCGCCGACGCCGCCCGGCCGGGCGGCACCACGTGGGTCGAGCCGGTCTACAAGATGCTGTGGAGCACCAAGGCGCTGCTGCCGGTGCTGTGGCAGCTGTTCGGCAACGACCCGGTGCTCGGGCAGTACCTGCTGCCGGCCTACTTCGCCGACGAGATGCCCTCGTCGTGGCGGGACTACGTGCGCAAGCCGCTGTGGGGCCGCGAGGGCGCCAACGTGCAGGTCGTCCGCGGCGGCCAGGTGGTCACCGCGATGCCTGGCCGCTACGGCACCGAGGGGTTCGTCGTCCAGGAGTTCGCGCCGCTGCCGGACTTCGCCGGCGTCGACGGGCCGCACCACCCGGTGCTCGGCGCCTGGGTGGTCGACGGCGAGCCCGCGGGCCTGGGCATCCGCGAGAGCGACGGGCTGATCACCGACAACCTCAGCTTCTTCGTCCCGCACACCGTCGACGCCCGCTGACGGTCAGGCCGGCCGGTAGGTCAGCAGCGTGACGCCGCCGGCGAGAGCGCGGGAGCCGGCGGTGGTGAGCCGGACGTCGGTGCCGTCGGGGAACAGCCGCCGGCCGCGGCCGAGGACGCGGGCGTGCACGAACAGCCGGTACTCGTCGGGCAGCCCGGCGCCGATCAGCGCGTGGCACAGCGTGATGCTGCCGGTCACCCCGACCTCGCCGTCCCGGTCGGCCACCAGCCGGCGGACCTCCTCGACCGGGTCCCCGGACAGCACCGTGGTGTTCCCCCAGCCCGGCTCGGTCAGCGTGCGCGAGACGACGGCCTTCTCCACCGCGTCGAGGTGCGCGGTGATGCCGGTGCGGTCGTCGGTCTGCCGCGGCCAGTACGACCGCATGTCCTCGAAGGTGCGCCGGCCGGTGAGGAACACCGTCTGGGCGGCCATCTGCTCCCGGACCACCTCCAGCAGGTCCGAGGGGTCGTCGCGCTGCGGCGCGAACCAGTCGTCGACGGCCTCCGCGACGCCGTCGACGGTGACGTTCTGGGTGACCACGAGCCGTGCCATCCCGCTCTCCTCTCCTCGCCGCCTCCGCCAGGGGTGACCGGCCGGGCGGCGCGGACTCGTCGCGCCTACGGTCGGGGCATGCCGCTGGAGGGGAAGTACGAGCCGAGCCCGCAGCAGTGGGTCCGCGACCAGGTCGAGCGCTACGAGGCGACCGGCGGCCGCGAGGCGAACACGCTGCGCGACACCGGCCTGCCCGTCGTGGTCTTCTCGACCCGCGGGGCGAGCACCGGGAACGTCCGCAAGCAGCCGCTCATGCGGGTCGAGAAGGACGGCGTCTACGCGATGGTCGGCTCCCAGGGCGGGGCGCCGAGGGACCCGGCCTGGGTCGCCAACCTGCGCAAGCACCCGGACCAGGTGACCGTGCAGGACGGCCCGGAGCCCTGGGACGGCGTCGCCCGCGAGATCACCGGCGAGGAGAGGGCCGAGTGGTGGGAGCGCGCGGTGGCCGCCTACCCGCCCTACGCCGAGTACCAGCAGAAGACCGACCGCGTCATCCCCGTCTTCCTGGTCGAGCGGGAGAACTGACCCGCCCTCTCGACTGAGGAGAGGCTGTCCTAAGTTGACTCCCGGCGCCGGGCGGTCCGGTGCCGGGAGGAGGGCAACGGTGCTCTGTGCGGGAACGGGCCGGCGGGTCGCCGGGACGACGGCGGGCGGGCTGCTGCTGGCGGCGGCGCTGCTGACCGGGTGCGGGGACACCGACCCCGTGGCCGAGGCGGCGCCCGCGGAGGAGACGCGCACGGTCGAGCACGCGATGGGGGAGACCGAGGTCGCCGGCACCCCCGAGCGGGTCGTCGTCCTCGACACCGGGGAGCTCGACGCCACCCTCGCCCTCGGCGTGACCCCGGTGGGTGCGGTCCGCACCGACGTCAGCGACGAGCTGCCCGGGTTCGTGGCGGAGGCAGGCGTCGACCCCGCCGACATCGCCGCCGTCGGCACGATCGCCGAGCCCGACCTGGAGGCGATCGCGGCGCTGGAGCCGGACCTGATCCTGTCCAACTCCGTGCGGCACGCCGACGTCTACGACCAGCTCGCGCAGATCGCCCCCACCGTGTTCGCCGAGGCCATCGGGGAGAGCTGGCAGGAGAACCTGCTGCTGGCCGGCGAGGCGCTCGGCCGCGAGGAGCAGGCGCAGGACCTGCTCGACGAGTTCGCCGCGCGGGCCGAGGAGGTCGGCGGCCTCTACGGCGACCCGGCGCAGACCGAGGTCAGCGTCGCCCGCTTCCTCGACGGCACGACGGTGCGGCTCTACGGCGAGGGCTCGTTCATCGGGTCGGTGCTGGCCGACGTCGGCTTCGCCCGGCCGGAGCTGCAGCGGACGGCGGAGACCTTCGTCGAGGTCTCGCCCGAGCAGGTGACCCAGGCCGACGGCGACCTGCTCTTCTACGGCGCGTACGGGGCCGACGGCGCGACGGCGGCCGACCAGGTCACCGCCGGGCCGCTGTGGCAGTCGATCCCCGCGGTCGCCGAGGGCCGCGCGGTCGCGGTGGACGACGACCGCTGGTTCCTCGGCCTGGGCCCGCTCGGCGCCGGGCTGGTGCTCGACGACCTCGAGGAGCTCGCGCCGCAGCTGGCCGGCTAGGTGTCCTGACCGGACAGGTTGTTCACGCGGCGAGGCGGCTGATCGGTGGGTGACCGCCGAGGGCGGAGTGGCTGCGGGCAGTGTTGTAGTGGCTCAGCCAGCTGTCGAGGGCGGCGGTGCGCTGGTCGTTGCTGGTCCAGCCGGTGGCGTAGGCCCACTCGGTGCGCAGCGTGCGGTTGAACCGCTCGGCCTTGCCGTTGGTCCAGGGCCGGCCGGGCTGGATGAAGCGGCGGGCGATGCCGAGCTCGGCGCAGGCGGTGATCCAAGCGGCGCCGCGGCGGTAGCTCATGGCGTTGTCGGTGAGCACCCGGGCCACCGCGACGCCCTGGGCGGCGAACCAGGCCACCGCGCGGATCAGAAACCCGGCGCAGGTGCCGGTGCGCTCGTCGGGCAGCACCTCGACATAGGCGGCTCGGGAATGGTCGTCGATGGCCACGTGCACGAAGTCGAAGCCGATCAGGGTCGGCTTGTGCCGATGGTCGACGGTGCCCGCCCGGCCGTGCACCCGCCAGCCGCCGCCGGCGGGGATGCGGCCGAGCTTCATCACGTCGACGTGCAGCAGCTCGCCGGGATGCTCGCGCTCGTAGCGGCGGTCGCTGTGCCGCCGGCCGCGCAACAGCTCGCCGGTGAGCCGATCGAGATCGGCCAGCCTAGGCACTCCGGCCCGGGCGATGACCGCGCCGATCGTCGAGGCGGCCATGCCGAGGAGCGCGGCCAGCCGCAGTGGCCCGGCGTGGTGCTCCCGCCGGGCGGTGAGGATGCGCCCGACCGTCTCCGGTGAGCTCCGCCGCGGCATCCGGTGCGGGCGGGAGGAGCGGTCGGCCAGCCCGGCGGCCCCCTCGGTGCGCCAGCGGCGCAGCCACTTGTAGACCGTCTGCCGGCTGATTCCCAGCTGTTTGGCCACCTCGCCAGGCCGGTGCCCGGCCAGGACGCGGACGACGATCAGCTTGCGGGCATAGACGGTGGTGCGGGCATTAGCGTGGGCCACGGAGACCTCCGGTTGGCAACGGCGACGTCAGACATCGCCACTCCTTCCGGAGGTCTCCTTCACAATCAACCCGCCACGCCGACCGTCAACAACGTGTCTGGTTGCGACAGCTAGGACGCGGCGAGCCGGCGGCCGAGGTCGGCGGCCACGGCGTCGTCGCCGCGGGCGCGGGCGCCGAGCAGGCCCCAGCCCAGGTCGGCCACGACCCGCGCGGCGTGCACCCGGGCGGTGAGCGCCGGCGTGGGCAGCAGCTCGGCCCGGGCGGCGGCCGACACCTCCGCCAGGTGGTCGAGCGCGGCGTGCAGCCGGCGGTCGTCGCCCGCGGCCGCCGCGGCGGTCACCTCCCGCACCGCCGCGGGCAGCCGCCGGCTCGAGGCGCGGGGGAGCAGCGTGAGGCCCGCGGCGAGCGCGGCGACGACGCCCACGCCGGTCTCGGCCAGCCGCTCGGCGACCAGCTGCCCGGCGGTGGGCGCCGGGATGCCGAGGTGCACCAGCAGCAGCGCCAGCGGGGTGATGCAGGAGACCGCGAGCACGTACTGCGCGGCGATGAGCAGCTCGACGGCCAGCTGCAGCAGCCCGGCCAGCGCGATCGCGACGGCGACCGGCGGGTCCAGCGCGACCAGCAGCCCCGCGACCAGCACGCCGAGGGCGGTGCCGACCGCGCGCTGCAGTCCCCGGGCGCGGGTGGCGCGGGCGTCGGTGCCCAGTTGTACCGCGACCGCCGTCGTCACTGCCCAGTAGGGGCTGGACAGCCCGAGCGCGACGGCGGCCAGGCCCGCGGCGGCCGACCCGACGCCGAGGCGCAGCGCCGTCGCCGCCGCGGGGGCGTGCCACCACCGCGACGGTGCCGGGTCGAGGGGCGGGGCGGCCGCCGGCGGGGGCGCCGCGGGCAGCGCGGCGAGGAACCGCCGCTCGACGTCGTCGAGGCGGGCGCGCAGCCGGCCGTCGCCGCGGGCGCTGCCGCCGCGGACCGCGACGTCGGCCAGCCGCACCGCCCGGGCCGCGCCCGCCGGGAGACCGCCTCCCGCCGCCGTCCCCACCGCCGCCTCGGCCGCCTCCAGCGCGCGCCGCTCGGGGCCGGCCGGGTCCCACAGCCAGGGCAGCATGCAGCCGGCCCAGGCCAGCGCCGCACCGGCCGCGGCGGCGAGGGCGTGCGCGCCGAGCCCGCTCGGCGTCGTGCCGAGCGCGCTGGAGCCGCCGGCCACCAGGACGACGCCCAGCGGGCCGGGCGGGCCGACCCGCCGGACGACGCCCGCCGCGGCGGCCGCCGCGGCCAGCGCCGCGCAGACGAGCACCAGCGCGGCCGGGTGCCCGCCGGCCAGCGCGCCGAGGGTGCTGCTCGCCACCAGCACCACCCCGACGACGGCGACGACGCCCGCGCGCCGGCGGTAGGGCAGCGCGTGCCCGTAGACCGCGGTGAACGACGCCAGGCCCGCCGCCGAGCCGAGGTCCGGGCGCCCCAGCGCCACCCCGGCGGCCAGGGTCAGCACCAGGCAGGCCGCGGCGGTCACCCCGCGGCGCCCGCCGGCCTGCCACAGCGCCCGGAGTGGGGGGACCGGCGGGCCGAGGAGCGGGCGGACGGCGGTCACCCTCCCATCGTCGCCGCGCCCCGCGGGCCCGGCCGCGCGCCGCGGGCGTGATCCCGGTCCCTGGACGCGCCGCGCCCGGCTCCGGGACCATGCCCGGCACGACCACCGACCGGCTGCTGCGCGCCGCTGTTCGTCAAGGGACTCGACGGCGCGGTGGAGCTGCTGGCGGGCCTGGCGCTGCTGGCGGCCGGCCCGCGCGCGCTGGACGGCCTGACCCGCCGGGTGGTCGGCCACCACCTGCTGGGCAGCCCGGACGGCGCCCTGGCCGGGCGCGTCCTCGCCGGCGAGGCCGCGCTCGGCACCGAGCGGACCTTCGCCGTCGTCTACCTGACCCTGCACGGCCTGGTGAAGCTGGGCCTCGTGGTCGCGCTGCTGCGCGAGGTGCTGCCCGCCTACCCGGTCGCCGCCGCCGTCCTCGGCCTGTTCGGCGGCTACGAGGTGTACCTGGCGGTGGACCGGGGCTCGTGGGGGATGTGGGCGGCGGGCGGCCTCGACCTGCTGCTGACCGTGCTGGTGGTGCGCGAGTACCTGAGGCTCAGAAGCCGACGACGGCGTGCGGGCGGTACGGCTCCTCCAGGCGGGCGACCTCCTCGTCGGTGAGCCGCAGGTCGACGGCGGCGACGGCGTCGTCGAGGTGCGCGGCCCTCGTGACGCCGACGATCGGCGCGGTGACCACCGGCTTCGACAGCAGCCAGGCCAGCGCCACCCGCGCCCGCGGGAGGCCGCGCTCGCGGGCCACCTCGGCCACCCGCTCGACGATCGCCCGGTCGCCGGCCTCGTCGTAGAGGCGGCCGCCGAACGCGTCGTTCTCCGAGCGGTGCGTCGTCTCGTCCCAGTCGCGGGTCAGCCGGCCGCGGGCCAGCGGGCTCCACGGGATGACGCCGATGCCCTGGTCGGCGCACAGCGGCAGCATCTCCCGCTCCTCCTCCCGGTTGAGCAGGTTGTAGTGGTCCTGCATCGACACGAACCGGTGCCAGCCGCGCTCGCCGGCCAGGTGCAGCGCCTTGCCGAACTGCCAGGCCCACATGCTGCTCGCGCCCAGGTACCGCACCTTGCCGGTGCGGACGGCCGAGTCCAGCGCCTCGAGCGTCTCCTCGACCGGCGTGGCGGGGTCCCAGCGGTGGATCTGGTAGAGGTCGACGTGGTCCACCTGCAGCCGGCGCAGGCTGGCCTCGAGCTCGCGCAGGATCGCGACCCGGGAGAGCCCGCCGCCGTTGGGGCCCGGGCGCATCCGGCCGTGCACCTTGGTGGCCAGGACGACGTCGTCGCGGGTGGTGAACTCGCGGATCGCCCTCCCGGTGATCTCCTCGCTGGAGCCGGCCGAGTAGACGTTGGCGGTGTCGAGGAAGGTGACGCCGGCCTCGAGCGCCTTGCGGATCAGCGGCATCGCCTCGTCCTCGGGCAGGCTCCACGGCGTCATCCCGCGGTCGGGCTCGCCGAAGCTCATCATCCCGAGGCAGATCCGCGAGACCTCCAGGCCGGTGGCGCCCAGGCGCACGTACCTCATGCCGTCGTCTCCATGCGCCCAGCCTTCCCCGGCGACCCCGCCGTCGCCTCCCGGCCGCGCACTGCCGGGGTTCCCCGTGCGCTGCCGGTGCTGCAGCACGGGCAGCGGACGAGGAGAGCCCGCACTGCGGTCGGGTTCGGCTCCAGGTGCGTTCTCCACGCTCCCGGGCTCCTGCGGAGCTCCAGCTGCGCGAGACGGGCTCCAGGACCGGCGTCCGAGCGACTTCCGCGGTGCTGCCCCCTCTCTTGCGGTGCTGCAACCCCGCAAGAGCGGTCCCAGGACCGCAGAAGCGGCTCGTCGCCGGCGTCCTCGGTGCACTGCCGGTGCTGCAGGGCCGTGCGCGTGCCGAGCGCGCGGCGGCCGAGAACACCGGCGACCACGCGTCAGGGGAGGGCGGCGGCGAGCTCCGGCACGCGCTCGGCGACACCCTCGGGGAAGGCGGTGAACGGCTCGGCGGTGGCGACCCGCTTCGCGCCCTTCCCGGTCCACCGCCACGTGCCGACCACCTGGCCGCCGCAGACGACGGTGGACCGGAACACCCCGTTGCCGCCGGGCACGATGCGGTCGGCGAACTCCGGCGGCACCGTGCAGGTGCGGTCGGCGTAGCCGAGGACGACCTCGTCGAAGCCGGGCAGCAGGTGCAGCCCCTCGGCGTCGGCGCGGCAGGCGGCCAGCCGCTCCGGGGTCTCCGGGTCGAGGTACGCCTCGGTGCCGCCGACGTCGACCGCGGCCAGCCGGTCCCGCACCCGCGCCAGGCCCGCGCGGGCGTCACGGACCGTCGTGCCCGCCCAGCGCACCAGGTCCGCGACGGTGGCCGGCCCGTGCCCGGTGAAGAACCGCAGCGCGAGCTCGGCCAGCGCCTCCTCGCGGTCCAGGCGGCGCTGCGCGGGCACCCACTCGTCCAGCAGCACGAACGCCTGGTCGCCGTCGTCGGTGGGGCCGAGCACCAGCGTCCCGGTCTGGGAGAGGTACCAGAGCGTGTGGTAGCCCCTCTGGCCCGCGACGTCGCAGCCGGCGTCGCCGAGGGCGGCCAGCAGCGCGGCCCGGCCCAGCCGCCGCCCGCCGGTCAGCGCGGCGACGGCGACCTCCCGCGACCGCTCGAGGTCCTCCTCGGTCAGCCCCACGACCGCCCGCCGCTTCGCCGCGCCGGCCAGCACCCGCCCGCCCAGCAGCTCGAGCATCCACGGCAGGTCCTCGGCGGCGACCAGGTGCAGCGTCCCGCGCATCGGCCACGAGCGGACGACGTCGCCGGCGTCGAGGGCCGCGGTCACCCCCGTGCGGGAGCGGCCGGCGGTGCGCAGCGCCACCGACGTCAGCGCCCCGGGCAGGTCCTGGCCCTGCACCGCGCCGAGCGCCCGCACCGCCGCCGCGGCGTCGGGGAACGGCGGCCCGGCCACCCGCTGGGCCACCAGGCGCAGCAGCGCGACCTCCCGGGGCGTCACCGTCGTCATGCCGGGAGGGTGCCAGCCGGGGGTGACCGTCAGGCGTCCTGCCCGCGCTCGAGCCCCAGCGTGGCGAGCAGGTCCTCGTGCAACTGGATCCACACCGTGTGGCAGGAGTCGACCTCGGGGGAGTCCACCCAGCGCCGCTCGCCGCGGTCGACCCGGGCGAGCGCGGCGGCGTAGCGGTCGGAGTAGCCGTCCAGGCGCTGCAGGCAGCGGGCCGGCGGGTCGGTCACCGCGGCCAGGTCGCGGCCGAGCGTCCCCAGCGCCCGCAGCACCCGCTCGTCCCACCTCCAGTCGGTGTGGTCGTTGGCGGCCATCGGCTCGGTGCGGGTCGGCCGCAGCTGCCAGTCGGTGCACACCTTCCCGAACCTGCGGTTGAGCGGGACGAACCGGCCGTGGGCCTCGGCGACCACGTCCCGCGCGCCGGTCAGCTCCAGCTCCGCGCCCATCCGCCGCTCGTCCTCGGCGCGGCCGGCCTCGGTGAGCGACCACCCGGCGCTGTCGGCGAAGCGGGTGTGGGTGACCCAGCCCCGGGTGGCGTGCTCGATCAGCCGATCCTCGACCTCGTCGCGGTCGAGCCCGAAGCGGGCGGCGATCCGTCCCGGGGAGGCGAAGCCGAGCACCCGGGGGCCGTGCAGCGCGAGGTCGTCGGGGTCGGAGACGTGTGCGGGCACGGGGCCATCCTCGGTCACGGCGCCGCCCCGGTCAGCGCTCCCGGTGCAGGTAGAGCATGTCCTCCGCGTCGGGCTCCGTGGTCAGCGGCGTGAACCCGGCCGCGGCGGCGACCCGCAGGCTCGCCGCGTTGTCCGGCTCGATGCCCAGCACAAACTGCTCGACGTCGGCGGTCTCGGGCGTGGCCACCAGCGCCCGCAGCGCGGCGCTGCCGTGGCCGCGCCCCCGGCACGCCGGGTCGACGACGTAGGCGACGCCCATCGTGCGGCGCGCGTCGGTGGCGAGGACCCGTTCGGCCACCGGGTCCCACGTCGTCCACCGGTCGTAGACGTCCCCGCCGAGCTGGGCGACCGGGCGCCCGGTGTCGTCGAGCGCGACGAAGGAGTGGCTGCGCAGCACCCGGCGCCCGCGGAACTCGTCGGTCCACCGCGTGCTGCGCAGCGCCATCTCCCGCACCGGCCACTCGCGGCCGCCCAGCCGCCGCCGCGTCGCCTCGTCGTCGAACCACGGCGTGACGGCGGGCAGGTGCTCCGGCTCGAAGCGGACCAGCCGGAGGGCGCTCACCCGCCCACCCTCGCCCCGGCCCGGGCGGTGCGCACGTCGTCGCTGCCACACTGCGGCCCGTGCAGGCCGAGGACTGGGACGCGCGATACGCCGAGCGGCAGCAGTGGTCGGGGGAGCCCAACCCGCTGGTCGCCGCACTGGTGGAGGACCTGCCGCCGGGCGACGCCGTCGACCTGGCCGCGGGGGAGGGCCGGCACGCGCTGTGGCTCGCCCGGCGGGGCTGGCGCGTGACCGCCGTCGACTTCTCTGCCACCGGCCTGGCCCGCGGGCAGGCGCAGCCGGACGCCGGCCGGGTCACCTGGGTGACCGCCGACGTGACCACCTGGTCGGCGCCGCCCGCCTCCCTCGACCTGGTGCTGGTCGCCTACCTGCACCTGCCGGACCCGCCGATGACCGACACCCTCCGCCGGGCCGTCGGCTGGCTGCGCCCCGGCGGGCGGTTCCTGCTGCTGGGCCACGACGCCGAGAACGTGCCCGCCGGCGTCGGCGGGCCGCAGGACCCCGCGATCCTGCACAGCACCCGGCGGCTGGCCCCGGTCGCCGGCCTGCTCGACGTCGACCGGCTCGAGCAGGTCCGCCGGGAGACGCCCGACGGCACCGCGCTCGACACCCTGCTCTGGGGACGGCGACCTGCCTGAGACGTCGTCCGGCGGCGCTACCGTCCGGTCCGTGACCGACACCGTCGAGGAGTGGTTCGCCGCCGCCGGGCCGCGCGAGGCGGAGCTGCGCCGGGTCGACGCCCTGGTCCGCGAGGCCGCGCCCGGGCTGGACCGGGAGCTCGTGCCGGCCGGGGCGGGGCGGATGCTCGGCTACGGCCTGCTGCCCTACCGGCCCCGGTCGGCGAGGGAGACCACCCGCTGGCCGCTGGTCGCCCTCGCCGCGCAGAAGCGGCACCTGTCGCTGTACGTGTGCGCCGTCGTCGACGGCGAGTACCTGCCCGAGGCGCGCGCCGCGCGTCTGGGGCGGGTGTCCTGCGGCAAGAGCTGCATCCGGTTCACCTCGCTGGACCGGGTCGACCGGGCCGAGCTCGCCGCGCTGGTGCGCGACGCCGCCGCGGTCACGTCGTCGGGCGGCAACACCTTCTTCGTCTCCTGACCGACACGCCGGGCCGGTCCTCGGCGGGGGACGAAGGTCCCTGTTTAACACCCGTCCCACCCGCCACCGTGGACGCCGTACCCCGCACGGACCGAGCGAGGAGTCCCGCGCGCCCATGACGTCGATCGAGCAGATCCCCGCCGACCCCAGCGTCGAGCAGGCCGTCACGCGCCTCGTGGAGGAGTTCGGCACCCGGCTGCGGCCCCAGGTCGTCGGCAACGTCGTCCGCATGTCCCGGCAGGACCTCAGCGGCGTCCCCGCGACCGCGCTGCCGGAGATGGTGGAGCGGCTGGCCCGGACCCGCCTCCAGTCGGTCGGCTGAGGAGGCCCCGCCGAATCCACTTGCCCGGCCCCGGACGATGTCGGGGTGGGTTACGTCGACGTGAGCGGGGTCCGGTACACGCTGCCGGGCGGCCGGGTGCTGCTGGACGACGTCTCGTTCCGGATCGGCGAGGGCGCCCGCGCGGCGCTGGTCGGCGAGAACGGCGCGGGCAAGACGACGCTGCTGCGGATCGTCGCCGGTGACCTCGTGCCGGAGGCCGGCACCGTCGCGCGCAGCGGCGGCCTCGGCGTCATGCGGCAGTTCATCGGCTCGGTGCGCGACGACACCACCGTCCAGCGCTTCCTCGTCGACCTCTCCGCCCCCGCGGTGCGCGCCGCCTGGGCCGCCGTCGAGGCCGCCGAGCTGGCCCTCATGGAGACCGACGACGAGCCCGCGCAGCTCGCCTACGCCGACGCGCTCGCGCAGTGGGGCGACGCCGGGGGCTACGACGCCGAGGTCACCTGGGACACGGTGACCGTCGCGGCGCTCGGCGTCCCCTACGACCGGTGCAAGTACCGCGAGCTGTCCACGCTGTCCGGCGGGGAGCAGAAGCGGCTGGCGCTCGAGGCGCTGCTGCGCGGGCCCGAGCAGGTGCTGCTGCTGGACGAGCCGGACAACTACCTCGACGTCCCCGGCAAGCGCTGGCTGGAGCAGCGGCTGCTGGAGACCCGCAAGACGGTGCTGTTCGTCAGCCACGACCGCGAGCTGCTCGCCACCGTCGCCGACCGGGTGGTCACCGTCGAGGGCGGGACGGCGTGGGTGCACGGCGGCGGGTGGTCCTCCTATCCCGAGGCCCGCGAGGCGCGGCACGAGCGGATGGCGGAGCTGCGCCGCCGCTGGGAGGAGGAGCACGAGCGCCTCGTCGAGCTGGTCCGCACGCTGCAGCAGCAGGCGGCCAACTCCCCGGACATGGCCTCGCGGTACCGGGCGATGCAGACCCGGCTGGCGAAGTTCGAGGCGGCCGGGCCGCCGCCGGACCGGCCGCCGCAGCAGCAGGTGACGATGCGGCTGCGCGGCGGGCGCACCGGCGTGCGGGCGGTCATGGCCGAGCAGCTCGAGCTGACCGGCCTCATGCAGCCGTTCGACCTGGAGGTCTGGTACGGCGACCGGGTCGGCGTCCTCGGCGCCAACGGCGCGGGCAAGTCCCACTTCCTGCGGCTGCTGGCCGGCCAGGACGTCGCCCACACCGGGTCGTGGCGGCTCGGGGCGCGCGTCGTCCCCGGCTCCTTCGCCCAGACCCACGCGCACCCGGAGTGGCAGGACCGCACGCCGGTGGACCTGCTGTGGCACGGCGAGCCCGGCCGGCCCGGCGTCGACCGCGGGCGGGCGATGGCGGTACTGCGCCGCTACGGGCTCACCGACTCCGCCGACCAGCCGTTCCGGACCCTGTCCGGCGGGCAGCAGGCGCGCTTCCAGGTGCTCGTGCTCGAGCTGTCCGGCGCCACGCTGCTGCTGCTCGACGAGCCCACCGACAACCTCGACGTCCTCTCCGCCGAGGCGCTGGAGGAGGCGCTGGCCGCGTTCGACGGCACCGTGCTCGCGGTGACCCACGACCGCTGGTTCGCCCGCTCCTTCGACCGGTTCCTCGTCTTCGGCGCCGACGGGCGGGTGTACGAGTCCGCCGAGCCGGTGTTCGACGAGACGCGGGTCGTCCGGGCGCGATGAGCACCCGCGAACGGAACCGGCCGGACCTCCGTCGTGGGAGGTCCGGCCGGGGACGAGCGGCGTGGGACTACGGGAGGGCGTAGAAGACGCGGTCGGTCGAGTCGAAGCTCACCGTCGGCTCGACGGACAGCTGCCCGCCCGCGATGGCGGCCGGCGGGACGTCCATGCAGAACTGGAACGTGTCCGAGCCGCCCGGGTTGAGGGTCGGGGCGTCCATGGCGTCGTCGGCCAGGATCGCCGTGCACTCGGCGTCGCTGTACTGGCGGGCGTCGGAACCATGGAAGACGGTGGTCAGGTCGAAGCCGGGCATGCCCTCCGTCGTGCCGGTGTAGGTGACGGTCAGCTGGGTGAGCACGTACTGGCCGGTGGCCGGCTCGTTGTACTCGTAGGCGGCCAGCACGGCTTCGTCGGCGTCGAGCTCCACGGCGTCCACGGTGACCAGGTAGTCGCCGACCTGGGCCGGGACCCCCAGCGGCACGACCTCGTCGGCCGGGGCGGCCTCCTCGGGGGCGGGCTCGAGCAGCCCCGCCGTCCCGCCGTCGGGCAGGACACCTTCGCTGCTGAGCTCCTGGTCGAGGCTGTCGGCGACCTCGTCGACGACGCTGGCGTAGAAGGCCTGCGTCGCGAACACCACGGCGATGGCCACCACCGAGGTGACGAGGCCGGTGATGGCCAGCCCCTTGCCGCGGTGGGTGCCGCGCCGGGCGCGCAGCAGCGCGGGGATGCCCAGGGCCAGGCCGACGACGGCGATCACGGCGGCGACGTTGTTGATGATCGGCACCCAGCTCAGCAGCAGCGCGATGATCCCGAGGACCATCGACGCGACGGCCAGGCCGGCGCCCTTCTGCTGGGGGGCGTACGGCGGCTGGACCGGAGCGTAGGGCTGCTGGTACGGCGCCTGCGGGGGGTGGGACACGGAACGGCTCCTCGCGAGGGCTGGGTGGAATCGGATCGAGACCGTGTCGTTCTTCGGCCGAACTGCCCCGCAAGTGATCCGAACCGCCCGGAGGCGTCTCAGCCGCCGCAGGAGAAGCACCCGTCCCGTCGGGGCGGCCGCGCGTCGGCATCCCGTGCCTGTCAGGCCGTCCTGACGGACGATGGGTCATGGACGTCGACGACCTCGAACGGCGGCACACCCTCGCCAGCGCCGTCCGCCGCTACGACGAGCTGCGCACGCGCGACTCGCTGGCCGACCCCGACGACCCGGCCGGCCCGCGGCCGCTGACCCGCGAGGAGGCGCTGGAGCTGCTGGCGCTGGGCGAGGTGGTCGCCCGGCGGGCGGCCCAGGGGCGCCAGCTCACCGTCCGGACGGCGCGGGCGACCGGCGCGTCGTGGGCGCAGATCGGCCGGGCGCTGGGCGCCACCCGGCAGTCGGCGTGGGAGGCGCACCGGCGCTGGGTCGACGCCCAGGTCGACCACCCGGAGGGCTCGGGCGGGCTCACCGAGGAGGAGGCCGCCGAGGCGCGGGCCCTCCTCGCCAACGACGCCGACTGAGGCGCTCCCCAGGGACGGCAGGAATGGCCATCTCTGCCGCCTCGGCCAGTCGATCACCGGACGTGTGCACGGTCGGCCGGCGTGTCCGACCGTGTCGCGGGCACGCGTCCGATGATCACGTCGGGGGGCTCAGCCGAAGGCGTGGCCCTCGCCGCGGTAGGTGGGAACGGCGCCGGTGAGCCGGTCGCCGGCCAGCGTGTGCAGGACGTCGACGTGCTCGCACAGCTCGCCGGCCTTGGCGTGCCGGAACCAGACGCGGTCACCGACGGCGAGCCCGTCGGCATCCGGACCGCGCAGCGGCGTCTGCACCTCCCCGGCGCCCTCGGTGCCGAGCACCCGCAGCCGGGCCGGGTGCACCGGGCGCGGCAGCCGGTCGGCGCCGGGCGGTCCGGAGGCGATCCACCCGCCGCCCGCGACGGTCACCGTCCCGGGGGCGGGGCGGCGGGTCACCGGCAGCGCGAACAGCAGTGCCGGGCGGCCGCGGAAGGCGCGGTACCCGTCGAACAGCGTCGGCTGGTACAGCCCCGAGCCCGCGGCGACCTCGGTGACCGACGGGTCGGCCGCGGTCCGCTCCAGGCTCCCGGTGCCGCCGCCGTTGACGAACGCCAGCGGCGCGACGGCGGAGACGGCGGCCACCGCGGCGGCCCGCCGGGCGGTCAGCTCCCGCACCGACAGCGCCTGCACCCCGCGCACCGCCAGGCCGCGCAGCGGGCGCCCGGGCGGCGCGTCGGGCACGCCGGCGACCTGCGCCTCGTAGGCCATGAGCCCGACCAGGGCGAAGCCGGGCCGGTCGCACACCGCCCGGGCCAGCGCCGCGGCGGCCGCCGGGTCGTGCACCGGCGACCGGCGCACCCCCACGTGCAGCCGCCCGGCCCGCAGCGACGCGTCGAGGTCCAGGCAGATCCGCACCGGCGGCCGCGAGCCGGGCCGCGCCACCGCGTCGACGACGTCGAGGTGGTCGGGGGAGTCGGCCATCAGCGTCACCCGCGCGGCGAGCGCAGGGTCGGCCACCAGCGCGCGCAGCGCCGCGCGGTCCACCGAGGGGTAGGCGACGACGACGTCGTCGGACACCGGGTCCTCGCCCCCGGCCAGCCACAGCGCCTCGGCCAGTGTGTAGGCGAGCACGCCGGCGAAGCCGGGCCGGGCCAGTGCCCGCCGCAGCACCGCGCGGCTGCGCACCGACTTGCTCGCCACCCGGACCGGGCGCCCGCCGGCGCGGCGGACCAGGTCGGCGGCGTTCGCGTCCAGCGCGTCGAGGTCCAGGACGGCCAGCGGCGGGTCGAGGTCCGCGGTCGCCCGGTCCAGCCGGGCCCGCGCTGCGGCCGGGGAGGTCATGGCGCGGCAGCATCCTCGCGGACCGTCGAGTGGGTCAAGCGTCCCAGTCGCTTGACCCGGTCCAGCGGGCACGGGACGCTGCCGCCCACCAGCGGAGGAGGCGGCGTGGGCACCTGGCGCAACTGGGCCGGCAACCAACGGGCGGACGGCGTGACCGTCGTGCACCCGGCGGGCACGGAGGAGATCGCCGCCGCGGTGCAGGACGCCGCCGCCGCGGGCCGCCGGGTCACCGCCCTGGGCAGCGGCCACTCGTTCACCGGCATCGGCCGCCCGGAGGACGTCGGGTTGGCGCTGGACCGGCACGCGGGCCTGGTCGGCGTCGACGACGCCGGGCTGGTCACCGTGCAGGCCGGCATGCCGCTGCACCGGCTGAACGTGGAGCTGGCCGCCCGCGGCTGGGCGCTGACCAACCTCGGCGACGTCGACCGGCAGACCGTCGCCGGCGCGATCTCCACGGGCACCCACGGCACCGGCGCCCGGTTCGGCGGGCTGGCGACGCAGGTGCGCGGGCTGGAGCTCGTCACCGCCGACGGGTCGGTCCTGCGCTGCTCGCCCGACGAGCACCCCGACGTGTTCTCCGCCGCGCGGGTCGGCCTGGGCGCCCTCGGCGTGCTGAGCACCGTGACCCTGCAGGCGGTGCCGGCGTTCGCGCTGCGCGCCGAGGAGGGCCCCGCCGCGCTGCCGGACCTGCTGGCCGACTTCGACGGCTTCACGTCCTCGACCGACCACGTCGAGTTCTACTGGTTCCCGCACACCGACCGGTGCCGGACCCTGCGCAACACCCGGGTGCCGCTGGCCGAGGTCGCGCCGCTGGGCCGGGCACGCGCGTTCTGGGACGACCAGGTGCTGGCCAACGCCGGCTTCGCCGCCGTCGTCGCCGCGGGCCGCCGGGTGCCCGCGCTGGTGCCGCCGCTGGCCCGCGTCTGTGCCGGCGGGTGGGGCGGGCGCACGTACACCGACGTCGCGCACCGGGTGTTCGTGTCCCGCCGGCGGGTGCGGTTCCGGGAGACGGAGTACGCGCTCCCGCGGGAGGCGGCCCCGGCCGTGCTGGCGGAGCTGCGGCGGGTGGTCGACGCCGGCCCGCACCGGGTGCCGTTCCCGGTGGAGGTGCGCGTCGCCGCCGCCGACGACGTCCCGCTGTCCACCGCCTACGGCCGCGACACCGCCTACGTCGCCGTCCACGTGCCCGCCCGCAGCGAGCCCGGCGGGTACTTCGCGGCGTTCGAGGCGATCGCGCTGGCCGCCGGCGGGCGCCCGCACTGGGGCAAGGAGCACGGCCTGGACGCCGCGGCGCTGGCGCAGCGGTACCCGCGGTTCGAGGAGTTCGCCGCGCTGCGCGCGCGGCTGGACCCCGCCGGGGTGTTCGCCAACGCCCACCTCGCCCGGGTCCTCGGCCCGGCCGGGCAGCCCGCCGGGCTGGCCTGAGGTGCCGCGGCTGCCGGCCGCGCAGCGGCGCGCGGCCCTGGTGGAGGCGGCGCTGCGGGTGATGGCCCGGGACGGCCTGGCCGCCGGCACCACCCGCGCGGTCGTCGCCGAGGCGGGGATGCCGCTGGCCGCCTTCCACTACGCCTTCTCCTCGCGCGACGAGCTGCTGCGCGAGCTGGTCACCCGCGTGGTCGGCCGCGAGCTGGCCGCCGCCACCGCCGGGCTGGACCCGGCCGCGGGCCTGGCCGGCTGCCTGCGCGCGGCCGCCGCCGGCTACCTCGACCACCTCGAGCGCGAGCCCGGCGCCGAGGCGCTGATGCTGGAGCTGACGCTGCACGCGGTGCGCGACCCGGCGCTGCGGCCGGTGGCGGCCGCGCAGTACCGCGCCTACACCGCGGCGGCGACCCGCCTGCTGGAGGAGGCCGCCGCCGCGACCGGCGCCACCTGGCGGCGGCCGGTGCCGGAGCTGGCCCGGCTGCTGGTCACCGTCGTCGACGGCGCGACGACGACCTGGCTGGTCGACCGCGACACCGCCGCCACCCGCGCGGTGCTCGAGGCCGCGGTCGACCAGCTCGTGGCACACGCCGCCGGGCCCTGAGCGGCGGAGATGGCCATTTCTGCCGCTCGGGGCCCGGCGGGTCAGAGGTCGACGTCGGGCTCGCCGGTGCCGCCGATGCGGTCGAGCTCCGCCATCTCCAGCGGCCCCAGGACCCGCGCGCCGGCCTGCAGGTTCTCCTCGAGGTGTGCCACCGACGACGTCCCCGGGATCAGCAGGACGTTGGGGGAGCGGGCCAGCAGCCACGCCAGCGCCACCTGCATCGGCGTGGTCTCCAGCCGCCGCGCGACCGTCTCCAGCGCCGCGGACTGCAGGGGCGTGAACCCGCCGAGCGGGAAGAAGGGCACGTAGGCGACGCCCTCGCGGGCGAGCGCGTCGAGCATCGGGTCGTCGTCGCGGTGCACGAGGTTGTAGTGGTTCTGCACGCACACCACCGGCGCGATCGACCGCGCCTCGGCGTACTGCTGCGTCGTCACGTTGGACACGCCCAGGTGGCGGATCAGGCCCTGCTGCTGCAGGTCGGCCAGCGCCTCGAACGGCTCGGCCAGCGAGCGCTCCACCGGCGCGGCGAACCCGGGCATGCGCAGGTTGACCACGTCGAGCACGTCGACGCCGAGGTGGTCGAGGTTGTCGTGCACGGCCTGCTTGAGCTCGTCGGCGGACAGCGCCTCGGGCCACGCGCCGTCCGGCGTCCGGCGGGCGCCGACCTTGGTGACGATCGTCAGCTGCTCGGGATAGGGGTGCAGCGCCTCGCGGATGACCTCGTTGGTCACGTGCGGGCCGTAGTAGTCGCTGGTGTCGACGTGGTCCACGCCCAGCTCCACCGCCCGGCGCAGGACGGCGACGGCGGCCTCCCGGTCGGCCGGCGGGCCCATGACGTGCGGGCCGGCCAGCTGCATCGCGCCGTAACCGATGCGGTGGACCGGCCGGTCCCCGAGCGTGAACTGTCCCGACCTCTCGGCCGTCGGAGTCGTCATGCCCGCCTCCTACCCGGGGAGGCCGGGAGAACCCTCAGGCGGCCAGCCGGCTGCCGACCTCCGCGTGCCACCGGCCGACGTCGGCGGTCACCCGGGCGGTCTCGCGCCGGTCGGCCCGCCGGGCGACCAGCGCCAGGCCACTGCCCAGGAGCGCCAGGCCCGCGCCCACCCACATCGGCGCGGTGTAGCCCAGGCCGAGGGAGATGACCAGCGCGCCCAGCGCCGCGCCCACCGCGTTGGCCACGTTGAACGCCGCCTGGTTGGCCGCCGACACCAGGCTGCCGCCGGAGACCCGCGCGGCCACGATCACGCCGTTCTGCACGACCGGGCCCATCGCGAAGGCGACCGTGCCGAACAGCACCAGCAGGACGACGGCGGCCGCGGGGGTGCGGGCGAGGAAGGCGAACGCGGCCAGCAGCACCGCGGTGGCGAGCAGCCCGACGACGACGAACGTCCAGCCGAACCGGTCGCCGAGGCGGCCGCCGGCCAGCGTGCCGACGGTGGTGCCGACGCCGAACAGCGCCAGCACGGGCGTCACCCAGCCCTCGGGCAGGCCGGCCAGGTCGGTGAGGATCGGGCTGACGTAGCTGTAGACGGCGAACAGCGCGGCGAAGCCGACCATCGTCAGGCCGAGCACCAGCCACACCTGGGGACGGCGGAAGGCGGCCAGCTCGGCGCGCAGGTCCCCGCGCTCCCCGGTGCCGGCGGGCAGCCAGGTCAGCAGCCCGGCGATCGTCACCAGCCCGATGCCGGCGATCGCGCCGAGCACCAGCCGCCAGCTCAGCTGCTGGGCGACGAACGTGCCGAGCGGGACGCCGACGACGTTGGCCAGCGTCAGCCCGACCATCATCAGCGAGATCGCCTGGGTGGCCCGCTCCGGCGGGACCAGCCGCCGCGCGGCCACCGCGCCCACGCCGAAGAACGACCCGTGCGCCAGGGCGGTCAGCACCCGCGCCGCGGCGAGGGTCTCGTAGGTGGGCGCCACCGCCGACAGCGCGTTGCCGACGACGAACACGACCATCAGCGCGACCAGCGTCTGTCGCGGGGAGAACCGGACGCCGAGCGCGGTGAGCGTCGGCGCGCCGAGGACGACGCCGGCCGCGTAGGCCGAGATGAGCAGGCCGACGGCGGACACCGAGACCCCGAGGCCGCCGGCGATCTCGGGCAGCATGCCCATCACGACGAACTCGGTGGTGCCGATGCCGAAGGCGCCGATGGCGAGCGCGAGCAGACCGCGGGGCACGGGGGACTCCAGGAGGGACGACGGCGGACGGGGAGCGTGCGGACGTCGTCGTCCGTGCTGGGTCCTGCGGGGGGACTACCTACCGATGGGCAAGGCACCGGCCGCGCGGGACATGCCCCGCGCGGCCGGTGGGTGTGCTCACACCCGGGTCAGGGCTGCAGCAGCACCTTGACCGCGCCGTCCTTCTTCTCGCGGAAGTCGGCGTAGGCCTGCGGCGCCTGCTCCAGCGGCACCCGGTGGGTGGCGAAGTCGTCGACGCCGAGCGGGTCGCCGTCGACCAGCAGCGGGAGGATGTCGGGCACCCAGCGCCACACGTTGGCCTGGCCCATCCGCAGCTGGATCTGCTTGTCGAACATCCGCATCAGCGGCAGCGGGTCGGTGGCGCCGCCGTAGACCCCGGACAGCGAGATGGTGCCGCCGCGGCGGACCGCGTCGATGGCGGTGTTCAGCGCGGCCAGCCGGTCGATGCCGGCGACCTGCATGACCTTCTCCATGATCGCGTCCGGGACGACCGCGGTCGCCTTCTGCGCGATCTGCGCCAGCGGCGAGCCGTGCGCCTCCATGCCCACGGCGTCGATCACCGCGTCGGCCCCGCGGCCGGCGGTCGCGTCCTGGATCTGCCGGACGACGTCGTCCTTCTTCGTCGAGCGGATGACGTGCGTGCCGCGGGCGGTGGCCCGCTCGAGCCGCTCCGGGACGACGTCGGAGGCGTACACGTTCTCGATGCCCAGGTGGTGGGCGATCCGGGTGCACATGTCGCCGATCGGCCCCAGGCCCAGCACGAGCAGCGTGCCGCCGGGCGGCGTCGCGGCGTACTGCACCGCCTGCCAGGCGGTGGGCAGGACGTCGGAGAGGTAGACGAAGCGGTCGTCCGGCGGGCCGTCCGGGACCTTGATCGGCAGGGTGTTGCCGAAGGGCACCCGCAGGTACTCGGCCTGGCCGCCGGGCACCTGCCCGTAGAGCTTGGTGTAGCCGAACAGCGAGGCGCCGAAGCCCTGGTCGCGGTTCTGGGTGGTCTCGCACTGCGACTGCAGGCCCTGCGAGCACATCCAGCAGGTCCCGCAGGAGATGTTGAACGGGACGACGACGCGGTCACCGGGCTTCACCGCCGTCACCGCGGAGCCGACCTCGCGGACGATCCCCATCGGCTCGTGGCCCATGACGTCGCCCTTGGTCATGAACGGCGCCATCACCTCGATCAGGTGCAGGTCGGACCCGCAGATGCCGCTCGAGGTGATCTCGACGACGACGTCGGTGTCCTCCTGCAGCGTGGGGTCGGGGACGGTGTCCACCTGTACGTCGGCACGTCCGTGCCAGGTCACTGCGCGCACGAGATCCTCTCCTCGGGTCGTCGGCCGGAAGCGCTGTCGATCGGGCTGTCCAGGGGCCTCGTGCCCGGTGTGGGCCTCCTCGCCCCTCGTTCAACGCTCAACCGGCGTGTTGATCACGGTGCGTCACGTCAGTTCGACGCACCGTCGAATGACACCCGTGCAGCTCGGTGACCCGGGTCACGCATTTGGCCCTCCATACCCAGGTCGTCAGATCACGTAACGGTCACGGCGTGTTTACATGGGCCCCGCCCGCTCCCCCGGGCACAGCACGACGTCCCTGTCCCCGACGGAAGTCAGGTGCATGACCGAGCTCCACCCGGACCGCCTCCTCGACGGAGGGACGGCCGCGCAGTCCGCGGCCGGCACCCCCCTCCGGAAGGCAGCGGCAGCGTCGCCCGACGGGCGACCCGCCGACGCCGCGACGACGGCCCCGCGGCCCACCCCGTACCGACGTCAGGGGGAGACGTCGCCGAGCGGGGACCGCACCGAGTCCCGATCCCAGTCCCGCCCCGCCCGCCGTCCGAGCCCCCGGCCGCGGCCCACGCCGTCGCCGCGGACCTCGCCCGAGGCGACCGCCGTCGAGACGCCTGCTCCCGCGACCCCGGTGGCCGGCCTCGAGGCCCGCACCGTCGTCACCGGGACCGAGCCCGCCCCGGCTCCCGAGGCCGCCGAGCCCGCCGAGGTCCTCGCCGTCGCCGTTGCCGTCGCCGACGCCGCCGAGCTGGTCGAGGCCGCCGACGCCCAGGCGCTGGCCGCCGTCACCGCCGCGGGCGCCGACGACACCGCCGCCGTCGAGCCCGAGGGGGCCGACGCCGCAGAGGAGCGCGTCCCGGTCACCGTCGTCGCCGGCCACGGCCGGCACCGGGCGCTGGCCCGGCTGCGGCAGCTGCCGCGCCGCCGGCCCGCCTTCTACCTCGCCGCCGCGCTGGTCGGCGCCGTCGGGATCGGCTCCTTCTCCGCGGGGGACCGCGTCGCCCAGGCCGACGGTCCGGAGGCGGTCAGCTCCTCGGTCAGCGTGGCCGAGGAGCTCGGCATCGCCGACCAGGACCTCCCCGCGGCCGCCGAGGTCGCGACCCTGCGCTCGGAGGCCACCCTGCTCGGCGCGGTCACCGCCAGCCGCAACGCCCGCGAGGCGCAGGAGGCCGCCGCGGCGCAGGTCCAGGCCGACGCCGACCGTGCCGCCCAGGAGGCCGCCGCGGCCGCGGCCGCCGAGGCCGCCCGGCCCAGGACCGTGCTGCCGGTCAGCGGGGCGCGGCTCACCAGCGGCTTCGGCGCCCGCTGGGGCACGCTGCACGCCGGCATCGACCTCGCCGCGCCCATCGGCACGCCGGAGTACGCGGCCGCCGACGGCGTCGTCCTCGAGGCCGGCCCCGCCAGCGGCTTCGGCCTCGCGGTGTACATCCAGCACGAGAACGGCGACGTCACCGTCTACGGGCACATGGAGGAGATCCTCGTGCAGCCCGGCCAGGTGGTCCGCGCCGGCGACACCATCGCGCTGCTGGGCAACCGCGGTCAGTCGACCGGCCCGCACCTGCACTTCGAGGTGCACGTCGGCGGCATCGACGGCGAGCGGATCGACCCGCTCCCGTGGCTGCGGGACCGCGGCGTCGCGATCTGAGCAAGGACCCCGCTGCCCCCCCGCCTCGCGAGCTCGGCGCGGGCCCCTGCAGCGGGGCCGTTCCAGCCCGTCACACGACACACGCCCCCTCCCGGCAGGTCCGGGCAGGGGGCGCGTGCCGTCGGAGGACACTGGAGGGGGAGGTGGGCCGATGGGAGCCGGGCACGCACACGGCCGTGCACACGGACACGCGCACGGGCACGCCACCGCCGCGGCGGCCTCGCGGGGGCGGCTGGCGGTCGTCCTCGGGCTCACCCTCGCCGTCCTCGTCGCCGAGGTCGTCGGGTCGCTGGTCTCCGGCTCGCTGGCCCTGCTCGCCGACGCGGGCCACATGGCCACCGACGCGCTCGGCGTCGGCCTCGCCCTCGGGGCGGTGACGCTGGCGCAGCGCCCCGCCCGCGGGCGGCGCACCTTCGGCTGGCAGCGGGTGGAGATCCTCGCCGCGGTGGCCAACGGGCTGCTGCTGGCCGGCGTCGCGGTGTTCGTCCTCGTCGAGGCGGTGCGGCGGATCGGCGACCCGCCCGAGATCACCTCCGGGGTCGTCCTCGCCGTCGCCGCCGGGGGCCTGGCCGCCAACCTCGCCGGGCTGGCGCTGCTGCACCGCGGCCGCCGGGGGTCGCTCGCCGTCCGCGGCGCGCACCTCGAGGTGCTCGGCGACGCGCTGGGCTCGGTGGCCGTCCTCGTCGCGGCCGGCGTGATCGCGCTGACCGGGTGGACACCGGCCGACACGATCGCCGCGCTGCTCATCGGCTGCCTGGTGCTGCCCCGGGCGTGGGCGCTGCTGCGCGAGTCCCTCGACGTCCTGCTGGAGGCCGCGCCCCGCGACGTCGACCTCGACCAGGTGCGCGCGCACGTCCTCGGGGTGCCCGGCGTCATCGGCGTCCACGACCTGCACGCCTGGACGATCACCTCCGGCCTGCCGGTGCTGTCCGCGCACGTCGTCGTCACCGACGAGGCCCTGGCGGCGGGGCACGGCGGCCGCGTGCTCGACGCGCTGTGCGCCTGCCTCGGCGACCACTTCGACGTCCCGCACTGCACCTTCCAGATCGAGGCCGAGGCGCACGCCGGCCACGAGGCCCCCGTCCACGACTAGAAGGACCACCCTTCCCCCCACGCCTCGCACGCTCGGCGCGGGACCCTGAAGGGCGGCCGTTCCATCACGTCACCTGGTGGGACAGTGGACGAGTACGTCGGACGGTCTGGAGGCGCAGGTGGAGCACGGGCACCACTCGGGCATGTGGGTGCCCGACGAGCCACCCACGTGGGGACGGGTCTTCCTGCCCCACCTGGACGCGTGGTCGGTGCTGCCGGTCCTCGCCCTGCTCGGCGTGCTGGCCTACCTGGCCGGCCTGGTCCGGCTGCGCCGCTCGGGCGTGGCCTGGCCGTGGTGGCGCGCGGCGTCCTGGGTGGCCGGCTGCCTGTCGCTGTTCGCCGTCACCGGGACCTGGCTCAACGGCTACAGCATGGTGCTGTTCAGCGTGCACATGGCGCAGCACATGGTGCTGTCCATGGTCGCGCCGCTGCTCCTGCTGCTCGGCCGGCCGGTGACGCTGGCGCTGCGGTCACTGCCACGGGGCAGGGGAGTGGCCGGCGTCCCGCGGGCGCTGCTGCTCGACGCCCTGCACAGCCGGGTCGCGCGCTTCCTCTCGCACCCGCTGTTCACGCTGCCGCTGTTCCTGGTCAGCCTCTACGGCGTCTACTTCACGCCGATCTTCGACGCGCTGATGGGCGACCCGGTCGGCCACCAGTTCATGCTCGCCCACTTCACGGTGACCGGGCTGCTGTTCTTCGGCCCGATCCTCGCCCAGGACCCGTGGCCCCGGCAGGTGGGTCACGCCGGCCGCATGCTCGAGCTGCTGATCCCGATGCCGCTGCACGCCTTCTTCGGCGTCGCGATCATGATGTCGACGTCGCTGGTGGTGCGGACCTTCGCCGACCCGCCCGCCGGCTGGGGCGTCGACCCGCTCGCCGACCAGAACGCCGCCGGCAGCATCGCGTGGTCCTTCGGCGAGCTGCCGACCGTCCTCGTCCTCGTCGTCGTCCTGTTCAGCTGGATGGGCTCCGAGGAGCGCCGCGGCCGCCGGATGGACCGCGTCGCCCGGCGCACCGACGACGCCGAGCTCGAGGCCTACAACGCGCGCCTGAAGCAGCTCGCCGCCCGCTCCGGCTCCTGAACGCGGCACCGCCCGCGTCCCCGGGCGGGGACGCGGGCGGTGCGCTGCGGAGGGACGGTCAGCCGACGTGCACGGCGACGTCGCCGGCCGGCAGGTCCTCCTTGGTGGCCTTGATGAGGACCGCGGCCACCAGCGCGCCGACGACGAGCAGCGCGGCCGCCCAGGTGAAGGCGGTGGTGTAGCCCTCGACCTGGCCCTGCAGGCCGACCGCCGGGTCCTGCGGGTTCGCTCCCGAGGTCAGCGCGTCCGCGGTGTAGGCGCTGATCGCGCCCACCGACAGCGAGGCCAGGACGGCGGTGCCGATCGAGGCGCCGACCTGCTGGGTGGCGTTGAGCATCGCGCTCGCCGCCCCCGCGTCGTGCTCGCCGGCGCCGACCAGCGCCAGGTTGGACAGCGGCACGAAGGTGAAGCCCAGGCCCAGGCCGAGCAGCAGCTGGCCGGGGAAGGGCAGCTCCCAGAAGCCGGTGTCCAGGCCGACGAACGACAGCGTGAACAGCCCGCCCGCGGCGAGCAGGCCGCCGAGCACCATGAGCGGCTTCGGGCCGACCCGCGGCACCAGCGCGCTGGCCGCGCCGGCCGAGATGAACACGCCCAGCGTCGTCGGCAGCGAGGCGACGCCCGCGACGACCGGCTCGTAGCCGAGCACCTGCTGGAAGTACAGGCTCAGGAAGAAGAACGCCCCGATGAGCCCGGCGCCGACCAGCGTCGAGGTCAGGTAGGCGCCGCCGCGGTTGCGGTCGAGCACGATGCGCATCGGCAGCAGCGGGTTGCGGGTCCGCAGCTCCAGCAGCACGAACAGCGCCACCAGGACCAGGCCCGCGACGATGAACACCCACGCCAGGCCGTCGGCCCACCCGGACTCGGGGGACACGAGGGTGGTGCTGCCCTGCGCGGCGGCCTGCGCGTTGGCGGCCGCGGCCTCGGCGGCGTTGGTCTGCGAGGCCTCGGCCACCCGGGTGAAGCCGTAGACGATCGAGGCGAGGCCGAGGGTGACCAGCACGGCGCCGGGGATGTCGTACCTGGTGTCCCCGGGCGCCCGGCTCTCCGGGACGATCGGGATCGCCAGGACGACGGCGAGCAGCGCGACCGGCAGGTTCACCCAGAAGCACCAGCGCCAGTCGGCGTACTCGGTGAGGACGCCGCCGAGCAGCAGGCCCACCGCCGACCCGCCGCCGGCGATCGCGCCGTAGACGCCGAACGCCTTGGCGCGCTCCTTCGGGTCGGTGAACAGCACGGTGAGCAGCGCGAGCGAGGCCGGCGCCAGCAGCGCGCCGAAGACCCCCTGCAGCGCGCGGGCGCCGAACAGCATCGCCTCGTTCTGCGCGATGCCGCCGAGCGCCGAGGCGATGGCGAAGCCGGCCGCGCCGACCAGGTAGGTGCGCTTGCGGCCCCAGAAGTCGGCGATGCGGCCGCCGAGCAGCAGGAAGCCGCCGAAGGTGAGGGTGTAGGCGGTGACGATCCACTGCTGGGTCGCGGCCGAGATGCCGAGGTCGGCCGACACCGCCGGTAGTGCGATGTTGACGATCGTGGCGTCGAGGATGACCAGCAGGACGGTCATCGCGATGACGCCGAGGGCGAGCCAGCGCTTCTCGTAGGGCGCCGCGGCCGGGGTGTCCGGCCCGGCGGCAGGGGTGGACGACGGGTGGGTCATGGGGTCCTCAGGGAGTGGTGAGCAGGGGCCGAGGTCGTCGGCCGAGGGAGCAACCTAGCCCCCTGCGACCATGGGGTCGTGTCCGTCTCGCTGGTGGTGACCGCCGACACGCACCTCCCGAAGCGGGCCCGTGACCTGCCGCATTCCCTCTGGGCCGCCATCGAGGCCGCGGACCTCGTCGTGCACGCCGGCGACTGGGTCGACGTCGCGCTGCTCGACGCCCTCGAGTCCCGCGCCCGGGCCGTGCTCGCGGTGTACGGCAACAACGACCACGGTCCGCTGCGCGAGCGGCTGCCGGAGGTGGCGCGCGCCGAGGTGGGCGGGCTGCGGGTCGCCGTCGTCCACGAGACCGGTGACGCCAAGGGGCGCGAGCGCCGCTGCGCCGCGCGCTTCCCGGACACCGACGTGCTGTTCTTCGGCCACAGCCACATCCCGTGGGACACCACCGCGGACACCGGCCTGCGGCTGGTCAACCCCGGCTCGCCCACCGACCGGCGCCGGCAGCCGCACGGCACCTTCGTCACCGCGGTCGCCGACGGCGGCGTGCTCACCGAGGTGGTCTTCCACCCGGTCGCCCGGTGACGGCCCTCCCGCCGGCGTCCCCGCCCGCCGCCCGCTGGCGCCACCTGGCCGTCGGCCTGACCGGACTGGTCGCCGCCTGCGCGGCGCAGAACGGGATGCCGTTCCTCACCCTGGCGCTGCGGGAGGAGGGGCTGACGCTGCCGCAGGCCGGCCTGCTGGTCGCCGCGCCCACCGCCGGCCTGGTGTGCGCGCTGTTGCTCTGGGGCGTGCTGGCCGACCGGTACGGCGAGCGGCTGGTGCTCTCCGCCGGGCTCGCGGTCGCCGCCGGGGCGCTGACCGGCGCCGCACTGGCCGACGCCGCCGTGCCCACCGGCCTGTGGCTGCTGCTGGCCGGGGCGGGCAGCGCGTCGGTGCACGCGGCCAGCGGCCGGCTGGTGCTCGGCTGGTTCCCGCCGGAGCAGCGCGGGCTGGCGATGGGCGTCCGGCAGGCCGGCCAGCCGCTGGGCGTGGGCCTCGCCGCCCTGACGCTGCCGCGGCTGGCCGCCGACGGCCCCGGCGGCGCCTTCGCCTTCCTCGCCGCCGGCTGCGCGGTCACCGCCGTCCTCGTCGGCCTGCTCGTCCGCGACCCGGCCCGGCCGCCGCGCACCGACGGTGCCCCGCGGCCCGCCTCGCCCTACCGCAGCCCGGTGCTGTGGCGGGTGCACGCGGCCAGCACCCTGCTCGTCGTGCCGCAGTTCGCCGTCGCCGGGCTGGCCTTCGACTGGCTGGTGCGCGGCGCCGGCTGGAGCGCGGCCGGCGCCGGGACGCTGCTGGCGGTCGCGCAGGCCGGCGGGGTCGCCGCGCGGCTCGGCGCGGGCGCGTGGTCGGACCGGGTGGGCAGCCGGCTCGGGCCGCTGCGGCACGTCGCGGGGGCGGTGGCCGTCGTCGTCGGGCTGCTCGCCGCGGTCGCGGCCCTGACGCCGGACCTCCTCGGCCCGGGGGCCGCCGCGGCGGCGGTGGCGCTGGCCGCGGTCGCCACGGTGAGCCCGAACGGGGTGGCGTTCACCTCGGTGGCCGAGCAGGCCGGCAGCGCCTGGGCCGGGCGCGCGCTGGGCGCGCACAACACCGCGCAGAACCTGGCGGCCGCGCTGACCGTCCCGCTGGCGGCGCTGCTCGCCGACGGCGGACCCGGCTACCCGGCGGCGTTCGCGCTCGGCGCGGCCGCCGCCGCGGCCGCCGTCGCCGTCGTGCCCGCCCGGACGGCCGAGCCGGCGCCGCCCCCGGTCACGGTCGGTGCGCCGTGAGCCGGTGGCGGCCCTGGCCGCCGCGGGCGGTGGCAGTGCTGGCCTGTCCCGTCTGCGGCGCGGAGCTGGCCGCGCTCGCCGGCGACGCCGGCCTGCGCTGCCCGGCCGGCCACTCCTTCGACCGCGCCCGGCAGGGCCACGTGACGCTGCTGCCGCCGGGCCACACGCCGCCGACCGGGGACACCGCGGCGATGGTCGCCGACCGCGCGGAGGTGCTCTCCGCCGGGACCTACGCCGGGCTCACCCGGGTCCTGGCCGCCGCGGTCGCCGCGGGGGAGGGGCCGGTGGACGCCGTCCTGGACCTCGGCGGGGGCACCGGGCACCACCTGGCGGGCGTGCTGGACGCGCTGCCGGGCGCCGTCGGCGTGGTGCTCGACTCCTCGCGGTACGCGGCCAGGCGGGCGGCCGGTGCCTCGCCGCGGGCGCTCGCCGTCGTCGCCGACACCTGGGCCCGGCTGCCGGTCCGCGACGCCGCCGTCGACCGGGCGATGGTGGTGTTCGCCCCGCGGAACGGCCCGGAGACCGCGCGGGTGCTGCGCCCCGGCGGCCGGCTGGTGGTCGCCACCCCGGCGCCCGAGCACCTCGCCGAACTGGTCGGGCCGCTGGGGCTGCTGCGGGTGGACCCGGAGAAGGAGGCCCGGCTGTCCGCGGCCCTGGAGCCGCACCTCGTGCCGGCCGGGCGCGTGCGGCACCGGGAGGAGCTGGAGCTCGACCGCCGCACCGTGACCACCGTCGTGGGGATGGGGCCGCACGCCCGGCACCTGACCTCGGAACGGCTGGCCGCCGCGGTCGCCGCCCTGCCGGAGCGCGTGCGGGTGACCCTCGCGGTCGACGTCACCACCTGGACCCCGCCCGCACACGCAGGAGGGGCCCGGCCGTGACGGCCGGGCCCCTCCTGTGCGACTGGACGCAGGGCTCCCGATGTCCCCCGAGGCGCCGGGGGTCCCGCGTGGGTCAGACGCGCGTGCGGGTCCGTCCGCGGGTGGCGAAGACGTAGACCAGCAGCACCACGATCGCGCCCAGGATCGAGCCGATGATGCCGGCGGTGCCGAGCTCGAAGCCGTTGCCGCTGATCAGGCTGCCGAGCAGGTTGCCGACGAACGAGCCGATGATGCCGAGGACGATCGTCATCCCGACGCTCATGGACTGCTTGCCGGGGACGACGGCCCGCGCGATGAAGCCGGCGATGGCGCCGACCACGATGAGCACGATGATGTTCCAGAGAAGCTCCACGTGGGACCTCCTGAGGGGATGGCCGGGTGGCCGAGGCGCTGGGATCTCCAGGCTCGGACGGTCCTGTTCCCCTGGTGAGCAGCGCGGAAACCCGTCTTGATCATGACGTGACCTGAACGCCGTCCCCGACGGCGCCGTGAGCTGCGGCGCGCCTCCCCGGTCGGGCCCGACGGGCCCGACGCCCTCGGTCTAAGCTGCGCTCGTGACGATCGCGCCTGCACCGATCGTGAGCCGGCCCAGTCCGGCTCGCGAGGTCCAGCGGGGTGCGCGGCTCTCGAACCTGCTGCGGACCACGGACCACAAGACCATCGGCCTGATGTACATGGCCACCTCGTTCGCCTGGTTCATCGTGGGTGGCTTCATGGCCATGCTGATCCGCGGTGAGCTGGGCCAGCCCGGGCTGCAGTTCCTGTCGCCCGAGCAGTACAACCAGCTCGTCACGATGCACGGCACGATCATGCTGCTGATGTTCGCGACGCCGCTGTTCTTCGCGTTCTCGAACCTGATCATGCCGCTGCAGATCGGCTCGCCGGACGTCGCCTTCCCGCGGCTGAACGCCTTCTCGTTCTGGCTGTTCTTCTTCGGCAGCCTCATCGCGGTCTCGGGCTTCTTCACCCCCAGCGGCGCGGCCGACTTCGGCTGGTACGCCTACGCCCCGCTGTCCGACGCCGTCCACTCCCCGGGCCCCGGTGCCAACCTGTGGTTCTCGGGCCTGGCGGTCAGCGGTCTGGGCACCATCCTCGGCGCGGTCAACTTCACCGCCACGATCGCCTGCCTGCGGGCGCCGGGCATGACCATGTTCCGGATGCCGATCTTCACCTGGAACACGCTGGTCACCAGCCTGCTGGTGCTGCTGGCCTTCCCGATCCTCACCGCCGCGATCTTCGGCATGCTGGCCGACCGCAACCTCGGCGCCCTCGTCTACTCGGACGAGAACGGCGGCCCGATGCTGTGGCAGCACCTGTTCTGGTTCTTCGGCCACCCCGAGGTCTACATCATCGCGCTGCCGTTCTTCGGCATCATCACCGAGATCATCCCGGTGTTCTCGCGCAAGCCGCTGTTCGGCTACAAGGGCATGGTCGGCGCCACGCTGCTCATCGGTGGCCTGTCGCTCACCGTGTGGGCGCACCACATGTACGCGACCGGCGCGGTCCTGCTGCCGTTCTTCGCGTTCCTGACCTACCTCATCGCCGTGCCGACCGGCATCAAGTTCTTCAACTGGATCGGCACCATGTGGCGCGGCCAGCTGACGTTCGAGACGCCCATGCTGTTCTCCATCGGCTTCCTCGTGACCTTCCTCCTGGGCGGCCTGACCGGCGTGCTGCTGGCCAGCCCGCCGCTGGACTGGCACGTCAACGACAGCTACTTCGTCGTCGCGCACTTCCACTACGTCGTCTTCGGCACCGTGGTCTTCGCCGCCTACGCCGGCATCTACTTCTGGTTCCCGAAGATGTCGGGCCGGATGATGGACGAGCGGCTGGGCAAGCTGCACTTCTGGCTGGTGTTCATCGGCTTCCACGCGACGTTCCTCGTGCAGCACTGGCTGGGCACCGAGGGCATGCCGCGGCGGTACGTCGACTACCTGCCCACCGACGGGTTCACCACCCTGCACGTGATCTCCACGATCGGGTCGTTCGTCCTGGGCGCCTCGACCATCCCGTGGCTGTACAACGTGGTGAAGTCGTGGAAGTACGGTCGGCTCGCGCTGCGCGACGACCCGTGGGGCCACGGCAACTCGCTGGAGTGGGCGACGTCCTCGCCGCCGCCGCGGCACAACTTCACCGAGATCCCGCGGATCCGGTCGGAGCGCCCGGCCTTCGAGGCGCACTACCCGCACCTCGTCGAGCGGCTGCACGCCGAGGCGCACGTCGGCAAGCGGCACCAGCCCTACGGCGGCGTCAGCGAGCTCGCCGAGGGCACCGGCCCCCGTCAGGGTCCCAACGACCCCGACCCCTTCTAGGAGGACCCCGCTGCCCCACCCCTCGCAGGCTCGGGGTGGGACCCTGCAGCGGGGCCACCCACAAGGCACCTCGTCACGACGACGCCCCGTCGGCTCCGGCCGGCGGGGCGTCGCCTCGTCTCCGGGACCACCGCCCGGAGCCCCCGCGGGAGTGCGGCACGATGGCCGCCGTGCCGCTCGACCCCGCACCCCGCACGCGTCCGCAGGCCGCCCCCGACGGGCCCCGCGCGGTCCTCACGGTCACCGGCGCCGACCGGCCCGGCGTGACCGCCCGGCTGTTCGGGGCCCTCGCCTCCGGCGACCAGGGGCTCCCGCCGGTCGAGGTGGTCGACGTCGAACAGGTCGTCGTGCACGGCCAGCTGGTCCTCGGGGTCGTCATCGGCGCCCGGCCGGCCGACGGCGCGGTGGACGAGGCCGGGTTCCTCGCCTGCCTGGGCCGGCTGGCCACCGAGGTCGCCCGCGCCACCGGCCTCCGGGTCGCGGTGGAGACCGCCTCCGGCCGCGGCGCCGGCACCACGCCCACCGGGCGGCCGCACCACGTGATCCTGCTCGGCCGGCCCGTGCCGCCCTCCGCGGTCGCCGGCGCGGCCACCGCCATCGCGGGCGTCGGCGGCAACATCGACGCGATCCGGCGGCTGTCGGACCGCCCGGTCACGTCGCTGGAGCTCACCGTCTCCGGGGCCGGGGCCACCGAGCTGCGCACCGCGCTGGCCGCCGTCGCCGCCGCCACCGGCGCCGACATCGCCGTCGAGCAGGTCGGGCTCGCCCGGCGCAGCAAGCGGCTGATCGTCCTCGACGTCGACTCCACGCTGGTGCGGGGCGAGGTCATCGACGAGCTGGCCGCCCGGGCCGGGCGCGCGGCCGAGGTCGCCCGGATCACCGCGGCGGCGATGAACGGCGAGCTGGACTTCGCCGAGTCGCTGCGGGCCCGGGTGGCCACGCTGGCGGGCCTGCCGGTCGAGGTGCTCGACGAGGTGCGCGAGCACCTGGAGCTCACCCCGGGCGCCCGCACGCTCATCCGCACGCTGCAGCGGCTCGGGTTCCGCTGCGGCATCGTCAGCGGCGGGTTCAGCCAGATCACCGACCCGCTGGCCGCCGCGCTCGGCCTCGACTTCGCCGCGGCCAACACCCTCGAGGTCGCCGACGGGAGGCTCACCGGCGGCCTGGTGGGCGAGATCGTCGACCGGGCGGGCAAGGCCCGCGCGCTGGCCCGCTTCGCCGCCGAGCACGGCATCCCGCTGGAGCAGACGGTCGCGGTCGGCGACGGCGCCAACGACCTCGACATGCTCAACGCCGCCGGGCTCGGCATCGCGTTCAACGCCAAGCCCGTGGTGCGCGAGCAGGCGCACACCGCGCTGAACCAGCCCTACCTCGACGCCGTCCTGCAGGTCCTCGGCTTCACCCGCGACGAGGTGATGGACGCGCTGTGACACTGTGTGATCTGCCGTCCTACCGGACGGCACCGCGGCCACGGGTCGTACCCCTTCTGCGTCGAGCCCGCCCGTCGCACCCGGCGGGGACCCTCCGGGCCCGCCCCCGGGCACGACCGCTCGCAGGGGCGGCTCGCCTCAGGGGTGGGTGACCGCGCCCTCCAGCTCGACGCCGGCGGTGCGCAGCTGGTCCAGCGCCGCCTCGGTCGAGGCCTCGGACACCCCCGCGGTGAGGTCGAGCAGCACGCGGGTCGCGAAACCCGCCGCGACGGCGTCGAGCGCGGTGGCCCGCACGCAGTGGTCGGTGGCGATCCCGACGACGTCGACGGCGTCCACGCCCCGCTCGTGCAGCCAGTCCGCCAGGGGGACGCCGTCGGCCCGACCCTCGAAGCCGGAGTAGGCCGCCGCGTAGTGGCCCTTGTCGAACACGGCGTCGAGCGGCCCGCGGTCCAGCGACGGGTGCAGCTCCAGCCCGCTCGTGCCGGCGACGCAGTGCGCCGGCCAGGTCTCCAGGTAGTCCGGTTCCTCGTGGAAGTGGTCGCCCGGGTCGACGTGGTGGTCGCGCGTGGCGACCACGTACGCGTAGTCGGCGGACCGCACGTGCTCGGTGATCGCCGCCGCCACCGCCGCACCCCCGGCCACCGCCAGGCTGCCGCCCTCGCAGAAGTCGTTCTGCACGTCCACCACCAGCAGTGCGCGCGTCACCGCGGGACCTCCGTTCACGCCGTCACCGTCTCCAGTGCGGGTTCCCCGCGGGAGAGCGCCCATGCCTCCTGCGGCAGGGCCTCGCGCGCCCGGCGGTGGTGCGCGGCCGCCGCCTGGAGCGCGTCGGCCGGCGACGCCGGCGTCACCGGCTCGCCGCCGCGGACCAGCTCGACCAGCAGCTGCCGGTCGCCGTCGCGCGGCTCGACCCGCCCGCTGCTGACCACCTCGGCGGTCGCCGTCCCGTCGGCGTCGTGCCGGCGGACAGCGGTCTTGCGGCCGCCGGTGGAGTTCTTGCCCTCCGAGCGCTTGGCCACCGGCACGCCGTCGCGCTGCACCAGCTTGTAGACCATCCCGGCGGTCGGCGCGCCCGAGCCGGTGACCAGCGAGGTGCCGACGCCGTACCCGTCGACCGGCGCGGCCATGAGCCCGGCGATCGCGTACTCGTCGAGGTCGCTGGTGACGATGATCCGCGTCTTCGTGGCGCCCAGCTCGTCGAGCTGGCGGCGGGCGGCGGTGGCCAGCGTCGGCAGGTCGCCGGAGTCCAGCCGGATGGCGCCGAGCTCCGGCCCGGCCACCTCGACCGCCGTCGTGATGCCCTGGACGACGTCGTAGGTGTCCACCAGCAGCGTGGTGCCGACGCCGAGGGTGTCGACCTGCGCGCGGAAGGCGGCGGCCTCGTCGTCGTGCAGGAGGGTGAACGCGTGCGCGCTGGTGCCCGTCGTCGGCACCCCGTACCGGCGGCCGGCCTCCAGGTTGGAGCTGGCGGTGAAGCCGACCAGGTAGGCCGCCCGCGCCGCGGCGACCGCGGCCTGCTCGTGGGTGCGCCGCGAGCCCATCTCGATGCACGGCCGCTCGCAGGCCGCCCCCACCATGCGGGCCGCAGCCGAGGCGATCGCGCTGTCGTGGTTGAGCACCGAGAGGACCAGGGTCTCCAGCAGCACGCCCTCGGCGAAGGGCGCGCGCACGGTGAGCACCGGGGAGCCGGGGAAGAACAGCTCGCCCTCGGCGTAGCCGTCGACGTCGCCGGAGAAGCGGAAGTCGGCCAGCCAGTCCAGCAGCCGCGCGTCGGTCAGGCCCTGCTCGCGGAGGGTGGCCAGCTCCTCGTCGCCGAAGCGGAAGGAGGGCAGCAGCTCCAGCAGCCGGCCGGTGCCGGCGACGACGCCGTAGCGGCGGCCGTGCGGGAGGCGCCGGGCGAAGACCTCGAACACGCAGTCGCGGTCGGCGGTGCCGTCGGCCAGGGCGGCGGCGACCATGGTCAGCTCGTACCGGTCGGTGAGCAGGGCGGAACCCGTCGGCATGATCCAGACCCTAGGTCGGCCGCCGCGACCGCACCCGGGGGAGCGGGGCAGCCACCGTCCTAGAGTGGTCGGGTGGCCGGACCACTCGCGCCGACACGGACGCCCGAACCCACGGTCGAGGAGACCGCCGACCTCGACCGTCCCTGGGTCACCATCGTCTGGAACGACCCGGTGAACCTCATGACCTACGTGACCCACGTGCTGCGGGAGCTGTTCGGCTACGACGAGCCGACGGCGACCACGCTCATGCTGCAGGTGCACAACGACGGCAAGGCGGTGGTCAGCTCCGGTCCACGCGAGCGGATGGAGCACGACACCAGCCGGCTGCACGCCTACGGCCTGTGGGCCACCTACCAGCAGGACGCATGAGGCCGTTCCGCCGCAAGGGGGCCGACGTCGTCGCGCGGCTCGAGCCGGCCGAGGCCGGCGTCCTCGGGCTGCTGCTCGACCAGCTCGAGCAGCTGCTGGGCGCCGACCCCGAGGACGTCGAGGGCGACCCGGTGGTCGCCCGGCTGCTGCCGGCCGGGCACCGCACCGACCCCGGGCTCGCCGCCGACTACCGCGAGCTGACCGAGTCGGCGCTGCGCGCGGGCAAGACCGACGACCTGGCCGCCGTCCGGGCCTCCCTCCCCGCCGACGGCGGGGAGGTGCGGCTGGACCGGGACCAGGCCGGCGCGTGGCTGCGCACCACCAACGACCTCCGGCTGGCGCTGGGGGAGCGGATCGGGATCACCGAGGAGACCGAGCCGCCCGAGGACCCGGCCGGCGAGGAGGGCCAGCAGCTGGCCGTCTACTACTGGCTCACCGGGCTGCAGGGGTCGCTCGTCGACGCGGTCGCCGCCGGGCGCGACGCCCGAAGGTGAGCAGCACCAGCACCGCCAGCAGCAGGTCCAGCACGAAGAAGACCGGCACGAGGCTGGGCAGCTCCAGGTCGCGGACGACCGCCCCGACGGTGGAGACGAGCGTCACCGCCGACAGGGACAGCACCAGCAGGAGCACCAGCACGCGCACCGCGACGAGCAGCCCCAGCGACAGGCGGTCGGCGGCGACGTCGCTGCTGTAGTGCCCGCTGCGCAGGGTCAGCCCCCGGAGGCCGAGCCACAGCGCCGGCAGCGCGACGACGACCACGCCGGCCGCCATGATCAGCTCGAGCCACACGGGTCCGCACCGTATCCGGTCGGCGACGGCCGGGTGTCCTGCCCCGGTCGGGCGAGGGTCCTCCCGGTGCCCGCGGTGCCGCTCCCGGGCGCCGCCTAGACTGGGGACGTGCTGCGCATCGACCGCGCGACCTACGACGCCATCGTGGCCCACGCCCGGGAGGACCACCCGGACGAGGCCTGTGGCGTCGTCGCCGGGCCCGAGGGCAGCGACCGTCCCGAGCGGTTCATCCCGATGCTCAACGCCGCCCGCTCGCCGACGTTCTACGAGTTCGACTCGGCCGACCTGCTGCGCCTGTACCGGGAGATGGACGACCGGGACGAGGAGCCGGTGGTGATCTACCACTCGCACACCGCCACCGAGGCGCACCCCTCGCGGACGGACGTCGCGTACGCGTCCGAGCCCAACGCCCACTACGTGCTCGTCTCGACCCGCCACCACGGCCGGGAGACCGGCCTGGCCGGGGACGAGGTCGAGTTCCGCAGCTTCCGGATCGTCGACGGCGAGGTGAGCGAGGAGGACGTCGAGGTCGTCGAGTCCTACCTGTTCGGCCACTCGCCGACCACCGTCGTCTACGACTGAACGGTGCCGTGCCGCCCGGGTACGGAATCCCCGGCGGCGGGCGGGCGTTGCCCGCACCGACACGCGCTCACGTCGAGCGCTCCCGCACGTCCCCACCCTCCCGAGGAGAACCGCACGCCATGGCCATCGAGGTCCGGATCCCGACCATCCTGCGCACCCACACCGGCGGCAACAAGACCGTCGAGGGCAGCGGGGACACCCTCGGCGCGCTCGTCGACGACCTCGACGCCCAGCACCCCGGCCTCAAGGGCCGCCTGGTGACGGAGGAGGGCAAGCTGCACCGCTTCGTCAACGTCTACGTCAACGACGAGGACGTGCGCTTCACCGGCGCCCTGGACACCGCGGTCAAGGACGGCGACTCGGTCACCATCCTCCCGGCGGTCGCCGGCGGCTGCTGAGGCAGCTCCGTCCCGCCCCGCCCCCCAGACCCGGAAGAGCTCCCCATGGCCCGCTTCAACTCCCTCGTCGACTCCCTCGGCGGCACCCCGCTGGTCGGGCTGCCGAACCTGTCGCCGACTCCGGACGTGCGGCTGTGGGCCAAGCTCGAGGACCACAACCCCACCGGGTCGATCAAGGACCGCGCCGCGATCTCGATGATCGAGGCGGCGGAGAAGGACGGCACGCTCCAGCCGGGCGCCACCATCCTCGAGCCGACCAGCGGCAACACCGGCATCTCGCTGGCGATGGTGGCCCGGCAGCGCGGCTACAGGCTCATCTGCGTCATGCCGGAGAACACCTCCGTCGAGCGGCGCCAGCTGCTGGAGATGTACGGCGCGCAGATCGTCAGCTCGCCGGCGGCCGGCGGCTCCAACCAGGCCGTCGCGATGGCCAAGGAGATGGCCGCCGAGCACGACGACTGGGTGATGCTCTACCAGTACGGCAACCCGGCCAACGCCGAGGCGCACTACACCGGCACCGCCCCGGAGATCCTCGCGGACCTGCCGTCGATCACCCACTTCGTCGCGGGCCTCGGCACCACCGGCACGCTTATGGGCTGCTCGCGCTACTTCCGCGAGCACAAGCCCGGCGTCCAGGTGATCGCCGCCGAGCCACGCTACGGCGAGCTGGTCTACGGCCTGCGCAACATCGACGAGGGGTTCATCCCCGAGCTCTACGACCCGTCGCTGCTGGACTCGCGGTTCTCCGTGGGTCCCGAGGACGCCGTCCACCGCACCCGGCAGCTGGTCGAGCGCGAGGGCATCTTCGCCGGCATCTCGACCGGGGCGATCCTGCACGCGGCGCTCGGCGTCGCCGACCGCGAGGTCGCCGCGGGACGCAAGGCCGACATCGTGTTCATCGTCTGCGACGGCGGCTGGAAGTACCTGTCCACCGGCGCCTACGCCGGCACCCTCGAGGAGGCCACCTCGGCGCTCGAGGGCCAGCTCTGGGCATGACGACGGACCACCCTGCCCCCCGCCGCTCGCACGCTCGCGGCGGTCCCCTGCAGGGTGGCCGACGGCTCCTCGCCAGGGGCCTGCTGTTCGACAACGACGGTGTCCTGGTCGACTCCGACGCCGCCGTCACCTCCTCCTGGTCGCGCTGGGCGCTCGAGCACGGCCTGGTGCCCGCCGACGTGCTCGCCGTCGTCCACGGCCGGCAGTCGGCCGACACCGTGGCCGACCTGGTGCCCGGGCCCGGCCGGGGCGCCGCGACGGCGCTCATCGACCGGTACGAGCTCGAGGACGCGACCACCGTGGCCGCCGTCCCCGGCGCCGCCGACCTCCTGGCCGGCCTGCCCGCCGGCGTCTGGGCGGTGGTCACCTCCGGCACTCCCGACCTCGCCACCGCCCGGCTGACCGCCGCGGGGCTGCCGCTGCCCGGCGCCCTGGTCACCGCCCGCGACGTGCGCACCGGCAAGCCCGACCCCGAGGGCTACCGCCTCGGCGCCCGCCTGCTCGGCGTGCCGCCGGAGGACACCGTGGTGTTCGAGGACAGCCACGCGGGCATCGCCGCCGGCCGGGCGGCCGGCGCGCGGGTCGTCGGCGTGGGGGAGCGGGCGCTCGGCGCCGGGGCCGACGTCGTCGTCCGCGACCTGGGCGGCCTGTCCTGGGCCGACGGCGTCCTGTCCGTCCCGGCCGCCGCCCTCCTCCCGACCGGCGGTTAGCCTGGCGCCCGCCATGGACAGCGGATGGACGTGCGACCGGCCGGGGGGCGCGGCATGAGGCTCACGGTCGTGGGCTGCTCGGGCAGCGGGCCCGGCCCCGCGTCGGCGGCCTCCTGCTACCTCGTCGAGCACGACGGCTTCCGGGTGCTGCTCGACCTGGGCAGCGGCGCGTTCGGCGCGCTGCAGGCGCTGGCCGACCCCGACTCGATCGACGCCGTCTACCTCTCCCACCTGCACGCCGACCACTGCCTCGACGTCGTCCCGTTCGTGGTGTGGCACCGCTACTCGGGCCGCTCGTCGCGGCGCCGGGTCCCGATGGTCGCCCCGGCCGGCGCCGAGCGGCGGCTGGGCCTGGTCTACGACGAGGGCGGCGCGCCGCTGACCGACGTCTTCGACTTCGCGCCCACCCCGGTGTCGGCGGTCCTCGGCCCGTTCACCGTGCAGACCGCGCGGACCGCGCACCCGATCGAGTGCCACGCCGTCCGGCTGACCGCGCACGGCAGCTCGCTGGTCTACACCGGCGACACCGGGCCGTCGCAGGCCGTCGTCGACCTCGCGCACGGCGCCGACGTGCTGCTGGCCGAGGCCGCCCACCCCGACCGGGACGGGCTCCCGCCGGACCTGCACCTCACCGGCCGGCAGGCGGGGGAGGCCGCGGCCGCGGCCGGGGTGCGGCGGCTGCTGGTCACCCACGTGCCGGCGTGGGTGGACCCCGTCGCGCAGCTGGCCGCGGCGCGGACGGCGTTCCCCGGCGCGGAGCTGGCCACCCCGGGCGCCACCTACGACGTCTGAAGGACCCCCCTCCCGCCGCCCCTCGCAGGCTCGCGGCGGGCCCCTGCAGAGGAGCCGAGGAGAACGGAAGAGGTCCGTCTTGCCGCGCCCGGGCGGGGCGGGCACGGTGGGCCGGTGGTCGACGACGAACGGGACGGCGTCCGGCTGACCAGCCTCGACGCGCCGCTGGGGGACGGGCTGGGGGTCACCAAGGGCGACCTGGTCGACCACCTCGACGCGTTCGCGGACCGGCTGGTGCCGCAGCTGGCGGGCCGGCCGCTGTCGGTGAAGCGCGTGCGGCCGGGCCAGGAGCCGTTCATGCAGCGCAACGTGGCCAAGGGCGCGCCGGACTGGGTGCGCACCGTGCCGGTGTGGTCCTCCGGCGCCCACCGCGAGGTGCACCAGGTGCTGTGCGACGACCGCCGCACCCTGCTGTGGCTGGCCAACCAGCGGGCCGTGGAGTTCCACGTCCCGTTCTTCCACGCGGGCGCGGAGACCGAGCCGACCGGCATCGTGCTCGACCTCGACCCGCCGGAGGGCGCCGACTTCGCGGTCGTCGTGCAGGCCGCGGAGCTGGTGCGGCGGGCGCTGGCCGACGCCGGGCTGGCCGGGGCGGTGAAGACCAGCGGGTCCAAGGGCGTGCACGTCGTCGTCCCGGTGCGCGGGGCCGGGCCCGAGGACGCCGCCGCCGCGACCCGCGCGCTCGCCGCCCGCGCCGCGACCCTCGACCCGGACCTGGCCACGACCGCCTACATCAAGGAGGACCGGCACGGGCGGGTCTTCCTCGACTCCACCCGCTCCGGGTCCTCGACGATCGTGGCCGCCTACAGCCCGCGGATCCGCCCGGGCCTGCCCGTGTCGGCGCCGGTCGCGTGGGAGGACCTGCCCTCGGTCCGGCCGGGCGACGTCACGGTCACCACCGCGCCGGACCGGCTGGGCGACGGCGACCCGTGGGCGCGGCTGCTGCCCGCGCCGCAGGAGCTTCCGGCCGACCTGGTCGCCGAGGGCCACACCATCCCGGTCGCGCGGGTGGCCGCGATGCACGAGGGCAAGCGGCGGGCGCGGGCCAGGCGGTCCGCGGAGGGCTGAGCCGGGGGACCCGGGGACCGACGGTCCGGCCGCCGTCGTCCACAGGGAGGACCCGCGTCCACCACCGGGTGTGCGCGGGCGCGTCCTGTCGGTGCCGACCCGCAGGCTCCGGGCATGACGCACGACCCGCAGACCACCGCCTGGCTGGACCAGGAGGACGCCCACCTCGCCGCCGTCATCCGCCGCGCCCGCTTCGCCGTGCAGTACGTCGGGCCGGGGGACCGTCCCGACGAGCCGGCGTTCGGCTACACCATCGGCCTGTTCGGCCTCGGCCACCCCGAGCTGGTGCTCGCCGGGCGCGGGACCTCCGCCACGCACGCCCTGCTCGACGCGGTGGCCCGCGAGGTGGTGGCCGGCCGGTCGCTGGTGCCCGGGGAGCTGCTCGAGGCCGGCCGGGAGGAGCTGGTCGTGGAGGAGTGCCCCAACCCGGGCGAGGTGCTGCTCGGCGCCAACCGCTGGTACCGGCGGCCGGCCGAGTACTCGGTGCCGGCGCACGTCCTCACCTGGGCCTCGCCCGCCGGGTGCTTCCCGTGGGACCCGGGCTGGGACGGCGGCCGGTACGGGCAGCCCCGCCCGGGCACGTGGACGGCCTGAGTCCGCCCTGGGAGAACGCCCCTCGTCCCGGGCGCCGGGAGGGGCCAGGATGGCCCGCGTCGCGGGTTGCCGGGACGCGCCCGGCGGGCGGGAGGTGCACGTGACCGCGCGAGCCGATCGACCGTCCGGGGTGCACGCCCACGCCCGGGTGCTGCCGACGACGGAGCACCACACGGTCACCACGCTGGAGCTCTTCTTCGACCTGGTCTTCGTCTTCGCGATCACCCAGGTCACCGCCTTCATGGCCGAGGACATCGGCTGGCGCAGCGCGGTGCGCGGCCTGCTCGTCCTCGCGCTGCTGTGGTGGGCCTGGAGCAGCTACGCGTGGCTGGGCAACCAGGCCCGGGCCGACGAGGGCGTCGTCCGCGGCGCGCTGATCACGGTGATGGGCGCGCTGTTCCTCGTCGCGCTGTCGATCCCCGAGGCGTGGCGCGACGAGGGCGACGGGTTCAGCGCCCCGCTGGTGCTGGCCGCGTGCATCGCCGTGGTACGCCTGGGGCACCTCGCGGTCTACCTCGTCGCGGCGGGGGACGACGCCGGGTTGCGCCGGCAGCTGCTGCGCACCGCGGTCCCGGTCGTCCTGGCCGCCGGGCTCCTGGTGGCCGGGGCGCTGGCCGGCGGGACCACCCAGACGCTGCTGTGGGTCCTGGCGCTGCTGGTCGACTACACCGGCATCTACGTCTCCGGCACCGACTGGCGCCTGCCGGCGCCGCGGCACTACGCGGAGCGGCACGGCCTCATCGTGATCATCGCCCTCGGCGAGTCGATCATCGCGGTCGGCGTGGGGGTCGCCGACCTGCCGCTGACCCTGCCGATCGCGGCCGTCGCGCTCCTCGGGCTCACGGTCAGCGTGTGCCTGTGGTGGTCCTACTTCGACGTGGTCGCCCCGGTGGCGGAGCGGGTGCTGGCCGGCAAGCAGGGCGTGGACCGGGTCCGGCTGGCCCGCGACTCCTACACCTACCTGCACTTCCCGATGATCGCCGGGATCATCTTCCTCGCCCTCGGGCTGAAGAAGGTCGCCGAGTACGTCGGCGACGTCGAGCACCACGACCTGACCGACCCGCTGAAGGGGACCGCCCTGTGGTCGCTCTACGCCGGCGTCGCGGTGTACCTGCTGGCGCACCTGGCGTTCCGGCTGCGCAACGTCGGGTCGGTCAACCGGCCGCGGGCCGTCGTCGCGGTGCTGCTGCTGCTCGCGCCGCTGGCCGTGGCGCCCCTGCCGGCGCTGGCGCAGCTCGCGGTGCTCGCCGCGGTCCTGGTGGGGCTGCTGACGTTCGAGGTGGTCCGCTACGCCGACGCGCGGGCGCAGGTGCGGGCGGAGGCGGCCGCCGAGCACGGGTGAGCGCCTCCGCGCGTGCTCGGCCGCCGCGCCGGGAGCGGTGCGTACCCCGGCCCGACCCGGCGTCCTGACGAGGAGGGCGGCCACCGTGCACGCACGGTGGCCGCCCTCCCGCGTGCGGGTGAGGCCGGTGCCGCGGCCGTGTCGGCGCCGGACGCCCCGCGCCTACGCTGCGTCCGTGATCGCGCCGCGTGAAGAGGTCGTCCGCCGGGCGGCGCGGACCTTCCTGCGCGGCGACCGGATCGACACCACGACCCTGGCCGCCGACCTCGGCATCTCCCGGGTGACGCTGTTCCGCCGCGTCGGCAACCGCGACGCCATCCTGGGCGAGACCCTCTGGTACCTGGCCGAGCGGCAGCTGCAGCAGGCCGCCGAGGCGTACGACGCCCGGCCCGAGGGCGCCGAGCCCGCCGGCCGGCTGCGCAGCCTGGCGATCATCGAGGACTACCGGCACGCGCTGGGCACTGCGGCGCCGCTGCACCGCTTCATCGACGACGAGCCGACCACCGCGATGCGCATCCTCACCGACCCGCGCGGCCGGGTGCAGCCGCGGCTGGTCGAGGCCTACACCGCGCTGTTCGAGCGCGACGTCGAGGAGCGCGGGCTCACGCCGGAGGTGTCGCTGCCGGTGCTGGCCTACGCCGTCGTCCGGCTGGGGGAGTCGTTCCTCTACTCCGACGTCGTGGTCTCCCGCGACCCCGACCTCAAGGCCGCGACGACGGTCGTCGACGCGCTGGTGACCGGCGTGCTCGGCGTCCGCGGGGACTGAGCGCTCAGCCCAGGCCGAGGTCGCGGCGCAGCTTCGCGACATGCCCGGTGGCCTTCACGTTGTAGGCGGCCCGCTCGATGCGGCCCTCGGCGTCGACGACGAAGGTCGAGCGGATGACGCCCTGCACCTCCTTGCCGTACAGCTTCTTGGTGCCGAAGGCGCCGTAGGCGGTGAGCACGCGCTTGTCCGGGTCGGACAGCAGCGTGATGCCCAGGCCCTCCTGCTCGCGGAAGCGCTGCAGCTTCTCCGGCGGGTCGGGGGAGATGCCGATGATGTCGAGCCCGGCCTCGGCCAGCTCGCCGGCCGCGGCGGTGAAGTCGACGGCCTGGGTGGTGCAGCCCGGGGTGAGGGCGGCGGGGTAGCAGTAGACGATCACCCGGCGGCCGCGGCGGTCGGCGAGGGAGACCGGGGTGCCGTCGGCGTCGGGCAGCGTGAAGTCCGGCGCCGGGTCACCGGGCGCGAGGCGGACGGGTGCGGGCGCGGTCTCGGTCATGCCCGGCATGATGCCGTGCCCGCCCGACGGGGGAGGGGAGCAGGGGCGTCAGCCGCGGAGGAACGACAGCCGCACCTGCCGCTCGGGGTTGTCGCCGTTGGGGTCGACCAGGCAGATCCGCTGCCAGGTACCCAGCTGCAGCCGGCCCCCGAGCACCGGCACGCTCAGGTGCGGCGGCACGAACGCCGGCAGCACGTGGTCGCGCCCGTGGCCGGGGCTGCCGTGCCGGTGGCGCCAGCGGCCGTCGCGGGGCAGCAGCTCGTCGAGCTGGGCGAGCAGGTCGTCGTCGCTGCCCGCGCCGGTCTCGATGACCGCGAGCCCGGCCGTGGCGTGCGGGACGAACACGGACAGCAGGCCGTCGTCCTCCTGCCGGACGAAGTCCTCGCACTCGCCGGTCAGGTCGACCACCACCGGCTCGCCGCCGGTCCGCACCGTCCGCAGCTCCGATCGCACGGGCCGATCGTGGCATCTCGCCCGGAGGGCGGCGTGCCGACGTCGATAGGCTCGGTGCCCGTGACCCGCCCCGACGGCCGCGCGGCCGACCAGCTCCGCCCGGTGACCATCACCCGCAACTGGCTCGACCACGCCGAGGGCTCGGTGCTCGTCGAGTTCGGCCGCACCCGCGTGCTGGTCGCGGCCAGCGTCACCGAGGGCGTGCCGCGCTGGCGCAAGGGCTCGGGCCTGGGCTGGGTCACCGCCGAGTACGCGATGCTGCCGCGCGCCACGCACACCCGCGGCGACCGCGAGTCGGTCAAGGGCCGCATCGGCGGGCGCACCCACGAGATCAGCCGGCTCATCGGCCGCTCGCTGCGCGCCTCGATCGACCTCGCGGCGCTCGGGGAGAACAGCATCGCCGTCGACTGCGACGTCCTGCAGGCCGACGGCGGCACCCGGACGGCGGCGATCACCGGCGCCTACGTCGCCCTCGCCGACGCCGTCGCGTGGCTGGCCGACCGCCGGAAGCTGGCGAGGAAGACCGCGATCGTGCAGTCGGTGGCGGCGGTGAGCGTCGGGGTGATCGACGGCGAGCCGCGGCTGGACCTCGCCTACGAGGAGGACGTGCGCGCCGGCACCGACATGAACGTCGTCTGCACCGGCGAGGGCGGCTTCGTCGAGGTGCAGGGCACCGCCGAGGGCGCGGTGTTCGACCGGCCCACCCTCGACCGGCTGCTCGACCTCGCCGTCGCCGGGTGCGCCGAGCTCACCCGCGTCCAGCAGGAGGCGCTGCAGCGATGACCACCCGCCTGCTGCTGGCCACCCGCAACGCCGGCAAGCTCGCCGAGCTGCAGCGGCTGCTGTCCGACGCCGTCCCGGGGGTCGAGGTGGTCGGCCTGCGCGACGTCCCCGAGTACCCGGAGGCCCCGGAGACCGGCGCGACGTTCGCGGAGAACGCGCTGCTCAAGGCGCGCGAGGCGGTCCGGTACACGGGCCTGCCGGCGGTGGCCGACGACTCGGGCCTCGCCGTCGACGCGCTCAACGGCATGCCGGGGGTGCTCTCGGCGCGCTGGTCGGGCCGGCACGGCGACGACGCGGCCAACACCGCGCTGCTGCTCGGCCAGATCGGCGACGTCCCCGACGAGCGGCGCGGCGGGGCGTTCGTGTGCGCCGCCGCCCTGGTCACCCCGGACGGCGCGGAGTCGGTCGTCGAGCGGCAGTGGCGCGGCCGGGTGGTCCGCGAGCCGCGCGGCACCAACGGCTTCGGCTACGACCCGGTGTTCGTCGCCGACGGCCTGCACCGCACCGCCGCCGAGCTCGAGCCCGCGGAGAAGGACGCCCGCAGCCACCGCGGCCAGGCCTTCGCCGCGCTGGTCCCGGTGATCGCGCAGGCGCTCGGCGCGGCCTGACCGACGCGCCGCGGCGGCACCCCCGCGCCGCCCCGACGACGTAGGGTCCACGCCCGCGGCGGGCGGGGGCCCGCGGGAGGGGAGCGGGGTGCGCGCGGACGTCAGGGCGTGGAGGGTCGGGCTGCGGCCCTCGCCGGTGGGCTACCGCCGCTCGGAGGTGCTGCGCGGCGGGCTCGGCGCCCTGGCCGGCATCGCGCTGGCCGCGCTCACCGCCCACACGGTGCCCGGCGGGCCGGCCGGGCTGCCGTGGATCGTCGCGCCGATGGGCGCCACCGCGGTGCTGCTGTTCGCCGCGCCGGCCAGCCCGCTGGCCCAGCCCTATCCCGTGCTCGCGGGCAACACGGTGTCCACGCTGGTCGGCGTCGCGGCGGGCAAGCTCCTCGACGACGTCACGCTCGCCGCGGCGGTCGCCGTCGGCGTGGCGATCCCGCTGATGATGGTGCTGCGCTGCGTGCACCCGCCGGGCGGCGCGTGCGCGCTGTTCGCGGCGGTCGGCGAGGCGGCGGTGGCCGACCACGGCTGGGCGTTCGCGCTGTGGCCGGTCGGCGTCGACACGCTCGTGCTGCTGCTCGTGGCCGCGCTGGTGAACAACCTGACCGGGCGGCCCTACCCGCACGTGCCCGAGCCGCCGCGCACCGGCCCCGAGGCGCCGCCCACCGAGCGGGTCGGCCTGCAGGCCGAGGACGTCACGGCGGCGATGCAGCGGCTGGACCGCGGCCTGGACGTGCTGCCCGGCGACGTGCTGGCGCTGGTCCGCGACGCCGAGGCGCACGCCCTGGACCGCCGGCTCGGGCAGCTGCGCGTCGGCGCGCTCATGGAGCGCGACGTGCGGACCGTGCAGCCCGACGAGACGCTGTACCGCGCGCGGATGCTGATGAACCAGCACGCGGTGAAGGCGCTGCCGGTGGTCACGCCCGACCGGCGGGTCGTCGGCATCGTCACCGTCCACGACCTGTTCAACCTCGACGTCGTGGACTTCGACCCGGTCGCGAAGGTCATGACCAGCCCGGTCACCACCGTCGGCGCCGACACCCCGGTCTCCGAGCTGGTCGGGCTCATGGCCGACCGCGGGCTGCGGCACCTGCCGGTGGTCGACGCCGACGACCGGCTGGCCGGGATCGTCACCCGCGCCGAGCTGGTCGCCGTCCTGCACCGGGCGCTGGTCGGCTCCTGAGCTCAGGCGGCCGGCGGCGCCTCGCCACCGGCGTCGGCGGCCGCCCCGGTGCCCGCCTCGGCCTGCGGCTCGGTGCCCGAGCCGCTGTCCGAACCGGAGCCCGAGCCGGTGTCCGAGTCGCTGCCCGGGTCGCCCTCGGACCCGCTGCCCGAGTCGGTCCCCGGCGCCTGCGTCGACGGCTCGGCGGGCGCGGACTCCTCGGCGCCGCCGGTGTCCTCGCCGGTGCCGTCCCCGCCGTCCTCGTCGCTGCCGCTCTCGGTGGCGGGCGCGGACTCCCCGGGCGGCGTCGCACTCTCCCCGGCGTCCCCGGGCGTCCCCGTGGCCGGCGCCTCGGTCGTCGGCGTGGTCGGGTCGGAGTCCGACGGCGTCACGTCGCGCGAGGACGAGGCGTTGGACAGCTCGCCGATCGTGGTGGACGACGAGGAGTCCTCGGTCCCGCCGACCAGCGCCGACACCGGCTTCTGCCCGATCAGCTCGATCGCGGTGACGATCCCCATCGCCAGGACGAACACCGCGGCCGCGTACGCCGCCACGCGCGGCCAGCGGATCCGCCGGCGCGGCGCCGGGGCCCGCCGCGGGTCCAGGTGCGCGGGCAGCTCCCGGGTCGCCGTCTCGTCGGCCGCGGACCCGGCCGCGGGCATCGCCCGGGTCGGCGCCTCGCCGGCCGCCGGGGCGGGGCGGGTCGCCAGCTGCTCGCGGGCCTTGCGCAGCTTCTCGCTCGTGCGGTTCAGCGAGGTGCTGTAGAGCGCGGAGCCGACGGTGCTCACCACGCTGACCAGCGCCGCGCCGATCACCGTGCCGGCGACGCCGAAGAAGGAGGCGAGGACCGCCGCGGACACCGCGGCCAGGGCGCCGGCCGCCACCTGGGTGACGGTGAGCGACGTGCGGGGCTTGTCGGGGACCGGCTCGGGGTTCGTGCCGGGGGAGGGGCTGGTCTCGGTGCGCGGGGAGGTCATGGGCTCCGACGGGTCGTGTCCGGAGGACTGTGTGCAGGGGAAGAGGGCCGGCCCCGGGGCACCCCGTCGTGCGGCCGGCCGGTCGCCCCGAGGCTACGTCGGCTTCGCCGCGCGTGCAGCGGCCCTGGACGGAGTTCAGCGTGCTGACCTGCGGAAAGACAGTTGTGTGATCCGGCCCCGGCGGTCGCCCGCGTGAGGCCGCACCGGAGCGGGCACCCCGTCCCCGTGCGCGTCGACCTCACCGCCGTCCGCGGGCTCCGCTTCGACGACGGGACGCCGGTGACCGCGGCCTCGGGTCTCGCGCCGCTGGGCGACGGCTGGCTCGTGGCCCAGGACGACGCCACGTCCGCGGCCTGGCAGCGCCCGCGCGGCGTCGTCCCGGTGCGGCTGCTGCCGCCGGTCGAGGGGCACGACCGGTTCTCCGAGGCGGCCGGGACCAAGTCCCTCAAGCCCGACCTGGAGACGGCCTGCCCGGTGGAGGCCGACGGGCGGCCCGCGGTGCTGCTGCTCGGGTCGGGGTCCACGCCGCGGCGCACCCGCGGGGTGCTGGTCGTCCTCGACGGCGACCGGCCCTCCGTCCGGGCGGCCGACCTCGGGCCGCTGTACGCGGCGGTCGGCGACCGCCTCGGGGTGCCGGACGGGCAGCGGAACCTGGAGGGCGCCGCCCGCGTGGGCGACGTCCTGCGCTGGTACCAGCGCGGCAACCGCGCCGCCGGGGTGCCGAGCGCTGCCCTCGAGGTCCCGCTGGCGCCGCTGGTGGGGGCCGTGCTCGGGCGCGGGGACCCCGCCGCGGTGCCGCTGGGGCCGGTGCACGTCCTCGACCTCGGCGAGGTCGCCGGCGTCGGGCTCGCGGTCACCGACGCCGTCGCCCTGCCCGACGGCCGGGAGCTGCTGTCCGCGGCGGCGGAGGACACACCGAACGCCGTCGACGACGGCCCGGTGGTGGCCACCGCGCTGGTCCTGGTCGAGCACGGGCGGGTGCTGGCCGTCGCGCCGGTGCCGGAGGTGGACGGGCGGGTGGCCAAGGTGGAGGGCCTGGCGCTGCGCGGCGTGGACGGCGACCGCGTGGACCTGCTGGCCGTGGTCGACGCCGACGACCCGGGGCTCGCCTCGCCGCAGGTCGAGCTCACCGTGACCCTGAGCTGACCCGTCGCGTGCGGGAGAGGGGAGTCGAACCCCTACGCCCGAGGGCACCAGATCCTAAGTCTGGCGTGGCTGCCGTTACACCACTCCCGCGTGGCCGCCGAGTCTAGGGCGCATCGCCCGCGCGGGTGCCGCTGATCGCCGGAACGGGCCGGTCGCCGCGGTGTCTGGCAGGCTGTCGCCGTGCCTCGCGACCCTCGAGAGATCCAGCTGGAGATCGACGCCGCCCGTGAGTCGCTGGCGGCCACCCTGGACCAGTTGGCGTACCGGAGCAGCCCGACGCGGCTCCGCGCCCAGGGGCAGGCCGCCGTCGTGCGCTTCCTGCAGTCGACGGCGGGGCGCGCCACCGTCGGCGCCCTCGGCCTGCTGGTGACGCTGGTCGTCGTCCAGAAGGCCCGGCACCGCAACGACTGAGCCGCACCGTGCGCCCGCCGCGCCGCGACCCGGTCGGCCCGGGTCAGGAGTCGGTCTGGGACTACCCGCGCCCGCCGTCGGCGGAGGTGACGCCGCGCCGCGTCGTCGTCGAGCTGGGCGGGCGGGTGGTCGCGTCGACCGGCCGCGCGGTGCGGGTCTGCGAGACCAGCCACCCGCCGGTCTACTACGTGCCCCGCGAGGACGTCGCCCCCGGCGTGCTCGAGCGGGCCGCCGGCTCGTCGTGGTGCGAGTGGAAGGGGCGGGCCACCTACTGGGACGCCGTCGTCGACGGGCGGCGGTACCCGGCGGTGGGCTGGTCCTACGAGGACCCCACCCCGGGCTACGAGCACCTGCGCGGGGCGGTGGCGTTCTACCCGAGCCGGGTCGACCGGGCGCTGGTCGACGGCGAGCAGGTGCGCGCGCAGGCGGGGGACTTCTACGGCGGCTGGATCACCGCGGACGTCGTCGGCCCGTTCAAGGGCGAGCCGGGCACGCTCGGCTGGTGAGCGTCAGGCCCGGCGGACCAGCGGGAGCACCACGGTCTCGAGCACCGCGTCGGCGTAGGCGGCGTCCACCGGCTCGCGGGTGACCAGCCAGCGCTGCACCAGCAGCGCGGTGGTGGCCTCGGCGGGGATCGACTGCGGCAGCCCGGGGCCCACCTCGCCGCGCGCCTGGGCGCGGGTCCACACCTCGTCGTAGGCCCGCCGCCAGACGGCCAGCGGGCCCTCGCGGAACGCCTCGATCAGCGCCGGCTCGTGCTGCATCGCCGCGAGCAGCGAGCGGGTCGCGGCCCCGACCGGGCTGGCCATCATCTCCACCATGCGGTGCACGAGCTGGCGCAGGTCGCCCTCGAGGGACCCGGTGTCGGCGGTGACCGTCCAGGCCCGGTTGAGGTCGGAGACGGTGTCGACGACGAGGTCCTGCTTGGTGCGCCAGCGGCGGTAGATGGTCGCCTTCCCGACGCCGGCCTCCGCGGCCACGGCGTCCATGGTCAGCGCGCCGTACCCGACCTCCCCGAGCAGCCGGAGGATGGCCGCGCGGATGACGTCGTCACGGCTGGGGTCGCGCGGGCGGCCGCCGCGGCCATGGCGCGTCGGCGGCTCGGTGATCACAGCAGCCATGGATCGACAGTAGGGCCTCCGCGCCGCGTGCAGACCGGTCGGCCGCGCGGCATCCTGAACGGTCGGGACCCGTCCGCGCGCCTGCCCGCACCGGCCGGGCCGGTCGGTCATCCTGCTGCGCGTGGCGAGTCCGATCGGTGCGGCGCGGCGGCGCGAGCAGTGGCCCCTGCCCGAGGCCGCGACCCGCGTGCTGCTGGCGACCGCGGAGGAGAACGTGCTGCCCGCCGTGGCCGCCGCCGCCCGCGCGGCCGGGCTGTCGGTCTTCGCCGCCCCCGGGCTGCTCGACCTCTCCGACGAGCGCGACGGCGTCGGCGTGGAGGTCTTCTTCGACCGGCTCTCCCGCGCGCTGACCGGCGCCGAGGCCGAGGCGGTGCGGGTGGCCACCGACCCGGCCAACGAGTACACCGCGCTGACCCTCGGCCTGCTCACCGCGCCGACCCTGGCGCAGGAGCTGGCCCGCCGCGGGGTGACCGCCGAGGCCGGCGTGCTCGCCGAGGCCGAGCTGTGGTCGGCGTACCAGCCGATCGTGGCGCTGGCCGACCGCGCCGTCGTCGCCCACGAGGCGCTGCTGCGCGGCGACTCCGACGGGCGCACCGTCGACGGCGGGGACCTGTTCTTCGTCGCCGAGTCCGCGGGCTGGCTCACCCGGCTGGACCGGGTCGGCCGGGAGTGCGCCATCGCCGGCGCCGCGGGCTGGCTGGGCGGCGCCGACCTGTTCGTCAACACCCGGCCCACCTCGGTGCTGCACCCCGACGCCGACCTCGCCAGCACCGTCGAGGCGCTGGAGGCCGCGGGGCTGGAGCCGCGGCAGCTGGTGCTGGAGGTGGGGGAGCGGGCCGCCGTCGCCGACCGCGGGCACCTGCTCGCCGTCCTCGAGGCCTACCGGGAGCGCGGCTGGCGGGTGGCCCTCGACGAGGTGGCCGCCGGGTGGTCGAGCCGCTCGCTGCTCGACGTCGTCCGGCCCGACGTCGTCAAGCTCGGGCGGGCGCTGGTGTCCGCGCTGCCCGACGACGGCGCCCGCGCGTCGGTGCGCACGGTGACCGAGCACGCGCACCGGCTCGGGGCGGTCGTCGTCGCGGAGGGGGTGGAGACCGAGCAGGTGGCCGCGGAGGTGGCCGCGCTCGGCGCCGACCTCGCGCAGGGCTGGCTGTTCGGCCGGCCCGCCGCGCCCGCCGCCGCGGTCCAGCCGGCCGACCTCAGCCCAGTCCCCATCCCGTGAGCACCGGGCGCGCGTGCTCGTGCCCGAGCACGCCGTAGGCGCCGGCCGGCAGCGCGAACAGCGCCCCCGCGGCGGGCTCGAGGCCCAGCCAGCGCGCGGTGAGGACCCGCAGCACGTGCCCGTGCGCGACGAGGGCGACGTCGCCGTCGTCGAGCCGGGCCCGCGCCCGGTCCAGCACCCGGTCCACCCGCTCGCCGACCTGCTCGAGGGTCTCGCCGGGCGTCTCGCCCGCCACCACCGGATCGCGCCAGACCGACCACTGGCGGCCGAGCTCCTCGCTGATCTCAGCGGTGGTGCGGCCCTCGTAGCCGCCGTAGTCGAGCTCGACCAGGTCCTCGTCGACGGCCGTGGCGGTCAGCCCGGCCAGCTCGGCGGTGCGCCGGGCGCGCTGCCGGGGGCTCGTCCACACCTCGACGACGTGCCGCTCGGCCAGCGCCGGGGCCAGGGAGCGGGCCCGCTCCTCGCCCTCGGGCAGCAGCGGCAGGTCGGTCACGCCGGTGTGCTGGCCGCTCCTGCTCCACTCGGTCGCGCCGTGCCGCAGCACCAGGATCTCGCCCATCGCCGTCCTCTCGTTCGCGTGTCGCCGGTCACATCGTCGGCGCGCCGGGAAGAGCGGCGCGGACCGCCGTGCTGGCGGGGTGCGGGACCCCGGGCAGCCGGCCCGGGGCACACGCACCGGGAGGGTCCATGACCGCCACCGCACCTGCCGACACCTTCGCCATCGGCGGCGACCTCGCCGTCCACCGGCTGGGCTACGGGGCCATGCAGCTGCCCGGGCCGGGTGTCTGGGGCGAGCCGGCCGACCGCGACGCCGCCCTCCGGGTGGTCCGCGCCGCCGTCGAGCAGGGCGTCGACCTCATCGACACCGCCGACTCCTACGGGCCGTTCGTCAGCGAGCTGGTCATCGCCGAGGCGCTGCACCCGTACCCGGAGGGCCTGGTCATCGCCACCAAGGCCGGCCTGACCCGCCAGGGCCCGGGCATCTGGACGCCGGTCGGGCGCCCGGCCTACCTCAGGCAGCAGGTGGAGCTGTCGCTGCGCCACCTGCGGGTGGAGCGCATCGACCTCATCCAGCTGCACCGCATCGACCCCGAGGTGCCGCTGGCCGACCAGCTCGGCGCGTTCAAGGAGCTGCAGGACGAGGGCAAGGTCCGCCACATCGGCGTCTCCGAGGTCTCGGTCGAGGAGCTGCGGGCGGCGCGCGAGATCGTCGACGTCGTCAGCGTCCAGAACCTCTACAACCTGACCAACCGGCAGTCGCAGGACGTCCTGGACTACGCCACCGACCACGGGATCGCGTTCATCCCGTGGTTCCCGATCGCGACCGGCGACCTCGCCGCCCCGCACAGCCCGGTCGCCGACATCGCCCGCGAGCTGGACGCCACCCCGGCGCAGGTCGCGCTGGCCTGGCTGCTGCAGAAGTCGCCGGTGGTGCTGCCCATCCCGGGCACGAAGTCGGTGGACCACCTCACCGAGAACATGGGCGCGGCGCAGCTGACGCTGTCCGACGAGGACATGGCCCGCCTGGACGCCCTGGCCTAGTCGCACCCCCGTCGTGGCCCGGTCCGCCGCGTGCGGGCCGGGGCACCTGCGCGTCCGGCGTCAGCGCCAGCGGTCCAGCGGGACGGGGACACGGCGGCGGGACGCCCCGGCCGGTCCCCGCAGCGGGTGCGCCGCGGCGCGCGGCCGGCGGGCGTCCTCGAGCGCCGGGGCCGGCAGGTCCGCCGCGGCGGGCAGCGCCCCGACCGGCAGGGGCTGGGTGGGGCGCGGGTCGGTCACGGACTCCGGTGCCGGCCGCGGCAGGGGGCGCACCGGGTCGGCGCCGGTGAGCGGGCCGTCGAGCTCGAGGACGCCGGCGAGGCCGGCCTCGGCCACCTGGCGGCGGGTGGCCGCGGGCGCGCCGACCACCCGGCACCGCCGGCCGGCGGCGGTGAGGGTGTCGCTGAAGCCGGCGAGGGTCCGCAGCGCCGCGCGGTCGTGGAAGCGGACGCCGGCCACGTCGACGACGACGCTGGGGGTGCCGTGCTCGGCGGCGCGGGTCAGGCCGGCCGCCAGGCGGGGGAGGGTCGGACGGCCGGCGTCGCCGGTCAGGCGGACGACGACCTGGTCCGGTGCGGGCACGACGGCGACGGAGAGGTGCACGAGGGCTCCCGGGGGGAGGACGCGGCGCCGCTGGTTCGGGTGCCGTCCGTGACGCTAGTGCGGCTGACCGTGACCGGCAACGGGGTGTGTCCGGATCACGACGTTCCGTCCGCAGCCGTCCGTAACACCCTCCGCTGGGTGTTGCACCCCCGGCTCGTCGGGAGGCCGCCCCAGGCGGCACCATGGAGGCGTGGACGCCGAGGACTTCACGCAGATCCGGGACGCGGTGCGCCAGCTGGTGCGGGAGGTGGTCGTCCCGCGCGAGGAGGAGATCGACCTCGACGACCGCATCCCCGAGGAGCTGCGCGGCGCGGCGGCGGAGATGGGCCTGTTCGGCTACGCGCTGCCCGAGGAGTACGGCGGCCTGGGCGTCTCCATGAGCGAGGACGTCGAGCTGGCCTTCGAGTTCGGCTACACCACGCCGGCGTTCCGGTCGCTGTTCGGCACGAACAACGGCATCGCGGGGCAGGTGATCGCGAAGTTCGGCAGCGAGGGGCAGAAGAAGGCGTACCTGCCGCGGCTGGCGGCCGGCGAGCTGATCGGCTCCTTCGCGCTCACCGAGGCCGAGGCCGGCTCCGACCCGGCGGGCCTGCGCACCAGCGCCCGCCGCGACGGCGACGGCTGGGTGCTCAACGGCGCCAAGCGGTACATCACCAACGCGCCGCTGGCCGACCTGTTCGTCGTCTTCGCCCGCACCGACCCGGAGGAGAAGGGCGGGCGGGGGATCTCCAGCTTCGTCGTCGACGCGAAGGCGCCCGGCGTCTCGCTCGGCCCGAAGGACAAGAAGATGGGCCAGTCGGGGGCGTGGACCTCGGAGGTCTTCTTCGACGGCGTCCACGTGCCGGCCGACGCGCTGATCGGCGAGGAGGGGCGCGGCTACTCGAAGGCGCTCACCGTGCTGTCCCGTGGCCGGCTGCACATCGCGGCGCTGTGCGTCGGGATGGCGCAGCGGGTGCTCGACGAGTCGGTCGCCTACGCCGCCACGGCCAAGCAGGGCGGCGCCCCGATCGGCCGGTTCCAGCTGGTGCAGGCGCTGATCGCCGACATGCACGCCGAGACGCTGGCCGGGAAGGCGATGGTCCGCGAGGTGGCCGCCCGCTACGACTCCGGCGAGGACACCTCGATCGGGCCGTCGTCGGCGAAGCTGTGGTGCAGCGAGATGGTCGGCCGGGCCACCGACCGCGCCGTCCAGGTGCACGGCGGGCTGGGCTACCTGCGCACCACGCCGGTCGAGCGCTTCTACCGCGACGCCCGCCTCTACCGGCTGTACGAGGGCACCAGCGAGGTGCAGCGGGTGATCATCGGCGGTGGGCTGCTGCGCGCGGCCGGCATGCCCCGTGGCTAGGCCCTCCGCGGAGGAGCGGGCCGCCCGGCGGGTCGCCGTCGGGGAGCTGGGCGAGGCGCTGCGCGAGCTGGTCGACGCCGCCGTCCGCACGGAGGTGCCGGAGGCCGAGCTCGAGGCGGCCGCCGCCGTCGCGCGGGAGCTGGCGGCCCGGCTGCGGGTGGCCGGCCGCGGCCTGCACGAGATCGCCCGCGTCGACGACCCGGAGACCGGCGAGCGCTGGTACAGCCCGGTGTACGGGCCGGGCAGCCCGGTGGCGCCGCCGCTGGTGGCCACCGACACCCCCGACGGGACGGCGACCGGCCGGGTCACCGTGGGCAAGGCGCACGAGGGGCCGCCCGGGCTGGTGCACGGCGGCGTGGTGGCCACGCTGCTCGACCACGTCCTGGCCCGCGCGCTGCGCGCCGCCGGCCGCGGCGGGCTGACCGCGACCCTGACCGTGAGGTACCGGCGCCCGGTGCACCTCGGGGTGCCGCTGCTGCTGACCGCCGAGATGGGGGAGACCGTCGGCCGGCGCACCACCGCGCACGCCCGGCTGGTGGCCGAGGACAGCCCCGAGGTGGTGCTCGCCGAGGCGGAGGGGCTGTTCGTGGCGCTGCGCGCGGAGCAGGCCGCGGACGTCTTCGCGGCCACCGGCCGCTCGGTCGGCGCCTGGACGACGCGCGCCTGACCCGGAGCCGTCCCGCGGCTCAGGCGGTGCGGGGTCGCCAGGGCTCGTGCTCGTGCGCGAGCCAGACCAGCTCGGGGTCGAGCGCACGCACCAGCAGCTGGCCCTCGGTGTGCGGCTCGTCGAGCTCGCCGAACCGGACCGCCGTGTCGCCGCCGATGACGATCGGACGCCCGCCGGTCTCGACGACGACCACCTGGGTGCCGGGTGTGTGGCCCGGCGCCGGGACGAGCCGGAGCCCGGGGAGCAGCTCGAGCTCGCCGTCGACCGGCACGTACCGCACGCCGGGCGCGTCGACCCACTCGCGGATGGTGTAGCCGTCCTGGCTGCGCGCGTCGTCGAGCTCCCGACGCTGGACGTAGATGGGCTTCCCGGTGAAGAGGTGGTTGCCGCCGCAGTGGTCGAAGTGCAGGTGCGTGTTGACGACGACGTCGATGCCGGCCAGGTCGACGTCCTGCTCGCTGAGCGGCCGGAGGTGGGGGGCGAGGTCGGCTCCGGCCGGGTGCAGCTCCGTCATGCCGGTGTCGACCAGCACGCGCGCGTCGGGATGGTCGATCACGTGCACGTAGACCGGCATCCGCTCGCCCTCGGCGAGCAGGTCGGCGACGAGGACCGGCGTGGTGGTGACGGGAGCGGCGGCGTCCGTCGTGGACCGACCGCCGGGGTGGTGGGGGACGTGGGTCATGACGAGCTCCTCCGCCGTCTGCACGGCTGGTGGGTGAGGTCACGCTCATGCGTAGACGGCGCGAGCCGTCGTGACTCATCGGTGCGCTCAGCGGCCCGTTCGGGCCGACGGCCGAGCCTGCGCCGATCCGGTGCCGGGCGGTCAGTGCCTGGTCTCGTACCTGGTCAGGAGGACGCCGTCGGGGAACGTCCGGGTCTCCACCAGGGTGAGGTCCACCCAGTTGTCCAGGGCCGTGAAGAACGGCGTGCCGCCGCCCACCAGGACCGGGTGGGTGACGAGCGCGTACTCCTCGATCAGCCCGGCGCGCATGGCCGCCGCGGCGAGGGTGGCGCCGCCGATGTCCATGGGGCCGCCGTCCTCGGTCTTGAGCCGGGTGATCTCGGTGACCGCGTCGCCGGTGACCAGGCGGGCGTTCCCGTCGACCGCGCTGATCGTGGAGGAGAACACCACCTTCGGCATGTCCCGCCAGCGGCGGGCGTACTCGACCTGCGCCGGTGTGACGCCGGGCTGCTGGTCGGCGGTGGGCCAGTGGGAGCTCATCGCCTCCCACAGGCTGCGCCCGTACAGCGCCGTGCCCGTCGCCCCCACCCGGTCGGACCACCACTGGAACAGCTCGTCGCTCGGCACGCTCCAGCCGAGGTCGTCGCCGGGCGCGGCGATGTAGCCGTCCAGGCTCACGTTCATGCCGAAGGTCAGTGTCCGCATGGCGTCATGCCTCTCGTGAGTCGGTGATAGGCGTGCGGACCGGCACCGCGCGGGGAAGTCATCGGTCAGGCCGCGCGGGTCGCCGCCGGGGTCAGCACGGCGGCGGGGTGGTCGCGGCGGTGAGACCGGACGGCGTCGTGACGACGACGGTCGCGTCCGGGGCGGGCCGGTACGTCCAGCCGGGAGCCTGTGCCTGCCGCGGTGGTGCGTGGTGCAGCAGCCGGCGAGGTCCGCTGCCGACGTCGGGCCCTCGGGGCCGGCGCGGACGTGGTCGAGCCCGCCGTTCCTGGGACGCGGCGGCGGCAGCCGGGGAACCGGCAGCGCCGGTCGCGGGCGCGGACGTGACGGTCGAGCGCGGTGCCGGGCCGGTAGCCCCCCTCAGCCCGGGCGGTGGTCCGGCACGTTGGCCGGGTCGCCGGCCGGGTCGTGCTCCTTCCCGCCGGTCGCGGACAGCAGCGGGCCGGGCCCGCCCTCACCGCGGCCGAGGGCGGCCACGAACTGGCGCAGGACGTCGTCGCCGCGGTAGGCGGGCTGCCAGTCCAGCTGGGTGCGGGCGCGGGCGGTCTCGAGCACCGGCGACTGCAGGGCGAGGTCCAGCCAGCCCGGCTCGGTCGGCACCAGGCGCGCGTGGAAGGCCGCGCTCAGCCCGGCGCGCAGCACCGCCGCCGGCACCGGCACGCGCACGGTGCCGAGCGCCCGGGCGATCCCGTCGGCGTCGAGGGCCGGGTCGGCGGAGAGGTTGAACGGGCCGGGCGCGCGCCGGTCGAGCATGCGGGTGATGGCGTCGGCGACGTCGTCGGCGTGGATGAACCCGACCCGCAGCGACGGAAGGGGCAGCGGCAGCCGAGAGGCCACCTGCCCGGGCACGAGCCGGGCGGCGCCGAGCAGCAGCGGCCCGAGGAAGTAGCGGCCGATCTCGCTGGCCGCCTCCGGCTGCATGACCAGGGTCGGGCGGACGACGGTCAGCGTGACGTCCCGCCGCCGTCCGACCACCTCGCGCACCACCCGCTCGGCCTCGGACTTCTGCCGGCTGTACTGCGAGCTCGGGATGCCGGTGACCGGCCAGTCCTCGGTCACCGGCCGGTCCCCGCCCCCGGCGGCGTAGGCGCCGAGCGAGGACATGTGCACCACGTGCCGCACCCCCGCCGCCACCGCGGCGCGCACCACCCGGCGGGTGCCGTTGACGTTCGCCTCGTGCAGCTCGTCGGGCTTGCGGCCCGGCTGCAGCACCCAGGCCAGGTGGACGACGGCGTCGACGTCCTCGAGCAGGTTGGTCAGCGCCTGCTCGCTGGAGGTGTCACCGAGGTCGGCGGTGTACCAGGTGACGGCGTCGTAGGGGGCGGTGTCCGGCGGCTGCCGCCGGGCCAGCCCGCGGACCTCGGCCACCCCGCTGCCCGGGGCGGTCAGCCGCCGCAGCAGCGCCGTCCCGACGTTGCCGCTCGCGCCGGTGACGGCGACCCGGAGGCCCTTCAGGTGGTCGCGGGGGAGATCAGCCATGCCCCGCCGCTACCCGCGCTGCCGCGAGGCAACCGGGGCGGCCGGCCCGGACGGGGCCGTCGCGCCGGAGCGCAGCTCCAGCGACACCGCCGCGACGGCGAGCAGCGCCCCGGCGGCCACCCAGAACCCGGTCGCGGTGCCCAGGGCGTCGGCCAGCCGCAGCACCAGCAGGCTGGCGAGCAGGCCGCCGACCTGCAGCGTCAGGGACGACGCCGAGAGCGCGGTCGCCCGCTGCCCGGCGGCCACCCGCGCGTGCAGCGCGTCCTTCCACAGCGGCCAGGCCGCGGCGTTGCCCACGTGGAAGACGGTGAACAGCCCGCCCAGCGCCAGCGGCCCGCCGAGGGGGACGACCGCGACGGCGAGCGCGCCGAGCAGGGCCAGCCCCGCCGTCGCCGCGCCCGCCGACCCCCGCGCCGCCCGGCGGGCGAGCGGCGCGAGCAGCGCCCCGACCCCGGCCGCCGCGTACGACACCGCCATCACCACGCCGAAGACCGCGGCGCCCTCGGCGTCGTCGCCGGTGAGCGCGGCGACGTGCAGCGGCCCCACGAGCTCCAGCGTGCTCAGCGTGCAGCCGACCAGCAGCGAGATCGCCAGCAGCCGGCGCAGCACCCGGTCGCGGACGACCAGCCGAGCGGTGTCCCGGACGACCGCGGGCACGTCCCGCACGCCGGCGCGCAGGGCGGCCGCCCCGGCGTGCCGCGCGGTGCCCACCGGGACGACGAGCGCCGCGACGGCGGCCACCGACAGCAGGGCCACCACGGTGGCGGCCAGCACCGGCAGCACGAGCACCGCGTCCCCCGAGCCCACCGCCACCAGGGGCAGCAGCCCGCCGAGCACCGCGCCCAGGCACAGGCCGGCCCCGTCGGCGGCGCCCGCGCGGGACAGTCCCGGGGTCACGTCCGCGGCCGGGTCGGCGGCGTGGACGGCGTCGACGTACCAGGCCTCCAGCGGGCCGGAGTCCAGCGCCCGGCCGACGCCTTTGAGCGCCCACGCCACCGCGAACGCCGCGACGGAGTGGGCGAGGGCCGAGGTGACCAGCCCTGCGGCGGTCATCAGCCCGGACAGCACGAGCACCTGCCGGGTGCCGATCGCGTCGGCCAGCCCGCCGGTGGGCAGCTCCAGCAGCAGGGTGACCAGCGAGTAGACCGCGACGACGACGCCGACGTCGGCCGGCGACAGCCCGCGCGAGGCGGCCAGCAGCACCGACACCGGCGCGGCGAGCCCGATCGGCAGCCAGCGCAGCGCGGTCAGCCCGACGAACCGGCGGCCGGCCGAGCGCACGGTCAGCGGCGCGCTCACGCCGGGTCCTCGGTGAGCGGGAAGAGGTCCAGCAGCACGTGGACCAGCGGCTGGCCGGGCTCCTCGCGCTCGGCCCGCCAGCGGGCGAGCACGCCGTTGAGCTCCTCGGTGAGCGCGGCGGTGGCCCCCGGTGACAGGTGCAGCGCCCAGTCGTTGAGGGAGACGGCGTCGCGCCACACGGGCTCGAGGGCCTCGCGCTGCTCGGCGTGCGCGGCGAGCATCCGGCGCTGCCGGCCCAGCGACTGGTGGGTCAGCTCCTCGACGACCTCGCGGCCGCCGGGCTGCCCGACCAGGTCCTCGGTGCGCCACCGGGTGCTGCGGTGCCGGGCGCGCCACCAGCGCTCGCGCGCGGTGCCCTGGCCGGCCACCTCCTCGACGAAGCCGAGGTCGGCGAGCTGGCGCAGGTGGTAACTGGTCGTCCCGCTGCTCTCGCCCAGGCGCTGGCCCAGCCGGGAGGCCGTGGACGGGCCCTCCGACCGCAGCAGCGCGAGCAGCCCGGTGCGGATCGGGTGCGCCAGCGCCCGCAGCGTCCGCGGGTCGGTGACGTCGACGGTCTCCTCGGGGGCGTTCTCGGGCACGCCCCCAGGCTAGGGATGCAGAGACCTCTTTGCAAAGAGGTCTCTGCATCCGGCGCCGTCAGCCGTCGGAGTCCTCGCCGTCGGTGGCGTCCTCGACCTCCTGCTCGGCCTCGTCGACGCCCTCCTCGACGTTCTGCTCCACCTCGTCGTTCACGACGTCGGAGCCGCAGGCGGCGACGGTCAGCGGGGACGCGGCGAGAACGAGGCCGACGGCGGTCAGGCGCCAGCTGCGGCGGCGGGGCGTGGTGGCGAGCGACATGGCGGCTCCCTGGGGATCGGGGGTGGGGGCACGGGGTGCCCCGGACCGGCGGCGTCCATGCGCGCGGGCCCGCCGCCCGGGGTGATTGACAGCCCGCGACCGGCGGGGCGAGGCTCGCGCCCACAGGCATCCGCCGACGTCGCCGGGCCCCGGAGCAGCGCAGTCGCGCTGCCCGGCACCGGTGGGGGATCGAGGTGGCGCTCAGGTGACGTCCCGGGTGCAGCCGACCCCGGCGGAGGGCCTGCGGATGGGCACCCCGCGGGGGCGGTGGGTGCTGCTGACCACCGTCCTGGGGTCCAGCCTCGCGCTCCTGGACAGCACCGTGGTCAACGTGGCCCTCGAACGCATCGGGGCCGACCTCGGCGCCGGGTTCACCGGGCTGCAGTGGACGGTGAACGCCTACACCCTCACCCTCGCCTCGCTGATCCTGCTCGGCGGCTCGCTGAGCGACCGGTTCGGCCGGCGGCGCGTGTTCGTCGTCGGCGTCGTCTGGTTCGCCGCCGCGTCGCTGCTGTGCGGGCTGGCGCCGGACACCGGGACGCTCGTCGTCGCCCGCGCGCTGCAGGGGGTCGGGGGAGCGCTGCTGACCCCGGGCAGCCTGGCGATCATCTCGGCGTCCTTCGCCGGGGAGGACCGGGCCGCGGCGGTCGGCGCGTGGTCGGGGCTGGGCGGGGTGGCCGGCGCGGTCGGGCCCTTCGTCGGCGGCTGGCTGGTGGAGTGGAGCTGGCGGGCGGTCTTCCTGGTCAACATCCCGCTGGCCGTCGTGATCGTCTTCGTGGCGGCCCGGCACGTGCCCGAGACCCGCGACCCCGCCGCCGCGCCCGGCCTGGACTGGACGGGGACCGTGCTGGTGGTCGTCGGCCTGGGCGGGCTCACCTACGCGCTCACCGCCGCCGGCGCGCCCGACCCCGGCCCGGCGGTCTGGGCCTGGGGGATCGCCGCGGTGGCCGCGCTCGCCGCCTTCGTCGTCGTGCAGCGCCGCTCCCCCCACCCGCTGGTGCCGCCCGTGCTCTTCCGCAGCCTGCAGTTCACCTCAGCCAACGTGGTGACGCTGCTGGTCTACGCGCCGCTCGGCGTCGTCTTCGTGCTGCTGGTGCTGCAGCTGCAGGTCGTGTCCGGCTACAGCCCGCTGCTGGCCGGGACCGCGCTGCTGCCGGTCACCGTGCTCATGCTGCTGTTCTCCTCGAGGGCCGGCGCTCTCGCCCAGCGGATCGGGCCGCGGCCGCTGATGACCCTCGGGCCGCTGCTGTCGGCGGCGGGCCTGCTGCTCATGCTGCGGATCGGCGAGGACGCCTCCTACCTGCTCGACGTCCTGCCGGCGACCGTCGTGTTCGGCGCCGGGCTGACCCTGCTGGTCGCCCCGCTCACCGCGACCGTCCTCGACTCCGCCGACGACCGGTACGCCGGCGTCGCCTCCGGGGTCAACAACGCCGTCGCGCGGGCCGCCAGCCTGCTCGCGGTGGCCGTGGTCCCGGTGGTGGCGGGCATCGGCGGCGACGACTACACCGACCCCGCCGCCTTCGGGGCCGGCTTCCGGACGGCGGTGCTCGTCTGCGCCGCGCTGCTCGTCGCGGGCGCGCTCGTCGCCCTCGCCGGGATCCGCCGGCCGCTGCGGACGGCGGCGGCCGAGGGGCGGCTGCCGGTCGAGGAGTACCCGCACTGCAACGTCGAGGGCCCGCAGCTGTACCCGCGCGAGCCCGTGGGCTCGCACCCGGCCCGCGGGGACGGTCCCCGCGGCCCCGACTTCCTGGAGGACCAGTGACCCAGGCCCCCGAGGCCGCGGGGCGGGCCCGTCCCGTCCTGCTCACCGTCGACGACGACCCCGGGGTGTCCCGGGCGGTGGCGCGCGACCTGCGCCGCCACTACGGCGAGCGGTTCCGGGTGGTCCGGGCCTCCTCCGGCGAGGAGGCGCTCGGGGCGCTGCGGGAGCTCAAGCTGCGCGGGGACCGGGTCGCGGCGGTGCTCGCCGACTACCGGATGCCCGGGATGAACGGCATCGAGTTCCTCGAGCAGGCGATGGACCTGTTCCCGCGGGCGCGCCGCGCGCTGCTCACCGCCTACGCCGACACCGACGCCGCCATCCAGGCGATCAACCTCGTCGACGTCGACCACTACCTGCTCAAGCCGTGGGAGCCGCCGGAGGAGAAGCTCTACCCGGTCGTCGACGCCATGGTCGCGTCCTGGGAGGCCAGCCCCGACACCGCCGTCGAGGACGTCAAGCTGGTCGGTCACCACTGGTCGGCGCCGTCGTTCGCCGCCCGCGACTTCCTGGCCCGCAACGCCGTCCCGTACCGCTGGTACAGCGTCGAGGAGCCGGAGGGGCGGCGGCTGCTCGCCGCGGCCGGCGCAGGTCCCGACGACGTCCCGGTCGTGGTGCCGCCGGGCGGGGAGGCCCTGCTCGCGCCGACCGAGGCCGAGCTCGCCGCCGCGGTCGGGCTCACGGTCGAGCCGAGCACCGACTTCTACGACCTCATCGTGGTGGGCGGCGGCCCCGCCGGGCTCGGGGCCGCCGTCTACGGCGCCTCCGAGGGGCTGCGCACCGTGCTGGTCGAGCGGCAGGCCACCGGCGGGCAGGCCGGGCAGAGCAGCCGGATCGAGAACTACCTCGGCTTCCCCGACGGCGTCTCCGGCGGGCAGCTGGCCGAGCGCGCCCGGCGGCAGGCCATCCGGTTCGGCACCGAGGTGCTCACCGCGCGCAAGGTGACCGCGCTCGAGGTCCGCGGCTCGGCCCGGGTGGTGCACTTCGCCGACGGCGGCAGCATCGCCGGGCACGCGGTCGTGCTGGCCACGGGCGTCGCCTACCGGACGCTGCCGGCCCCGGGCGCCGACGGGTTCACCGGCCGCGGCGTCTACTACGGCTCGGCGATCACCGAGGCCGAGGCCTGCGCCGACCAGCCCGTCTACGTCGTCGGCGGGGCGAACTCGGCCGGCCAGTCGGCGGTGTTCTTCTCCCGGCACGCCAGCTGCGTCACGCTGGTGGTCCGCGGCTCCTCGCTGGAGGCGTCCATGTCGCACTACCTGGTGCAGCAGCTGGCCGCGATCCCGAACGTGGTCGTCCGGACCGGCACCACCGTCACCGCCGTACTGGGCGACGACCACCTGGAGCAGGTCGAGCTCACCGACCGCTCCGGCCGGGTGGAGACCGTGCCGACGTCGCACCTGTTCGTCTTCATCGGCGCCGAGCCGCGCACCGACTGGCTCGACGGCGTCCTCGCCCGCGACGAGCGCGGCTTCGTGCTCACCGGGCCGGAGCTGCTCGTCGACGGCGAGCGCCCCCCGGGCTGGCGGCTGCAGCGCGACCCGTTCTTCCTCGAGTCCAGCGTCCCGGGCGTGTTCGTCGCCGGCGACGTCCGCGCGCAGTCGGTGAAGCGGGTGGCCTCCGCCGTCGGCGAGGGCGCCATGGCGGTCACGTTGGTGCACCGGTACCTGGAGGACCGGTGACCGCGCCCACCCGCCTGGAGCCCGCGCGGCTGCGCGAGCTGTTCCTGTTCACCGACCTCGACGAGGCGCAGCTGGCGTGGGTGTCGGAGACCGGCGACGTCGTCGCGTTCCCCGCCGGCAGCGACGTCTCGACCGAGGGCGAGCCGGCCGAGTGCTTCTACGTGCTCCTGACCGGCACCCTGCGGATGGTCCGGCGGGTGGGCCGCGACGAGGTGGAGACCACGCGCACCGACCAGCCGGGCGTGTTCAGCGGCGCCGTGCAGTTCTACCTCGGCGACCAGGTCCCGCAGGTCTACCCGGCGACGGTGCGCGCGGTCACCGACTGCACCTTCCTGGCGCTGCCCGCGGCCGAGTTCGCCGCGGTGTTCCGCCGCTGGTACCCCATGGCCGTCCACCTGCTGCAGGGCCTGTTCCTGGGCACCCGCAACTCCGAGGAGCTGGTCGGCCAGCGGGAGCGGCTGCTGGCGCTGGGCAAGCTGACCGCGGGGCTCACCCACGAGCTCAACAACCCGGCCGCGGCCGCGTCCCGCGCCACCGCGGCGCTGCGCGAGCGGGTCGTGGGCATGCGGCACAAGCTCGCGCTGCTGGCCGACGGCACCTTCGACGGCTCGCAGCTGCGCCGGCTGACCGAGCTGCAGGAGCGGTTCGTCGCGGGCATCGGCAGCGCGGCCGAGCTGAGCGCGCTGGAGCGGTCGGACCGGGAGGACGAGCTCGGCGACTGGCTCGAGGACCACGACGTCGACCGGCCCTGGGAGCTGGCGTCGGTGTTCGTCCCGGCCGGGCTGGACCCGGCGGCGCTGGAGGCGGTCGCCGACGCCGTCGAGCCCGACTTCCTCGAGCCGGCGCTGCGCTGGCTGGCCTACACCGTCGAGACCGAGATGCTGCTCGCCGAGATCCTCGACAGCACCTCGCGGATCTCCCACCTGGTGGGCGCGGCCAAGCAGTACTCGCAGGTCGACCGCACGCCGCACCAGCTCACCGACCTGCACGCCGGGCTGGACGCGACGCTGGTCATGCTCAGCGCGAAGACCGGCCCGGGGATCCGCGTGGTCAAGGAGTACGACCGCTCGCTGCCGCCGGTCCCCGCCTACGCCGCCGAGCTCAACCAGGTGTGGACCAACCTCATCGACAACGCCCTCGACGCGATGGCGGGGGAGGGCACGCTCACCCTGCGCACCGCCGTCGACGGCGACAACGCCGTCGTCGAGGTCGCCGACACCGGCCCGGGCATCCCGGAGACCATGCGGCGCCGGGTGTTCGAGCCCTTCTTCACCACCAAGCCGGTGGGGCACGGCACCGGCCTCGGGCTGGACGTCGCCTGGCGCATCGTCACCAACCGGCACGGCGGGGTGATCAAGGTGCGCTCGGAGCCGGGGAACACCCGGTTCGTGGTGCGGCTGCCGCTGTCCGAGCCGCCGGAGGGCTGAGCCTCAGGCCGCCGCCCGGGTGTGCTCGACGACCAGGTCGGCGGTGCGCTCGGCGGCGAGCTCGGGGATCCAGTGCGGCACGTCCTCGAGCACCTCGAGCCGGTAGGGGCCGCGCACGTGGTCGCGGGTGCGCTCGGTGGCGGCGCGGCCGAGGAACGTGTCGCCGGTGCTCCACACGTGCAGCGCCGGCGCGGTGACCTCGCCGACGGCGTCCCGGGCGCCGAACGGCACCGCCCGGTACCAGGCCAGCGCGCTCGACAGCGCCCCCGGCTCGCGCATGCGGTCCACGTACCGGTCGACGGCGTCCGCGGGCAGCCCGCCGTTCTCCAGCACGCCGCGCAGCGCCGCGCCGTCGCGGGCGAGCAGCAGCCGCTCGGGCAGCAGGGGGAGCTGGAAGGCGGCCATGTAGGACGAGCGCAGCCCCTGGTCGCTGGTGAGCACCGCGCGCGCCACCGCGGCCGGGTGCGGGGTGGACAGCGAGGTCAGCGTGCGCACCCGGTCCGGGTGCCAGGCGCCCAGCGCCCAGGCGACCGCGCCGCCCCAGTCGTGCCCGACCACGTGCGCGCTCTCCAGCCCCGCGGCGTCCAGCAGGGCCAGGACGTCGCCGGCCACCGCGCGCAGCCGGTAGGCCGACCGCCCGCGCGGGCGGGCGCCGGGGCTGTAGCCGCGCTGGTCGAACGCCAGGGTGCGCAGGCCCGCGGCGTGCAGCAGCGGCGCCATGCGGTCGAAGGCGCTCGCGTCCTGCGGGAAGCCGTGCAGGAGCACCACCGGCTCGCCGCCGGGCGGGCCGTCGTCGCGGACGTCGAAGGTCAGGCCGTCGTTCCGGAACCCCTGCATGCCCCTCCGGTGCCCGCCCGGCGGCTGCCGGAACCCCCGGTGTCGGGGAGGATGGGCCGGTGACGGTGACCGCGGCGGAGCTGATCGTGCTGGTCGACGACGACGGGACGCCGATCGGCACGATGCCCAAGCCGCTCGTGCACCACGGCGAGACGCCGCTGCACCGGGCGTTCTCCGCCTACCTGTTCGCCGACGACGGCCGGCTGCTGGTCACCCGCCGCGCCGCGGACAAGCAGACCTTCCCGGGCATGTGGACCAACACCGTCTGCGGCCACCCCGGCCCCGGCGAGGACGACGGCGCCGCGATCGCCCGCCGCGCCTCGCAGGAGCTGGGCCTGCAGGTGGCCGACCTGCGCCCGGCGCTGCCCGGCTACCGCTACCGCGCCGAGTTCCGCGGCGTCGTCGAGAACGAGGTCTGCCCGGTCTACCTGGGCCGCTTCACCGGCACGCCCGACCCCGACCCGGCCGAGGTGGGGGAGTGGGAGCTGCTGGAGTGGGCCGCGTTCCGCCGCCGCCAGGAGGACTCCGAGCGCGACGAGTGGTCGCCCTGGTGCCGCGAGCAGGCGCGCCTCATCGAGCAGGCGGGCCTGGTCCCCGCGGCCTGAGACCGCCTTCCGCGCGCGGAAGGCGGTAGTCACCGGGACACGGACGGTGGCGGGCGCGCCCGTCCGCTCGTGTCGCTGCGCCGGACGCGCCGGAGCGCCCTCCTAGCGTCCGCCGCGTGGACCGCCGGGGCTTCCTCCTCCTGCTCGCCACCGGACTCGCCGGGGCCGCCGTCGGGCGCGGCGCCGCCGAGATGGACCTGGGGGCACCCGACCTCGTCGCCCCGCCGCCGGCCGCGGCCGCCGAGCCCACGGGCCCGGGCGGGCTGGTCGCCGTCCCCGCCCCGGCCGGCGTCGTCGACCAGATCCCCGGCAGGGGCAACCAGCTGGCCCTGACCATCGACGACGGCAGCAACGGCGAGGTGGTCGCGGCGCTGGTCACCCTCGCCCGCGAGACCGGCACCCGGCTGACGTTCTTCCCCAACGGCAGCTACCGCACCTGGGGCGACAACGCCCGCGACCTGTGGCCGCTGATCGAGTCCGGCCAGGTCGCCTTCGGCAACCACACCTGGTCGCACCCGGACCTCACCACCGTCTCCGACGCCGAGGTGGCCGAGGAGCTGCGGCGCAACCAGGAGTTCATGCGCCGCACCCTCGGCGTCACGGACACCCCGTTCTGGCGGCCGCCGTTCGGCTCGCACGACGAGCGCGTCGACGCCATCGCCGCCGACCTCGGCCACCCGACCACGGTCATGTGGAACGGCACCTTCGACGACGCCCGCCCGATCGGCCCCGAGGAGCTCATGGCCGCCGCGGAGCAGTGGTTCGCCGCCCGGGCGATCATCGTCGGCCACGCCAACCAGCCGGCCATCACCACAGTGCTCGACCGGATGCTGGAGCTGATCGATACCCGGCGACTGCAGACGGTGACCCTCGCCGACGTCTGGTCCTCCCCGGCCTGACCGCTCCGACCTGCGGGCCGCGCGGACCTCGGCGAGAGTGGCGGGGACGCATCGTGATCACGGTCCCCGCGCGGGCCGGAGGACGGAGGAACGGGTGGCAGGGGAGTTGAAGGGCCGCGTGGCGCTGGTCACCGGCGGGGCCAGCGGGCTCGGCCGGGCGACGTGCGTGTCGCTGGCCGAGGCCGGCGCGCACGTCGTCGTCGCCGACATCGACGCCGACGGCAGCGAGCGCACCCGCGAGCTGGTCACCGACGCCGGCGGCAGCGCCGAGGTCGTCCCGCTGGACGTCACCGACGACGCCAGCCGCCGCGAGGTCGTGGCCCGCCTCTTCGACCAGCACGGCGACGCCTTCGACGTCCTGGTCAACGTGGCCGGCATCGACCGCCCCGGTTACATCACGGACATCGACCTCGACGACTACCGCCGGGTCATGGCGGTCAACTGCGAGGGCCCGATCTTCCTCACCAGCGAGTTCGTGAAGCGGGTGCAGCACCTGCCCGAGGGCCGCACCGCCGACGTGGTGCACGTGGTGTCGCTGTCGGCGATCACCTCGGGCAGCGGCGCGATCGCCTACAACGGCTCCAAGGCCGGTTTCCTCAACGCCACCCGCTGCATCCAGCGGGAGCTGCGGGAGAAGGCCGTGAGGCTCGAGGACGGCAGCGAGCGACCGTTCCCGGCGCGGGTCATGAGCGTCATCCCGGCGGCGATGGACACGCCGATGATGGAGCAGTGGGGCATCCCGGGGCACCTGATGATGCCGCCGTCGGCGGTGGCGGACACCGTCCGCACGCTGCTCCTGCTGCACCCCTCGGCGTTCGTGCCGGAGATGCAGGTGGTGCCGCGCCTCGAGCCGAACTTCCCCCGATGACCGACCCGGACCTCCCCGACAGCGGCATGGCCTCCGGCTCCGACGCCGGCCAGCCGGGCGAGCACCTCGGCTCCGGTGACCTGCGCCCCGACGAGGAGCGCCTGCTCGCCGAGCTGACGCGCGGCGTCGACGCCCCGTCCGGCGGCAGCGAGGCCGAGGTGCGCGCGGCCGAGGACGAGGCGCCGCTGCCCGACGACGGCGGTCCCCAGGACGACGGCCTGGCGGCCGGCTTCTCGGACCCGCAGTAGGGGACGAGGCCCCTCCCGGATCCCGGGAGGGGCCCGCTCACTCCCCGGGGCTACTCCTCGGGGGCCAGGCGGACGGCGACCAGGGCGACGTCGTCCTCGGCGCCGTCGGGGACCATCCGCGCCAGCACCTCGTCGCAGACCTCGTGCACCGGCCGGTCGCGCAGCTCGGCGAGGGCCTGCGCGAGCCGGTCGACGCCGTCGTCGAAGCCGTCGGCCCGGCGCTCGACCAGGCCGTCGGTGAACAGCAGCACCGTGGAGCCACGGGCGAGGACCGCCTCGGCGTCGGCGCGGACCGCCTCGGGGCTCACCCCGAGCAGCAGGCCCGGCCGGCCGCCGTCGAGCGGGGCGCTGGTGCCGTCGGGGGCGGCGACCAGCGGGGGCAGGTGGCCGGCGCTGGCCCACCGCAGGCGGGTGACCCCGGCGGCGCGGTCGTCGTCGGCCTGCTCGAGCCGGCCGACCAGCACGGTGGCCATGGCGCCGAGCTGCAGCCCCTCGATCGCCGCGTCCAGCCGGGTGAGCACCGCCGCGGGGCTGTCCCCGCTGTCGTAGGCGATGCCGCGCAGCAGCCCCCGCAGCTGGGCCATGCAGGCGGCGGCCTGGACGTCGTGGCCGACGACGTCGCCGATGACCAGCATCGTCGAGCCGTCGGGCTGGACGAACACGTCGTACCAGTCGCCGCCGACCTGGGCCTCGCGGGTGGCCGGCACGTAGCGCACCGCCATCTGCAGGTGGTCCCGCTGCGGCGGCTCGGACAGCAGACTGCGCTGCAGCGTCTCGGCGGCGCGGACGATGCTGCGCGACCGCGCGTACAGCGCCTCGAGCAGGTGGCTGCGCAGCTGCACCACCTCGGCGCGCTCCTGCGGGGTCCACGGGTGCGAGCGCTCGCGGACGGTCTCCCGCCAGCGGTCGAAGCTCTTCCGCGGGCTGAGCCGGACGTCGTCGCCCTCCCGCTCGGCGATCGCCTTGTTGTGCGGGTCGCCGCCCCAGTCGACGTGCCGCACGGCCTCGCGCCGGTGCCACAACACGTACTGGCCCTCGGGCAGCGGCAGCACGAGCACGCCGCAGGCGACCTCGACCGGGACGCCGAGCCCGGGCGCCTCGCGCTGCAGCGCGTCGGTGGCCACCACGTCCTCGCCGCGCTCGGCCGCCCAGGCCACCAGCCGCTCGAGGACGTCGGCCGGCAGCGCCGTGCCCTTGGTGCCGCGGCTGCCCTGCAGGCAGACGGCCACGCCGTCGGCGGGCAGGACGTCGAGCAGGCTGGTGGTGCCGAGCAGCGTGTCGGCCAGCGCGCGGTCCTCGTCGAGGGTGGCCGCGGTCAGCCAGGCCAGCGTGGAGCGGACCTGCAGCGCCCGGTGCACCTCGTCCTCGGCGGTGCGGTCGACCAGCCGCAGCGACAGCGTCGAGCCGAGGAACTCGGCCGCGGCGCGGGTGGCGTAGGGCGGCTGGTGCGGGCCGGAGTAGTGGTGGCAGGCGATGAGGCCCCAGAGCCGGTCGTCCTGCAGCAGCGAGATGGACATGGAGGCGCGCACGCCCATGTTCTGCAGGTACTCGACGTGGATCGGCGAGACGCTGCGCAGCGTCGAGTAGGTGAGGTCCAGCGGCCGGCCGGTGGCCGGGTGCGCGGTCGGCTGGATGCGGCTGGGGACGTAGTCGACGTCGCTGATCAGCCGGATCCAGTTCTTCTCGTACAGCGCCCGGGCCTGCGCCGGGATGTCCGAGGCCGGGTAGTGCAGGCCGAGGAAGGGGTTGAGGTCCGCGGCCTTCGCCTCGGCCACGACCTCGCCGTTGTAGTCGGCGTCGTAGCGGTAGACCATCACCCGGTCGAAGCCGGTGAGCGCGCGGATCGCCCGCGCGGTGATGTCGTAGAGCTCCTGCAGCGTGGAGGCCCGGTTGAGCTCGGCGACGGTCCCGCGCACCGCCTGGTAGGTGTTCGGGAAGGAGAACGGCCGCGGCCCGCGCGCCGGCTCCAGCTCCACGACGAGGTTGGTCAGCGGCGGGTCGCCGTCCGCGGGCTGCCCGTGCCCGTCCCGGGCGCCGCCCAGCACCGCCCGGTGCAGGATCGCGTCCACGGGCACGGGGTCGCCGTCGACGTCGAGGGTGACCTCCACCGGGTTGCGCTCGCGCAGGTCGCCGAACGCGCTGGCCGAGCGGACGACGGCCTCGGTCTGCGCCACCCCGATGACGTCGGCGAGCGGGCGGCCGAGCGCGTCGGACCAGACGACGCCGGTCAGCCCGGCGAGGTTCTCCGACGCCTGGACGACGACGAGGTCGGGCTCGCTGACCGCCAGCAGCACGCCGCGCGGCTGGACGCTCCCCGGGACGTGGATCGGCTCGCGGGCGCAGTTGTCCAGGTCGACCGGCTCACCCGGCGACAGCCACGCGACGTCTGCCCCGGCGGTGTCCGCCCCGGAGGTGGCGTCGACGTCGGTCACGCGGTCGCCCCCTGCGCCGCCGGGGCGCACCAGTCGGCGAGGACGGCGAAGGTCTGCCGGGCCGCGGCGACCACCCGCCCGGCGTCCCCGGCGCCCGCGACGTGCGCCCGGGTGACCCGGCGGAACGCGGCCCACATCGCGCCGGTGTCCTCGCCGTAGGGGGTGAAGCAGCGCAGCCGGGACAGCCCCGGCAGGCCCGCCAGGTGGCGGTCGATGAAGGTGCCGCCGAGGGTCGAGCCCTCCATCACGTACAGCCTGCCCAGCGCCTCGTCGGTGCCCGGAACGGCGGGCAGGTCCGGCCGGCCGGCGTCGGCCGAGCCGCCCAGCTCGGCCAGGTCGGCGGCGTAGAGACCGGTGCGGCGGCGGCGGTCCCAGTCGAGGGCGGCGGCGTCGCCGGGGTGGCGGGCGGCCCAGTCGTCCAGCCCGGCCTCGGCCGCGGCCCAGAAGGCGTGCAGCCGCGCCAGGACGGTGACCAGGCGGCCGCGGTCCAGTGCGGGGTCCATCAGGTCGAGGGTGGCCTCGACCTGTCCGTGCTCCACGGCGGTGGCCGTGCGCAGGTCCCGGAGGACGTCGCCGGCGCCGCCCGCGTCTCGAGGCAACGCCTCTCCTCCCGCAGCCATCAGCCCTTCGAGCGTAGGTCACGCCCCGGACAGCGTCGCGGGAGAGAAGGTGCGGTGCGCAACAGTCCCCTCCGACGGTCAGGACGTCCGTGGCGGGCGGTCCAGCAGCAGGTCGGCGGCGCGGGCGAGGACCTGCGCCCGGGTGCGCTCGCCGTGGCCGGTGGCGAGGAAGTGCTCGCCGATGGCCAGGCAGAAGGCGATCAGGGCGCGCGCCTCCACCTCGTCGGGGTCGGCGCAGAACGTGCCGATCAGCTCGCGCAGCAGCCCCATGCGCCGCTCGTCGACCCGGCGCAGGCGCGCGGCGACCGCCTCGTCCCGGCGGGCCCAGTCGCGGACGGCCAGGTCGACGGGGAGCAGGCGGTCGCCGGAGAAGGTGAGGACGCCGGCCCGCTCGATGCGGGTCCGCGGGTCGCCGCCCTTGCGCTCGACGCGCGCGAGCACCTCGTCGGTGCTCTCCCGCTCCCAGGTGTCGAGCATCGCCTCGAGCAGGGCGTCCCGGTCGGCGAAGTGCCCGTAGAAGCCGCCCTTGGTGACGCCGAGGTCCTTGGCCAGCACCTCGACGCGGACGGCGTCGGGGCCGCCCGCGGCCAGCGCCCGCAGGCCCTGCTCGACCCACCGCTCGCGCGGGGTTCGCACGACCGCCACGCCCACCTCCTGTACGCCACCGTACACATCTGCTACCGTCATCTGTACGGCACCGTATACGAGAGGGGACCGCCATGACCCTGCTCGACAGCACCGGCGTGCTCCGCGGGATCACCGCGTCCGCGCGGGAGGTCTGCTCGCTGCCCGGGATCGACTACGCCGACCGGTGCACCCTGGTCACCGACGGGACCGCGACGCCGGAACGGTGGGCGCGGGCGATGTTCGGCGACGTCCCGAGCCCCGCGGAGCGGTTCGTCTGGCAGGGGCTGCTCGCCTTCCGGCTGGACCCGCGGCGCTCCCCGGACACCGTGGGCGGCTGGCGGGTCGGCGGGCGCGGCGAGGACTGGATCCGGCTGGAGACCGCGTCCCGGTCGTTGCGCGCGAACATGCTGGTGCAGACCGCCGGGCGCCGGGTCACCTGGACGACGTGCCTGTCCTACGCGCGGCCCTGGGGCCGGCTGCTGTGGCCGCCGCTGTCGGCCGTGCACCGCCGGCTGGTGCCGCGGGTGCTCGCCGCCGCCGGGCAGCGGCTCCGGGCGGCGGACGGTCAGGGCAGCCGGGCGTGGCGCAGCGAGGCGTGCACCAGCAGCCGGGTGTCGCCGTCGGCGAGGTCCAGGCCGGTCAGCGCGGTGATCCGGCCCAGCCGGTAGTACAGCGTCTGCCGGTGGATCGACAACGCCGCCGACGTCCGCGCGACGCTGCCGGCCGCGTCGAGGTAGGCCTCGGCCGTGGCGGAGAGCAGCGGGTCGGCGAGCAGCGGCGCGACCGCCGGGTCGGGCGCGGGCAGCGCCGCGGCGACCCGCCAGCCGCCGAGCTCGGACCAGCGGGCCACCGGCGCGAGCCCCGGCGCCACGGCCGCGACCCGGGCCGCGGTGCGGGCCTGTGCCCAGCACGCGGGCAGGCCGGCGGGCCCCGCGGCGGGGTCGGACACCCCCGCGGCCGCGCCGCCGGGCAGCCGGGCGAGGGCCGCGGACGCGGTGGTCGCGGCCGGGCGCAGGTCGCCGGGGCGGGCCAGCCGGACGAGGACGGCGACCTCGCGGCGGTCCTCGCCGAGCACCGCCGCGGCCGGCGGGAGCCGCCGGCCCTCGGGGGGCACGCCGCGCAGCGCGACCAGCGCCAGCGGCGTGTCCGCGCCGAGCCGGGCGGTCAGGGTGCGCGTCGCCCGCTCCCGCACCGGCGCGGACCCGGTGAGCGCCGCGGCGAGGGCCTCGCCGAGGTCGCCGTCGTCGTCCCCGCCGGCCAGCAGCCGTCCGGCGCGGGCGGCGAGGTCGACCGCCGCGGCGAGGGCCGGGTCGGCGTCGTCGTCGGGGTCGGTGCGGCCGCCGTCGAGCAGCCACAGGTAGCCGAGGGTGCGGCCACCGTGCCGGACCGGCAGCAGCAGGCGGGTGAGGATCCCCGCGGCCGGGTCGGCGGGGGTGCGCACCGGCCGCTGCGCGGTGGCGATGCCGAGGTCCTCGAACCAGCGGCGGGTGTCCGGGGTGGAGCCGCGGCCGAGGATGGAGCGGGTGCGGACGGCGTCCATCGCGGTGTCGCCGTCGTCGAGGGGGTGCGCGGCGAAGGCCAGCAGCGTGAAGTCGACGTCCTCGAGCGTGGCCGGGGCGCGCAGCAGCCGGGCGACCTCGTCCACCACGTCCTGCAGGTCGTCGCGCACCGTACGACTGTATGAAACCGGAGGTCCGGAGTCCGTACGTCCGTCCCTGGTGGACCCGATCGGGCGCTCCTAGCGTTCGAGGCCAGTTCCGACGACGGAGGTGGCCGGTGCTCACCACGAAGACCCTGCTGCTGGGGGCCTCCCGCCGCCCGGCGCTGCGCCGCGCCCTCGTGGGCACCCCGGTGACCCGGCGCGTGGTCGAGCGGTTCGTGGCCGGCGAGACGCTGCCCGACGCGCTGGCCGTCGTCGGCCGGCTCACCGGCGAGGGCATCGCGGTGACCCTCGACCACCTGGGCGAGGACGTCACCGACCCCGCCGAGGCGCGCGCCTCCCGCGACGCCTACCTCGCCCTGCTCGAGGCGCTGGCGCCGCTGGACCTCGGCCCGCGCGCCGAGGTGTCGGTGAAGCTGTCGGCCTTCGGGCAGGTGCTGCCCGGCGGGGAGGACCTCTCGCTGGAGCTGGTCCGGCCGGTGGTCGAGTGCGCGGCGCGCATCGGCACCACGGTCACCCTCGACATGGAGGACTCCTCGACCGTCGACGCCACCCTCGCCGTCCTCGCCGAGCTCCGCCGCGACCACCCGCAGACCGGCGCGGTCCTGCAGGCGGCGCTGCACCGCACCGAGGACGACGTGCAGGCCCTGGCCACGCCGGGCTCGCGGGTGCGGCTGGTCAAGGGCGCCTACGACGAGCCGCCGTCGGTCGCGCACCAGGGCCGCCGCGACGTCGACGCCGCCTACGCCCGCTGCCTCGGCGTGCTCATGCGGGGGCCGGGCTACCCGATGGTCGGCAGCCACGACCCGGCGATGATCGCGCTGGCCCAGCGGCTGGCCGCCGAGTACGGCCGCGCCGCCGACTCGTGGGAGGTGCAGATGCTGCACGGCATCCGGGTCGACGAGCAGCTCCGGCTGGCCGCCTCCGGCACCCGCGTGCGCGCCTACGTGCCCTACGGCCGCGACTGGTACGGCTACTTCGTCCGCCGGCTGGCCGAGCGCCCGGCGAACCTCCGCTTCTTCCTCCGCGCCCTCGTCTCCCGCTGACCCACCCTGGCGGAAATGGCCATTTCTGCCGCATTCGATCCGGAGGTCCCCGATGGACGGCACCACCCGCGTCCCCCCGCCGCACAACGAGCCGGTGCTCGGCTACGCGCCCGGCTCGCCCGAGCGGACCGAGCTGGAGAACCGCCTCGCCGAGCTCGCCGCCGCCCCGGTCGAGCTGACCGCGACCCTCGGCGGGCGGCAGCGCATGGCCGGCGGCGAGCGCTTCGACGTCGTCCAGCCGCACCGGCACGCCGCCGTCCTCGGCACCTCCGCGCACGCCACGCACGCCGACGCCGAGGAGGCGCTGCGCTGCGCGAAGGACGCCGCCCCGGCCTGGCGCGACCTGTCGATCGACGACCGCGCCGCGGTCTTCCTCAAGGCCGCCGACCTGCTCGCCGGGCCCTGGCGGCAGACGCTCAACGCCGCGACCATGCTCGGCCAGTCGAAGACCGCCCAGCAGGCCGAGATCGACAGCGCCTGCGAGCTCGCCGACTTCTGGCGCTACAACGTGCACTTCGCCCGCCAGGTGTACGCCGAGCAGCCGCAGTCCTCGCCCGGCACCTGGAACCGCATCGACCACCGGCCGCTGGAGGGCCCGGTCTACGCGGTGACGCCGTTCAACTTCACCGCGATCGCCGGCAACCTGCCCACCGCGCCGGCGCTCATGGGCAACACCGTCGTCTGGAAGCCCGCGCCCACCCAGCAGTTCGCCGCGCACTTCCTCATGCGGCTGCTCGAGGCCGCCGGACTGCCCCCCGGGGTCGTCAACATGCTGCCCGGCGACGGCGTCGCCGTCTCCGAGGTGGTCCTCGCCGACCGCGACCTCGCCGGCATCCACTTCACCGGGTCGACGGCGGTCTTCCAGCACCTGTGGCGGACGGTGGGGGAGAACATCGCCTCCTACCGCGGCTACCCGCGGGTCGTCGGCGAGACCGGCGGCAAGGACTTCGTCGTGGCCCACCCCTCTGCCGACCTCGACGTGCTGCGCACCGCGCTGGTCCGCGGCGCCTTCGAGTACCAGGGCCAGAAGTGCTCGGCCGCCTCGCGCGCCTACGTGCCGCGCTCGGTGTGGCGGCGGCTGCGCGACGACCTGGTCGCGACGACGGAGTCGCTGACGATGGGCGACGTCACCGACCTGTCCCACTTCATGGGCGCGGTCATCGACCGGAAGTCCTTCAGCAAGCTCTCCGGCGTGCTCGACCGGGTGGAGGACGACCCCGCGCTGTCGATCGTGGCCGGCGGCAAGGCCGACGACAGCGAGGGCTTCTTCGTCCGCCCGACGATCGTCGAGGGCACCGACCCCGGGCACGAGGTGTTCACCACCGAGTACTTCGGCCCGGTGCTGGCCGTGCACGTCTACGAGGACACCGAGTACGACGCCGTGCTCGAGCAGATGGAGTCGGTGGCGCCCTACGCGCTCACCGGCGCCGTCATCGCGCAGGACCGCGCCGCCATCGCGCACGCCGAGCGGTTCCTGCGGTTCGCGGCGGGCAACTTCTACGTCAACGACAAGCCCACCGGCGCCGTGGTCGGGCAGCAGCCCTTCGGCGGCGGCCGGGCGAGCGGGACCAACGACAAGGCCGGCGCGGCGCAGAACCTGCTGCGCTGGACGTCGACGCGGGTGGTCAAGGAGACCTTCGTGCCGCCGACCGACCACCGTTACCCGCACATGGGCTGACCGGCTCCACCGCGATCACGGCGCCGTGACCGCCTCCCGGGCCCCTCCGGGTGGTCCCGGCGCCGTGATCGCGGCACGGTCAGCCCGGCCAGCGGACGAGGCCGTCGGCGCCCAGCACCGCCCCCTCCGCCGGGCGGTGCGGGGTGAGCCGGCCGTCGGGCATCGAGTGGGTGACCGGCACGCCGCGGGCGAGGACGGCGACGTCGGCGACCAGCCGCCGGTGGCAGCGCCACCACACGCCCTCGCTGCACATCACCGCGACCGTCGCGTGCGCCGCCTCGGCGAGCACGCCGTCGAGCGCGGCCGCGAACGCCGGCGTCCGGGTGTGCGCGGCGTAGGCGGCGAACTGGGCGACGGTCCACCACCCGTCGGCCACCGGCTCGCCGGGCGGCAGCCGGCGGCGCCCGCCGAGCCGCTCCTCCCACCGGTAGCCGATCCCGGCGGCCGGCAGCCACTCCTCGAGCGCCTCCCGCCGCACGTCGGGGTTGGCCCGGCTGCCGGGGAAGCGGCGGACGTCGACCACCAGGTCCACCCCGGCACCGGACAGGCGGGCGGCGAGGGCGGTCCGGTCGTCGGCCCCGTGGCCCACGGTGAGCAGCACGGGCACCCCCCACCCGGCAGCCGCCGGTCCCCCGGTCATGCTGGGCGGCCGGGCGACGACGCCCGCGGAGGGGAGCGGTGTGAGCAGGGGGACGACGGACCGGGTGTCGCTGTGGCGGCTGCCGGCGATGCGGGCGCTGGTGGGGGCGACGACGCTCGGCTTCGCCAGCTACTGCCTGACCCTCGCCTCGCTGCCGGCCCACGCGGTGGCGGGCGGTGCGTCGCCCGATACCGCCGGCGTGGTGACCGCGGTCTTCCTGGTGGTGACCATCGCGGTGCAGTCGGTCGTCCCGCCGCTGACCGCGCGGTTCGGCCTGGGCCCGGTCCTCGCCGCCGGCCTGCTCGCCCTGGGCGCGCCCTCGCCGCTGTACGCCCTCGGCGACGGCGTCCCGTGGCTGTCGGCGGTGTCTGCGGTGCGCGGCGCGGGCTTCGCGGTGCTCACCGTGCTCGGCGCGGTGCTGGCCGCGCAGGTGGCGCCGCCCGAGCGCCGCGGCGAGTCGATCGGGCTGTACGGGCTGGCGATCGCGGTGCCCAACCTGGTGGCGGTGCCGGCCGGGGTGGCGCTGGTGCTCGACGGGCACCCCGGCTGGCTGGCGTGGCTGGCCGCCTCGCCGGTGCTCGCGCTGCCGCTGGTGCCCGGGCTCGCCCGCTCGGTGCACTGGGAGGGCGGCGCCGGCACGTCCTCGCGCGCCGCGGCCCGCGCCGCGCTGGCGCCGTCCGCGGTGCTGTTGCTGGTCACCCTCGCCGGCGGCGGCGTGGTCACCTTCCTGCCCATCGAGCGTCCCGACGGCGTCCTCGCGACGGCCGCGCTGCTCCTCTTCGGCATCACCGGCGCGCTCACCCGCTGGCGCGCGGGGCTGCTGGCCGACCGGCTCGGGAGCCGCCGGCTGCTGCCCGCCGCCCTGGTCGCGGGCGCGGTCGGGCTGGCCGCCGTCGCGCTGGGCCTGGTCACGGGCGACGCCGTCGTGCTCGTCGGTGCGGCGGTCTTCGGTGCCGGCTACGGCGCGGTGCAGAACCTCACGCTGGTCACCGCCTTCGCCCGCGCCGGGGAGGGCGGCTCGACCGCGGCGAGCGCGCTGTGGAACGCCTCCTTCGACGCGGGGACGGCGATCGGCGCGCTGGTCCTCGGGCTGGTCGCGGCCGGCGTCGGGCTGCCCTGGACCTACGTGCTCGTCGCCGGCGTCCTGCTGGCCGGGCTGCCGCTGGCCCGGACGGCGACCCGCGCGGCCTGAGCGCTCAGCGCAGGACGGAGGTCAGCAGCAGGCTCGTCTGGCTGTTGATCACCCCGGGCACCGACCGGATCCGGTTGAGCAGCCGGTCGAACTCCACGAGGTCGGTGGTGCGGTGCTCGGCGACGAGGTCCCACGCGCCGTTGGTCGAGTGCATCGACTCGATCTCCGGGAAGCCGCGCAGCCGCCGGATGACGTCGTCGGTGGAGCGGCCCTCCACCTCGACCAGCGACACTGCCCGGACCCCGCCCGCGGCGGCCTCGTCCCGCACCCGGACGGTGAACCCGACGATGACGTCCTCGGCCACGAGCCGGTCCAGGTGGCTGGTCACCGTCGCCCGGGTGACCCCGAGCCGGCGGGCCAGTTCGGCCACCGGCGCCCGGCCGTCCTCGCGCAGCGCCGAGAGCAGACGGCGGTCGAGGTCGCTGAGGTCGGCCATGCGCAGAACGTACAACTGATCTTGCTGGAGTGGTCGGTCCCTGGGCACAACGCGCGCCGTTCGCTCATTGTGTGTGCAGATCGCCCAGCAATACCGTTCCGGCATGACCGCGTTCGTCGACGTGCGCAACATGGTCCGCTGGACGGCCGAGACCGGGCCGGAGCGGATCATCACCGGGATGTCCCGCTACATCGAGGACGACTTCCGCCGGTGGGAGTCCTTCGACAAGATCGCGCGCGTCGGCAGCCACACGCCCTGGGGCGTGATCGAGCTGATGCCGACCAGCGACGGCGAGACGTACGCCTTCAAGTACGTCAACGGGCACCCGAGCAACCCGGCGCGCGGCTTCCAGACGGTGAGCGCCTTCGGGGCGCTGGCCGACGTCTCCAACGGCTACCCGGTCTTCCTCGCCGAGATGACCCTGCTGACCGCGCTGCGGACGGCGGCGACGTCGGCGATGGTCGCCCGCCTCCTGGCCCGGCCGGACTCCCGGCGCCTGGCGCTCATCGGCGCCGGCAGCCAGTCGGAGTTCCAGGCGCTGGGCATGCGCGGGGCGCTCGGCGTCAACGACGTCACGGTCTGGGACACCGACCCGGCCGCGATGGCCAAGCTGGTCCGCAACCTCGAGCCGCTGGGCTTCGACGTGACGGTGGCGTCCTCCGGCCGCGAGGCGGTGCGCGGCGCGGACGTCGTCACCACCTGCACGGCCGACAAGGCCCGGGCCACCGTGCTGCAGGCCGACTGGATCGAGCCGGGCGTGCACCTCAACGCCATCGGCGGCGACTGCCCGGGCAAGACCGAGCTGGACCCCACGATCCTGCTGCGCGAGGACGTCGAGGTGTTCGTCGAGTTCCCGCCGCAGACCCGCGTCGAGGGCGAGATCCAGGCGATGCCCGCCGACTTCCCGGTCACCGAGCTGTGGCAGGTGCTCACCGGCCGGGCGGCCGGGCGCACCTCGGCGGCCCAGGTGACGCTGTTCGACTCCGTCGGCTTCGCGGTCGAGGACCTGTCGGCGCTGCGCTACGTGCGCGACGCGGTCGCCGGCACGCCGTGGGTCGACGACATCGACCTGGTCGCCGAGCCGGACGACCCCAAGGACCTGTTCGGGATGGTCGCGGCGTTCACGCCGATCCCCTCGTGACGCCGGGGGGGCCGCCGCCCAGGCCCCCCCGGCCGTCGTCCTCGTCCGCCCGCACACCTTCTCGCCCAACCCGCTGACGCTCGGGGACAACGCCTTCCAGGTGCCCGTCGTCCGCGAGGACCCGGGCGTGCTCGCCCGGCGCGCGTACGACGAGGTCACCGCGCTGGCCGAGGCGCTCACCGCCGCGGGCGTCACGGTGCACCTGTTCGACGACCCCGAGCCCGGCCGGCCCGACAGCGTCTTCCCGAACAACTGGCTGTCCACCCACGCCGACGGCCGGGTCGCGCTGTTCCCGATGTACGCGGCCAACCGGCGCGGGGAGCGGCGCGGCGACGTCGTCGAGTTCCTCGAGGCCGCCTGCCGGGTGCACGGGGTGGTCGACCTCTCCGGCCTGGAGCACGACGGCCGCTACCTCGAGGGCACCGGCGCGATGGTGCTCGGCCACGTGGCGCGCACGGCCTACGTCGCGCGGTCGCTGCGGGTCGACCCGTGGGCGCTGGACCGCTTCTGCCGCGGCTTCGGCTACGAGCCGGTGGTCTTCGACGCCGTCGAGGCGGCCGGCCGGGGGGTCCACCACACCAACGTGATGATGAGCGTGGCCGGCGAGTTCGCGCTGGTCGGGCTGGAGCTGCTGCCGTCGGCGGCCGAGCGGGCGGAGCTCGTCGCCCGGCTGGAGGCGACCGGGCGCACCGTCGTCCCGCTCACCGCGCGGCAGGTCGGGGAGTTCGCCGGCAACGCCATCGAGGTGCGGGGCGCCGACGGCCCGTGCTGGCGCTGTCCGCGCGGGCCGTGGCGAGCCTGGACGCCGGCCAGCGGCGGGTGATCGAGGCGTCGGCCCGGCTGCTGCCGGTCGCCGTCCCGACGGTCGAGCTGGCCGGCGGCTCGGTGCGCTGCACGATCGCCGGGGTGCACCTCGAGCCGCGCAACGCGGCGGTACCGGCCGCGGTCTGAGCCCCCGGCGTCAGGGATGCGGGGTCAGGAGACGCGGTCGGCCGCGGCCTGCAGCGAGCGGATGAGCAGCAGTTCCTCGCCGGAGCGGCGCAGCCACTGCCGCAGCGCGGCGACGTCGGTGCGGGCGGCGTCCCGGACCGCCCCGAGCCGCAGCTGCCGGGTGTTGGCCTGCGCCCGCTGCGCCGGCGGCAGCGCGCGTCCCTCGGCCCGGGCCCGCGCGGTGAGCGCCGCGCCGACGTAGACCAGGTCGCGCACCTCGTCGACCTCGGCCAGCAACGAGTCGGCGCCGGCGTCGTCACCGGTCTCGAGGCGGGTCAGCAGCAGGTCGGCGCGCTCGCGCCCCAGGGCGGCGGGATCGGGGGAGGTCACCCCTCCACGGTGCCAGCCCGCCCCCTCCGTCCCGGACGGAGGGGGCGGGCCGGCGCGCGGGTTCAGGCGTCGCGGCGGGTGAAGGCCACGGCCGCGACGGCGAGGACGACGGCGACCTCGGCGGCGAAGACGGCGAACCCGGTCCACGGCTCGAGCAGCAGCGGGTTGAACGACTCCGGCATGGCGATCCGCGAGCCGGCGTTGCCCGGCATGAGCTTGGTCAGCCACTCGCCGAGGGCGCCGGGCAGCAGCATCACCAGGTTGCCGACGAGGAACACCAGCGCGAGCACCACCGACACCGCGGCGGCGGTGGAGCGCACCAGCAGCCCGACGGCCATCGCGAACAGCCCGAGACCGGCCATGTAGAGGCCGCTGCCGAGCAGCGAGCGCAGCACCCCGTCGTCGCCGAGGGACAGGCCGATGCCCTCCGCGGACAGGAACGCGTTGCCGCCGAGCCAGCCGAGCGTCGCGGTGACCACCCCGGCGACGAACAGGACGGCGCTGAGCACGACCGCCTTGGCCACGAGCACGGTGCCGCGGCGCGGGGTGGCGGCCAGGGTCGCGCGGATCATCCCGGTGCCGTACTCGGCGGTGACGACGAGCGCGCCGAGGACGACGGCGGTGACCTGGGCGAACAGCAGCCCCCAGGTGATGAACGCGCCGACCGGCTCGCCCGTCTCGCCGGCGGCGAGGTCGGGGGCGACCAGCGCGCACACCAGCGTGGTGAGCCCGGCGCCGAGGGCGACCATGGCGGCCACCGACCAGCCGGTGGAGCGCACCGACCACAGCTTGATCCACTCGGCGTGCAGGGCGCGGGGCAGCCCGGCGGTCGCGGCCGGGGCGGGGGCGGACGCGCGGGGCGCGGCCAGGGTGGAGGCGGTCACCGGGTCACCTCGGCGGGGCGGGCGGCGGCGTACTCGACGCTGCCGGCGGTCAGGGTCATGAAGGCGTCCTCGAGGGAGGACCGGACGAGGCCGAGCTCGTGCAGCACCAGGCCGGCGCCGGCGGCGAGCTCGCCGGTGGCGGCGGCGTCGACGCCCTGGACGCGCAGCTCGTCGCCGTCGCGGGTGACGTCGGCGCCCGAGCGCCGCAGCAGCTCGGCGAGGTCGGCCGGCCGGGGGGTGCGGACGCGCACGTGGGAGGCGGCGTGCTCGGCGATGAAGTCCGCCGTCGGGCAGTCGGCGAGCACCCGGCCGCGGCCGATGACGACGAGGTGGTCGGCGGTCAGCGCCATCTCCGCCATGAGGTGGCTGGACACCAGCACCGTGCGGCCCTCGGCGGCGAGGTCGCGGGCCAGGGTGCGCACCCAGCGGATGCCCTCGGGGTCCAGCCCGTTGACCGGCTCGTCGAGGACGACGACCGGCGGGTCGCCGAGCAGCGCGGCCGCGATGCCCAGCCGCTGGCCCATGCCGAGGGAGAAGCGGCCGACCCGCTGACCGGCCACCGCCTCCAGCCCGACCAGGCCGAGCACCTCGTCGACGCGGGCGGCGGGGATGCCGTTGGACGCGGCCATCCAGCGCAGGTGCGCCCAGGCGGTGCGGCCCGGGTGCAGCGCGCGGGCCTCGAGCAGCGCGCCGACCGCGCGCAGCGGCGCGGGGCAGTCGAGGTAGCGGATGCCGTCGACGGTGACCGAGCCCTCGGTGGGCCGGTCCAGGCCGATGACCATCCGCATCGTCGTCGACTTGCCGGCGCCGTTGGGGCCGAGGAAGCCGGTCACCCGGCCCGGGCGGACGGTGAAGGAGACGCGGTCGACGGCGACCCGGTCGCCGTAGCGCTTGGTGAGTCCGCTGGCGACGATCACGGGGTCACCGCCGGGGGAGGGGAGGGCTGCGAGGTCATGCCGGGAAGGCTCTCGGCAGCGGGGTGCCCCGCACATCGGGGAGGACCCCCGCCCCGACCCTGGACCGTCCCCCACCCGGCGCTGGGGGACGCCCCCGGTCAGGCGCTGCGGGGCAGGTCCGCGGCGAGCAGCCGGCGCAGGGTCACCGCCGCCGTCCGGCCGGCCCGGTTGGCGCCGATCGTGCTCGCGCTGGGCCCGTAGCCGACCAGCTGCAGGCGCGGCTCGCCGACGGCGGAGGTGCCGTCGAGCCGGATGACGCCGTCGCGGGTGCGCAGCCGCAACGGGGCCAGGTGGCCGACCGCGGCGCGGAAGCCGGTGGCCCACAGGATCACGTCGGCGGCGACGGACCGGCCGTCGTCCCAGGCGACGCCGTCGGGGGTGATCCGGTCGAACACCGGCAGGCGGGCGAGGACGCCGTCGTCCAGGGCGCGGCGCACCCACGGGGTGACCACCAGCCCGGTCGCGCCGACGACGCTGCCGGGCATCCGGCCGGCGCGGACCGCCGCCTCGACGCGGGCCACCGCCTCCCGGCCCTGCTCCTCCCCGAAGGGGCCCTCGCGCCAGACCGGCGGGCGGCGGGTCACCCAGGTCGTGCGGGCGACCGGCGCGATCTCGCCGAGCAGCTGCACCGCCGAGGCGCCGCCCCCGACGACGACGACCGACAGCCCGGCGAGCTCCTCCGCGCCGCGGTAGCCCACGGTGTGCAGCTGCCGGCCGCGGAAGGTCTCCTGCCCCGGGTAGTGCGGCACGAACGGTCGCGTCCAGGTGCCGGTCGCGTTGACCACGCCGCGGGCCCGCCAGGTCCCCTCGGGCGCCTCGACCAGGAACCGCCCGTCGCCGGTGCGGCGCACCGCGGACACCCGCACCGGCCGCTGCACCGGCAGGGCGAAGCGCCGCTCGTACCCGGCGAAGTAGGCCGGCACCGCCTCGGCGGCGGGCAGGTCCTCCGACGCCGGCGCGAACGGCAGGCCCGGCAGCTCGTGCACCCAGTGGGTGGTCGCCAGGGTCAGCGAGGGCCAGCGGTGCTGCCACGCCCCGCCGGGTGCGGCGTCGGCGTCGAGGACGACGAAGCCGCGGCCGGGCGCGAAGCCCTGGCGGGCCAGGTGGTACGCGGCGGACAGGCCGGCCTGGCCCGCGCCGATGACCACGACGTCGACGTCCCGCGGGCTGCTCACGCCCGCGGAACGCTCCCCGGCCCGCCGCTATGCCGGGGTGAGCCGGCCGAGGTCCGCGCCGGCCGGCGGCACCGACGCCGGGTCGTACCCGAACCGCACCACGACCGCCCCGGGGCGGGCCTCGACCAGCCACGCGGTGCGCGGCTCGCCGGTCTCGGGCGTGTAGGTCCAGCGCCCGGCGAGCAGCGCCAGGCCGCGCTCGCGCAGGAAGGCGACCGCCTGCTCGCGGCTGGGGAACCGCCGCAGCGGCATGCCGGGGACGGCGTGCGCCGTCCACCCGTCCCGGCCGTGGGCGGCGGTCAGGTGGCCGACGAGCTCGCCGTCCTCCGGACGGTGCACCGGCTCGAGCCCGGGGGTGGTCGTCATGCCCTCCATGCTGGCGACCGGATCAACCGGTTTCCGGCCGCCAGGCGTCGGCGTGGTCCTCCACGAACCGGCGCAGGGGAGTCGGCTCCCGGCCCAGCAGGCGGGCGAGGTCGTCGGTCGTGCGCGCGGCCAGGCCGAGCCGGGTGGTCGTGAACAGCAGGGTCATGACCAGCACCAGTCCGGGAGGCGTGCCCTCGGCCAGCTGCTGGCGCACGAAGACGACCGCTCCCGGCCGCGGGTAGACGACCGGGCGGCCCAGCACCGCCGACAGGGTCGCCGCGATCTCGGCGAAGGTCGGCGCCTCCTGGCCGGTCAGCTCGTAGGCCCGCCCCTCGTGGCCCGGCTCCGTCAGCGCCGTGGCGGCCACCTCGGCGAGGTCGCGGACGTCGACGTGGGCGGTCCGCCCGTTCCCGGCCGGCACCGAGATCCGCGACCGGTCCCGGATCTCCTCGCGGTGCACGGTGAGCAGGTTCTGGAGGAAGTTGGCCGGCCGCAGGTGGGTCCAGGCCAGGCCGGTGGCCTCCACCCGCTTCTCCAGGGCCCGGTGGGGGAGCAGCGGGTTGCGCCCGGCGGCCTGCACGGACAGCAGGACGACCCGCCGCACCCCGGCGGCGACGACCGCGTCGAGGAAGGGCTGCAGGCGCTCGACCCGGGCGACGTCGGGCGGGCGGAGCAGGAACAGCGCCTCGGCGCCGTCGAGGGCGGCCGGCCAGGAGGCGGGGTCCTCCAGGTCGAGCCATACGGCGGGGACGCCGGCCGGGAGCGCCGCGACCGCCCGCTGTGGGTCGCGCGCGCCGGCCCGGACGGAGGCCCCGCGGCGGGCCAGCCGGCGGACGACCTCGCTCCCCACCGTGCCGGTGGCCCCGGCGACGAGCACGGTCACCGGTCGCCGGCCACGACGAACGGCGCCGCCGAGAGCCAGTCCCGTCCCTCGGCCAGTTCCACCAGGGCGAGGGCGGCGTCCGCCTTGGCCAGCGGAGCCGCGCGCAGCCCCGGCGCCTCGGTCGTCAGCCGGTACCGGCCGGTGCCCGGCCGGTCGGCCAGCCGCGGCGGGCGCACCTGGGTCCAGTCCAGGTCCGAGCCGGCGAGCACCCGGTACTCGCCCTCCTTGTCCTCGACGACGTCCCGCGCCAGCCGGTGGGTCAGACCCGAGACGAGGCGGGCGCCGCGCCCCTTGCGGTCGCCGGGCAGGTCCGCCCCCGCGCCGGAGATCCCCGCGAACCGCTGCACCCCGGCCCCGCGCATGGCCGCGACCACCCCGGGCAGCGCCGTCCGGCCGACGTCGCCGCCCGAGGACCGGGTGACCCCGACGCACCACAGGACGGCGTCGGCGCCGCGTACCGCCCCGGCGACCAGGGCGGCGTCGCGGACGTCCCCGGGGCACTCGACGGCCGCCGGCAGGCCCGTCGCCCGGCGGGCAACCGCGACCACGGCGTGCCCGCGCCCGGCCGCCAGCCGCACGGCGTGCCGGCCGACGCCGCCCGCCGCTCCGAACACCACGATCCGCACTCCGGCCTCCTGTCGTCAGGTTCCCTGTCGACAGGGTGTCAGGTAACCTGACGACCGTGCAACGGCGGGACGAGCTGCCGCTGGCCTACCTGCTGCTGCAGGCCGGCCGGTCCTTCGACGCCGTCCTCCGGGAGGAGCTGGCGGCCCGGGGGTGGCCGCGGCTGTCGGCGGCGCAGTCCCTGGTCTTCGCCTTCCTCGAGCCGGACGGGGTCGCCCCGGCGGAGCTGGCCAGGCGGCTGGGCACCACCCGGCAGGCCCAGCAGGACCTCGTCGCCGGCCTGGTCCGCCTGGGCCTGGTCGAGACGGTCGCGGACCCCGCCCGGTCCCGTGGGCGCCTGGTCCGCCTGACCGGCGCCGGCCGGCGACTCGCACGCGACGCCGGCGCCGTCCTCGCCGGGCTGGAGGAGGACCTCGGCGAGCACGCCGCGGACCTGCGCCGGCTGCTCGACGGCGTCACCCGTGCCACGGAGCGGAGGCGGTCCCCGGGCGCCCGGGCGCCCGGCGCGACGACCGCCTGAGCGGTCCGCGGCCCCTCGGGCGACCGGAACCGTTTCCGGCCGGCGGGCGCCGGGCACGGCTGGGGCGGCGCCGGTGTGCAGGGCCCGGCACGAGGAGAGGGGCGCTGCGTGCGTGCGATGGTCTACCGCGGGCCGTACAAGGTCCGGGTCGAGGACAAGGACGTCCCGTCGATCGAGCACCCGAACGACGCGATCGTCCGGGTCACCCTGGCGGCGATCTGCGGCTCGGACCTGCACCTCTACCACGGGCTGATGCCGGACACCCGGATCGGGCACACGTTCGGCCACGAGTTCATCGGCGTCGTCGAGCAGGTCGGTCCCTCGGTGCGGAACCTGCAGGTCGGCGACCGGGTGATGGTGCCGTTCAACGTCTTCTGCGGGTCGTGCTGGTTCTGCGCCCGCGGCCTGTACTCCAACTGCCACAACGTGAACCCGAACGCGACGGCGGTCGGCGGCATCTACGGCTACTCGCACACCACCGGCGGCTACGACGGCGGCCAGTCGCAGTACGTGCGCGTCCCGTTCGCCGACGTCGGCCCGGTGCGGATCCCCGACTGGTTGCACGACGAGGACGCCGTCGTCATGACCGACGCCGCGGCCACCGGCTACTTCGGCGCGCAGCTCGGGGAGATCGCCGAGGGGGACACGGTCGTGGTCCTGGGGGCCGGGCCGGTCGGGCTGGTCGCCGCCCAGTCCGCCTGGCTCATGGGCGCCGGCCGGGTGATCGTCGTCGACCACCTGTGGGAGCGGCTGGAGAAGGCGCGGACCATGGCCCACGCCGAGACGATCGACTACGACGAGCACGACGACGTCGTGGTCGAGATGAAGAAGCAGACCGACTACCTGGGCGCCGACGTCGTCATCGAGGCGGTCGGCGCGGAGGCCGACGGCAACCTCCTCCAGCACGTGACCGGGACCAAGCTCAAGGTGCAGGGCGGTTCGCCGGTCGCGCTCAACTGGGCGATCGACGGCGTGCGCAAGGGCGGCACGGTGTCGGTCGTCGGCGCCTACGGGCCGATCCCCAACGCGGTGAAGTTCGGCGACGCGCTGAACAAGGGCCTCACGCTCCGGATGAACCAGACGCCGGTGAAGCGGCAGTGGCCGCGGATGTTCGAGCACGTCCGCAACGGCCACCTGACCCCGCGCGAGGTGGTCACCCACCGCTTCCCGCTGGAGCACATCGCGGAGGCCTACCACGTGTTCTCCAGCAAGCTCGACGGCTGCATCAAGCCGGTGATCCTGCCCGACGCGGCCTGAGGGGCGACCATGACCGAGTCCGACATCCCGAGCGCGTACGTCCGCGACAAGCGCACCCCGCCGCCGAGCCGCGAGGAGCTGCGGGCCCGCATCCCCGGGTGGGGGGCCGACCTCGACCCGGCCGACCGGCCCTCGTACCCGAAGCTGCAGTACCCGGCCGACACCGGCGCCCACTGGGACTTCCCCGAGCGCCAGCCGGGCGCCGAGGGCCGGGAGCGGTCGATCGAGCACGCCTTCGTGACGCCGGTGTTCGGCACCGCGCAGCCGCTGCGCGGCCTGTCCGGGGCGATCCGCCGGTACGCCTACGCCCGCTTCAGCGAGGGCCGGCTCGCGCACTGGCTGCTGCTCGTCGTCGGCGACCGGGTGGACGCCTGGGAGCACCACCTGCGGTCGTTCGCCTCCGGCCGGCCCGACGTGCCCGCCACCGGCCTGCGGACCGAGTTCACCCGCGGCGGCCTGCGCTCGCGCCGCGGGCGCTCGGACGTCCGGCACCAGCTGCTCGACCCGGTGGTCGTCGCCGGGCCGTGGCTGGCCGGCGCGGGCGCCGCGGTGCTCGGCGTCCGCCGGGTGGTGCGCGCGGTCCGCGGCTGACCCTCCGGCCCGCCCGGGGCCGCTACGGTCCCGGGCGTGACGCCGCTCGACGAGCTGCCCCGGATCGGTGCGCCGGCCACCCGCGCCCTGCAGCAGGCCGGGTACCCGGACCTCGCCTCGCTCGACGGTGTCCCGCGTGCGGCGCTCGCCGCGCTGCACGGCGTCGGCCCGAGGGCGCTGCGCCTCCTCGACGAGGCGCTGGCCGGGCACGGGCTGCGGCTGGGCTGAGCCGGAGGTCCGGACCGGCGTGTTCGTGCGGATCTGGGAGTACGACGTCGCGCCCCCGGCCGTGGACCGGTTCGTCGCGGCCTACGGGGCGGACGGGGACTGGGCGCGGCTGTTCCGGCGGGCCGCCGGCCACGCCGGCACCGAGCTGTTCCGCGACGCGGAGGACGGCGGCCGCTTCCTCACCGTCGACCGCTGGCGGGACCGGGGCGCCTGGACGGCGTTCCTCGCGCGGGAGGGGGAGGCCTACCGGGCCCTCGACGCGGAGCTCGCCCCGCTCTCGACGCGCCAGCGGCCGCTGCTCGAGGGGACGGTCCCCGGCGACGGCCCGTGAGACGACAGCGGCGGCCCCTCCCGCCGGGGAGGAGCCGCTCTCGTGTGCTGTGCGCCATCAGGGACTCGAACCCCGAACCCGCTGATTAAGAGTCAGCTGCTCTGCCAATTGAGCTAATGGCGCGTGTCTCCCGGCTGCCCGGGTCACGAGGGAGAACGATACCAGCGGTCGACGGCGTCCCGCTCGGGGGTCCCCGGGTGGCGGACGCCACGGTTCCGTGATCCGCGGGGACACTGAGCGGGTACTGCCGTGCCCTGGGACCGGGCACGACCACGGGGAGACGAGGGGGCGACACGGTGCGACGGACAGCTGCGCTGGTCACGGCGGGGGCGCTGGTCCTGCTCAGCGGGTGCCAGGGTGACGGCGGCGGGTCGGCGTCCGCGTCGTCGACGTCCTCCGCGGCCCCGACCTCGGCGGACGCGGACCCCGCGCAGCTGCGGCTCGCGCCGGCCGACGGCGCGGTCGACGTCGCCCCGGCCGACCCGGTGGAGATCTCCGTCACCGACGGCGACCTCGCCGACGTCACCGTCACCGACGGGGCCGGCGCGGACGTGCCCGGCCAGGTGGCCGACGGCGAGACCGAGGGCACCGAGGTCTGGACGCCGGTCGAGGACCTCACCTACGGCAGCACCTACACGCTCACCGCCGTCGCGACGAACGCCGACGGCGAGCGGGCCGAGGCGACCAGCACCTTCACCACCGTGGACCCGGAGACGGTCACCACCCCCTCGATCGGCCCGCTGGACGGCCAGACGGTCGGCGTCGGCATGCCGATCCGCGTGTACTTCGAGCAGCCGGTCGCGGACAAGGCCGCCGCCGAGAGCCACCTGCTGGTCACTAGCTCGAACCCGACCGACGGCGTCTGGAGCTGGATCAGCGACACCGAGGTGCACTTCCGCCCGTCGCAGTACTGGCCGGCGCAGACCGACGTGACCCTCGAGGCCGACCTCTACGGCGTCGACCTCGGCGACGGCGTCTGGGGCGAGAAGGACCGCACGGTCTCCTTCCGCATCGGCGACCGGCACGTGTCGATCGCCGACGCCGCGACCCACCGCATGCAGGTCTACGACGGCGACACGCTGGTGCAGGACTGGCCGATGAGCGCCGGCAGCCCGGACAACCCGAGCTACAACGGCCCGCACGTGGTCACCGAGCTCAACCCGGACCGGGTCATGGACTCGAGCACCTACGGCGTGCCCGTCGACAGCCCCGAGGGCTACCGCACGCCGGTGAAGTGGGCCGTGCGGCTGTCCGACAGCGGCGAGTTCGTGCACGGCGCCCCCTGGTCGGTGGCGCAGCAGGGCCGGGAGAACGTCTCCCACGGCTGCATCAACCTCTCCGACGAGAACGCCCGCTGGTTCTACGAGTTCTCCCAGCCGGGGGACGTCGTCGAGATCGTCAACTCCGACGCGGGCCCGCTCACCTCGCCGATCGCGGACTGGACCATCCCGTGGGACCAGTGGCAGGCGGGCTCCGCGCTGAAGTGATCTCGGTTTCCCGGGCCGCTCACCAGGGCACTCCCGAGTCGATCTCGGGAGGGAGAGCGTCGTGGACACCTGGTTGATCGTTCTTCTCGTCGTCGTGGCGGTCGTCGTGCTGGCGCTGATCGGGCTCGCCCTGGCCAAGCGCAGCCGGGTGGCCGGCGCACGCCGCCGCGAGCAGCAGCGCGCCCAGGCGCGCGAGCACCTCGAGGAGGCCCGGCTGCGCGGCGTGCAGGCGGAGAAGGAGCAGGCGCTGGCCGACGAGCAGGCCGCCCGCGCCCGCCGCGAGCGCGCCGAGGTCGAGGAGCGCACCCGCCTGGCGGAGCAGGAGGCCCGGCAGCGGGCCGAGACGGCCCAGGAGCACGCCTCGGCGGCGGACAAGCTGCGGGCGGAGGCCGAGCGGCTGGCCCCGGGCCTCGCCGACCGGCACGCCGACGGGCACCCCGGCCGGACCGCCGAGGGCTCGGAGGGCTCCACGCGCCTCTGAGCGGGCCCACCGCTCAGTTCCGGCGCCCGCCGCGGTCTGCAGTGCCGGGAGGGACCCGCCGGGTCCCGCGGACGCCGCGGAGGCACCGTGACCGACCTGCTCGCCATCGGCACGCGCAAGGGACTGTGGCTGGCCCGCAGCGACGACGGCCGCCGCACCTGGACCCTGGACGGGCCGCACCTGCTCGCGCAGGAGGTGGCGGCGGTCGGCGTCGACACCCGGGGGCCGGCGCCGCGGGTGCTGGCCGGGGTCCAGTACGGCCACTGGGGCCCGACCGTCACCTGGTCCGACGACCTCGGCCGCACGTGGACCGAGACCGAGCAGGGCGCGATCCGCTTCCCGGCCGACACCGGGGCCGCGCTGGCCCGCGTCTGGCAGATCCGCCCGGACGCCGCCGGCCGTCCCGGCGTCGTGTGGGCCGGGTGCGAGCCGCACTCGCTGTGGCGCAGCGACGACGGCGGCCGCACCTTCGCGCTGGTCCGCGGCCTGTGGGACCACCCGCACCGGCCGACCTGGGAGCCGGGCGGCGGGGGCGGCGCGGTGCACACCGTCCTGCCGCACCCCACGACCGACCGGGTGCTGGTGGCCATGAGCGCCGGCGGCGTCTACGCCAGTGACGACGGCGGGGCGACGTGGGCGCCGCGCAACGCCGGCATCACCGCGCCGTTCCTGCCCGACCCGTCGCCGGGGTACGGGCAGTGCGTGCACAAGGTCGCCGCCGACGCGGGCGACCCCGACCGCTTCTACGCGCAGAACCACTTCGGCGTCTTCCGCACCGACGACGGCGGCGCGTCCTGGACCTCGATCGCCGCCGGCCTGCCGGTGGACTTCGGCTTCCCGGTGGCCGCCTCGCCGCGCACCCCGGGCACCGCCTGGGTGGTGCCGCTGGTCGCCGATGCCGAGCGGGTGCCGCCGCACGGGCGGCTGCGGGTGCACCGGACCCGCGACGCCGGCGCCACCTGGACCGAGCTCGGCGCGGGGCTGCCCGACCGGTCCTGGACCTCGGTGCTGCGCGACGCCGTCTGCGTCGACGAGGGCGACCCGACCGGCGTCTACGTGGGCACCCGGGACGGCTGCGTCTACGCCAGCGCCGACGAGGGCGACACGTTCACCACGGTCGCCGAGCACCTGCCCGACGTCCTGTGCGTCCGCGCGGCGGTGCTGCCGTGAGCGTCGAGGTGCTGCTGCCGGGCGTGCTGGCCGACCTGGCCGGCGGCTCCCGGCGGCTGCAGGTGGACCCGGGCGACGCGACGCTGGCCGGCCTGCTCGACGCGCTGGCGGCCACCCACCCGGTGCTGGAGCGGCGGATCCGCGACGAGGCGGGGGAGGTGCGCCGCTTCGTCAACGTCTACGTCGACGGCGACGACGTCCGCTTCTCCGCGGGCCTGGCGACCCCGGTGCCCGCCGGGTCGGTGGTGCAGGTGCTGCCCTCGGTCGCGGGCGGCTGAGGGCAGCTCAGAGGCGGGCCAGCTCCGCGCAGTCCTGGCAGAGCTGGTGCTCCTCGTACTCCTCCGGCGGCCACTCCGTCTGCTCGTCCACCGCCACGTACGCGCCGCACAGCGACTTGCGGCTGCGGCCGGTGACCCGGCCGATCGTCGCGTGAGCCGGACCGATCTGCCGGGGCTGCAGGCCCTCGGGGCTGCCGACCGAGCCGACCATCACGACCGCGTGCGCGGTCCCGTAGGAGAAGGCAGTGGTCATGCCGCCAGGGTCCGAGGCGGCGCGGCGGCGGGCCAGCACCGCCCGGTGCGTGTCCGGATCGGGGCGGCGCACCCGCCCCTGCCGTCACAGGCGGCACACCGGGGTCAGGCGCCCGGGGCCCCGTCCGGGGTCGCGGTGATCCGCGCGGCGGCCGCGTCGATCCACGGCTGGCCGGTGTCCAGGCCCTCCGCCGTCGCGACGGCCCGCACCGCCGCCGTCGTCACGTCCAGCGGCTGCCCGGGCACCCGGTCGGAGGCCAGCTCGTAGACGAGCAGGGCCTTGAGCCGGCTCTCCAAGGGCATGCCGTCCAGCTGTTCCCGCCAGTCCCCCACGGGGGAGCGGTGCCCGGTCCGGGCCCGGTCCATGCGCGGTTCCGGAACGGGGCGAGGGACCATGGCCGGGTGACCGCCTCCCCGCGGGCGCTGGCGCCGCTGCGCTCGGCGGCCTACCGCCGGCTGGCGCTCTCCCTGGCCCTGTCGCTGGTGGCCAACGGCGCCTGGGCGGTGACCGCCGTCTGGCAGGTGGTGGCCCTCGGCGGCGGCCCGGCGGAGCTGTCGCTGGTGACCGGCGCCTCCGCGGTCGGGACGCTGGCGATGGCGCTGCCCGGCGGGGTGCTCGCCGACCGGGTGCCGCAGCGCCACCTGCTGGTCGCCGTCACCCTGCTGGCGGCGGTGCCGGTGGGCCTCGCCGGGGCGCTGTCGGTGGCCGGCGCGCTGCCGCTGCCGCTGCTCGCCGTCGCCGGGCTGCTCGGCGGGGCGGGGCTCGGGCTGCACTACCCGGCCTACTCGGCGCTGGTGCCCGCGCTGCTGCCGGAGGAGCAGCTGCTGGCCGCGAACGGCCTCGAGGGCGCGATGCGGCCGCTGCTCTACCAGGTCACCGGGCCCGCGCTGGCCGGGCTGCTGGTGGCGGCGGCCTCCCCGGGCGCGGCGCTGCTGGCCACGGCGGCCACCTCGCTCGCGGCCACCGTCTGCGTCCTCGGGTTGCCGCTGCTGCCCGTGCACCGCGCCGCGGACGGGCCGGCGCACCCGGCGCGGGCGCTGCTGGCCGACCTGCACGAGGGTCTGGGCTTCCTCGTGCGCACCCGCTGGCTGCTCGCCACGCTGCTGTTCGGGGCGCTGATGCTGCTGGTCACCACCGGGCCGCTGCAGGTCCTGACGCCGTTCGCCCTGCGCGAGCGCGCCGGCGGCGGCCCCGTCGAGCACGCCCTGGTCCTCGCCGGCTCCGGCGTCGGCGGCGCGCTGAGCTCGCTCGTCGTCGCCTCACGGCCCCTGCCGCGCCGCTACCTCACGACGACGGTGCTGCTGTGGGCCGCCGGCTGCCTGCCGCTCGTCGCGTTCGGCACCGCGACGTCGGTGCCGGTCATGATCGCCGCCGCCGTCCTCGTCGGTGCCGGGGTGCACGGCGGGATGACGATCTGGGGCACCCTGCTGCAGCGTCGCGTCCCGCCCGCGCTGCTCGGGCGGGTGTCCAGCCTCGACTTCGTCGTCTCGGGCGCGCTGGTGCCGGTGTCGGTGGCCCTGGCCGGGCCGCTGGGCGAGGGCGCCGGCCTGCAGGCGGCGTTCCTCGTGGCCGGGCTGGCGCCGCCGGTGCTGGCGGCGGTCACCCTCCTGGTCGCCCGGCTGCCCGCCGACGAGCGCGCCCACCCGCTGGACTCATCCGTTCCGGAACCGGAGTCCGGCCGCTGAGCGAGCGGCGTCGGCTACCGTCGGGGGAACGACCAGGTGTCCAGCCCCGGGCACCCCGTGTCCCGGCTCTTCCGCCCCGCCCGCACGGAGGCCCCCGGTGGCCGACCACCTCCCCGCGGAGCCCCCGCCGCTCGACCCCGGCGCCCGCGCCGACCACCGGTCGCGCCCCTCGCCCCGCGAGACCTCGACGGCGGTCGCCGCCGCCCTGCAGCGGTCCGCCGACGAGGTGGCCCGCATGGAGAAGAACCTGCTCACCGCCGACGAGCAGCTGACGCACCTGCGCGTCGCGCTCGAGTCGAACCGGCGGATCGGCATGGCGATCGGCATCCTCATGGCGCTGCGCAAGGTCGACGAGGAGGCCGCGTTCGGCCTGCTCCGGACCGCCAGCAGCCACCGCAACGTCAAGCTGCGCCAGGTGGCCGAGGAGGTCATCCGCACGGGGACGGTTGACTGACCGCTCCCCGCGCTCAGTGGTCCTGCGCCCGGTCGACCGCGGCCTGCTCCCGGTCCGCCCGGGCGGTGACCCGGTCGCGCGCCGCCGCGTCCCGGTCGGCGGCGGCCGCCTCGCGGTCACGGGCCGCGGCCTTGCGGTCGGACTCCTGGGCGTCGCGGTCGGCGCGGGCGGCGTCCCGGTCGGCCGCGGTGTCCCGGTCGGCCGTCACGAGCCGGTGCCCCGCGGCCGCCGTGCGCTCGACGGCGCGCTCGTCGCGGTCCTCCGCGTCCCGGTCGCGCTCGCGGGCGTCGGCGTCCCGCTCGGCGGCCGCCTCGTCGCGGTCCCACCCGGCCGCGAGCGGGTCGCGGGCGCCGGGTCGCGGTCGCCCGGCGCGGGGTGGCGGGGTGTCCGGCACGGCGTCCCTCCTCGGCTCGACGGGGCGCGGGGCCATCCTGGTCCGCCCGCCGCGCCGACGCACCCCCGGGAACGACAGGGGCCCTGGCCGGGGATCCCGGCCAGGGCCTCTGTGCGCAGGGTGAGTGACGGGGCTCGAACCCGCGAGGGAGGCCGGTCCCGGGCCTGGTGACCCGGCGAACGCGCAGGCTACGCGTGTCCTCGGACGATCCCGAGCGGTCCTGAGCGGTCTGCAGCGGTCCTGAGCGGCCGGTTGCCCCCCGATCTGCCCCCCACTTCGGACGGTGCCGCGGGGCCGCGCCGAGTCGGTGCCGGTCCTGAGCCGCGGGTGTCCCTGCGCAGTGCGGCAGGTGCGGAGCATGGGGAGCAGTCCCGGGGGGGGGGGGGGGGGGGGGGGGGGGGGGGGGGGGGGGGGGGGGGGGGGGGGGGGGGGGGGGGGGGGGGGGGGGGGGGTGGGTGGTGGGGGGGGCGGCGCCCGCCGCGGGGGGGGGGGCGGGTG